>CAJTPO010000007.1:0-84638 GCA_910578115.1 uncultured Lachnospiraceae bacterium | reverse complement strand
AGACCATCCTGCACCGCCACACAGAAATAGCCCGCCGCTGACAGATTCATATCGATCAGGTCGCAGATAGGCTTTTCATCATCCACTATCAGTATCTTAATCATCATTCCGGACTCCATCCCCAATAGGCTCTCGCCCTGTCTACAAGCTCCGCCACCGTATCTTCCTCCCCGCAGCGGACCTTCTTCTTCACTTCCGTATCCGTCTCAAAACCACTGGTTCTCTGGTAATAGATCTGATAATCACTCTCAATCACCACCTCGTCCACGCTTCCCTCATAGCTGTAACGGGCAAATACCAGCAGGTCTTTCATGCCGTCCCCGTCAATATCCCGGCAGGTGATCCCCTTAAGCGCATAAAGATTGTCATAGTCTCCCATGGGCTGGAAGCTCCAGACAATATTCCCCTGTTCATCCACCAGATAGATCATGAAAATCGAAAACTCGGCAATCGTGTAGCTTCCCGGCATTACCTCCAAATGCCCCAGCTTCTCGAACTGTCTGAAATAGTCCTGCTCCTTCGTAATGACAAAGCCATTCTTTAAAAGCTCCTCTTTCGTGGACGCCGTATAGAGGAATTCCGCGGAGCGCCCGTCCCTGACATACGCAATGATACTTTCCGCGCTCTTGTTCATCCCGAATCGATTGATCTTATCCGAGATCCGGTAATCTCGGTAGAACCCCTTTTCTCCCTGGAAGAGCACATCTCCCACCTTATACTCCCTGCCTGCATACAGCCCCGTCCGGTTCCGGCAGGTGACGATCAGCACGATATCCATCCTCCCGTCCCGGTTCAGATCCTGAAACGAAACGGCTCCAATCTCCACGACAGGCTGTTCCAGAGTCCCCATATTCCAGCTGTTGGCTGCCAGCTGATCCGTCCGGTACACCACCGCTCCATCTTCCTTCGTAAAAAACAGCACCAGCCGCCGGTAACGTTCTTCCATGGCAGGCACTAACAGGATCTCCCCATAACAGGCCGTCTCCAGCGGAAAGATCTGATCCTCAATCACAGAAAAACCGCTTCCTGCAATCTCCGCCCGCCGCTCGATCCCGTTCAACCGCTCCTGATACTCCTCATACGCCTCCAGCACCTGGCGGTCCGTATTCCCCTGTGCAGTCTCTTCTTTCGCCGCCACAGCCATTCCCATGCTGACGCACAATACTGCCACAGCCATTCCCATCCATATGTACCTGCCCCATATCCTTCTCTTCCGCAATACCTACACCCGCTTTTCCTCTGTATCTCCTAAAGTCGCTGCATCGTACCGGCGCTGCTCACCGCTTCGCCGTTACCGGCAAGTCGCTTTTCTCACGGTTCTGCCGGGGTACACCCCGGCGCCGTATGCTCAGACATGAATCTCTGCCTTCACTCCCAGCAGCGCCTCATTCTCCTCCAGAATCGGCTGCACGACTTCTTCCAGGAACTTCTCCACCTGTATCGGCGCCCGTCCCACATACTTCTTCGGATCCATTGTCTCCTCAAGCTCCTCCTCCGACAGATTAAAGGCCGGATCGGCCGCAATCAGCTCCAACAGATCGTTTTCCCGGCCTTCCCTTTTCACATGTGCGCCGGCTTCCATGGACAGTTCTCTGATCCTCTCATGCAGCTCCTGTCTGTTGCCGCCCCGCTTCACCGCATCCATCATTATATTTTCCGTAGCCATAAAAGGCAGCTCACTCATAAGCCGCTTTGTGATCACCTTGTCATATACCACCAGTCCGTCCACCACATTCAGACACAGATCCAGAATACCGTCCACCGCCAGAAATGCTTCCGGAATCGACAGCCTTTTATTGGCAGAATCATCCAGAGTCCTCTCAAACCACTGTGTCGCCGAAGTAATGGCCGGATTCAGCGCATCCACCATCACATAGCGGGACAGGGATGCGATTCTCTCACTCCGCATCGGGTTGCGCTTATACGCCATGGCCGAGGAGCCGATCTGGCTCTTCTCGAAAGGTTCCTCCACCTCTTTCAGGTGCTGCAGCAGCCTGATATCATTGGACATCTTATGGGCCGAGGCCGCGATTCCTGCCAGTACATTGCACACCCTGGTATCCACTTTACGGGAGTAGGTCTGTCCTGAAACCGGATAGCATTTCTCAAATCCCATCTTCCGTGCGATCATGGGATCAATCCTGTCAATAGTCTCCTGATCTCCATCGAACAGCTCCAGAAAAGAGGCCTGGGTTCCTGTCGTACCCTTGGAACCCAAAAGCTTCATCGTCGAGAGCACATAGTCGAGATCTTCCAGATCCAGACAGAATTCCTGTGCCCAGAGCGTCGCCCGCTTCCCCACCGTCGTCGGCTGTGCCGGCTGAAAATGTGTAAAGGCAAGCGTCGGAAGCCCTTTATACTCCCGTGCAAACCCGGCAAGTTCCGCCACCACATTCACCAGCTTCTTTTTCACCAGACGCAGGGCCTGCGTCATCACGATAATATCCGTATTGTCCCCCACATAACAGGAGGTCGCTCCCAGATGAATAATACCAGCCGCCTTCGGGCACTGCTGCCCGTAAGCATAAACATGGCTCATCACATCATGCCGCACTTCCTTCTCCCGCGCCTTCGCCACATCATAGTTAATATCTTCCGCATGCGCTTTCAGCTCGTCGATCTGCTCCTGCGTGATAACCGGCTGCCCGTTCTGGCAAAGTCCCAGCTCCATCTCCGTCTCCGCCAGCGCGATCCACAGCTTCCTCCACGTCCGGAATTTCATATCCGGCGAAAAAATATACTGCATCTCCTTACTGGCATACCGCTCCGATAACGGACTTACATATCTGTCTGTACTCATACTGTCTTCTCCTCCCTCTTATTCATCCACGCCCTTCTTTCCTCCGGCACATCGAACCACCGCATCCCCGCTTCTATCCCATGCGCTTCACTCCGGCTCTTTCTGGTATTTCTTCTCATACTCTTCCACATATTTCATAACCTCTCCGGCATACTGCGGATACTTCTCCACCAGCGCTTTGATCTCCTGCTGGGAACCGCCGGCCACCACTTCCTTGTTGTAATCCATCCGCCGGCGCAGGGACTGTCTCCTGACAATCAAATTATGACGGATCTCCACCATCTCTTTCCGGTCCAGAATCGCCTCCGTCTGGTGCAGCCATATGGCCGGATCCTTGATCTGGTAACACTTTAACATCTGCAGCAGTTCCCGCTCGTTGTAATCAAGATCTCTCTCCGCTTTTCTGAGACTTTCCCGCTCCGCTTTCTCCGTCTCATAATTTCTCCACAATTCCATCAATTCCTTAGCGCTGCCCACCCCGTATTTCAGCTGCAGGTATTCCAGCAGATTGGTATTGTTGACATATCTGATCTTCACCTTATTCTGCAGAAGGATAATCTTATTGATCCCATTCTCCACCCGGCGCAGCTCCTGTCTTGCGTCCAGATGCTTCACATAGATCACCGTGATCGTCACCGCTGCCGCCGCCGCTGTCAGCAAATACCCGATTCCCGTATCCATTTCCAGGAAAAACTGCAAAAGAAGCAGCAGTAAAACACAAAGCCCCAACGCCACGACACAGATGACCGCCATCCCTCTCGTATCGGCGATAACACCCATAACTTCACTTCTACGATAGGCGTAAGCATGTCTCTCTCCGTCCAGCCGGCTGAGGTCCTGCCTGATCAGATTCTGGTACTCCTCTGTCTCACTGAGCTTCTCATAGCCCTCATCCACTTCATCGGCTATCCTCTCCATAAGCTGATAGTTTTCTTCGCTGATCCGGCGCGGCCGTTCCATGAAATCCGCCCTGCTGCTCTGCAGGTCGGCTACCCGTCCGGCGCATTCTTTCAACTGCTCCTTCTCCTCCGGTGGAAGCGCATCGATCTCTTCCATATCCTTCAGATATGATGTGACCATATCATATTCGTAAGTCAGATTCTCCAGCTCTTTCGTCGCATCCGCCATACGTTCCAGACAGTTTTTGACGTAATCATCCCTCTGCTCCTTATTGTCATAGTCGATCTGGTGCTCGACCTCCTCCTCTTCCCACTCGCCTTCATAGAGGTCTGTCCGGTCCTTTTTGTCAAATAATTTATTCTTTAGATTCTTAAACCATCCCATTATCTCTTCCGCCTGTCCAGATTTTCCATATTTTCCATATCGCTCTTCGCCAAGTTACACGTTCTTCACGGTTACAACATCTTCCATCCTATGACACATACTCTCTGTATCGTTCTTTCAGTTCATTCGTCAGCTTCTCGATCTCCTCATAATAAGGCGTATCATTTCCAGCCGTACTGCTTCCTTCCTCTTTGAACACCTGCAGCGTAAAAAGCATACGATTCTCATCCGTCGCCTCAAACTGTCCTGCCGCCTGCTCCATCCGCCTCTCTACCCGCAGCGATGCATTGTGATACTCCGGATGATCGGCAATAAAGGAAATATACTCTTTATCCTGACTGTAAAAACGCACGCTGGCCAGGTACAGCGCCAGGCTGTCCTCCACACCGTCGGCCTCATAGGCCTGCAGGAACCGATCGGCAGCCTGCCTGAACATAAACAGTTTCGCATAAGCCACTCCCATATTATGCAAAACCTGTGACCGCAGCGGCCTGTTCGTCTCCGGGACCTGTGTGAGAAGGGAATGGTACTGCTTCAACGCCCCGTAGAATCTTCCGTGCAGCAGCATATAATCCGCCTTGGCTTTCTGGCGCTCCCAGGGGCTTAAATCCTCATTGTTCCTGATGATCTCCTCTGTTCTGGACACCACATCCGCCGGATACAAATTTACATACTCCAATATAATACCCGCAAATGCCGCCGTGGAACCATTCTGGTTCAGCAGGGAGTACAATGCATGCGCCAGCTGATTTAAGCCGCACTGCTCATCCAGCCACTGCACCAGGTCTCTGCGCATGATCTCCGGATCCAGCATCTCCGCCTTCTCTACCAGCAGATAACACAGCTCCTCCACCGAATATAAATTAACGTAAAATTTCTCTACGAAGTAGGGTTTCCCGGCCTGCCTGCCGGTTCCCAATATGATCTGTCCCATTTTCTTCCGTCCTTTTCATTCAGGATACCTGAAAAGACTCCTCCCAAACGCTTCCGCCCGCCTCGAAAAAATCACCGAATCCCAGATCCGTCACTTTAATACACACCTGATTTGGCGCATTCATCTTCATTTCCATATGGTATCTCGTAAAAGGCGCCCCATTATCACTTTCCCCCGACAGAGTGATCACCTTCGTCTGCACGTGTTTTCCGTCAAGCGGCGTTATCACAAACTTCAGCTCTTTCTCCTTCGTCAGGAGGAAATCACACTCTTTGTATAGTTCATACCAGTTCTCTCCGGCATCCAGAAGCGCATAATAGGACTCCTTTCCCTGCCGCATGACATGCATGCCTATATTGGCTTTCAGCATATCCCTTCCGAGAAAAACATGCTTCCTGCCCTCTTCCCCCGGCTCCAGCTTCTCCAGGAGGCCATAGCAGGCTCCCTTACTGAAAAGGTTATTTCCCTGAAACACCCGCCTGTTACGGCAAAGAAACTGTAAAGACCGCTCCTGCCATCCGGTCCGGAATCCGTCTCCCAGAAGATAGACGGTCGATATAAACCTTCCTTCGCACATGCCCTGCAGTATGCCCAGGAATCTCTCATCCGCCAGACGGCCGGCATCCTGTCTGACTTTCTCGTCCTCCGACTCTTCCGGGATCACAAGTGTCTCGTAGATCTGTTCCTCAATCAGGACGACGACCGGCGTGGTACGCTTATTGCATTCCATTCGATACAGTTTCAACCGCAGGCCGTCATGTTCGCAGGCCAGCACCTGATGATACCACAGATCTGCCGGCTGATGCAGCATAAAGGAATAAAAACTTTCCGTATGGCCCTGGAAAAATATGCGCGGCGTTTTCAGGCCAAGATTCGCGGATACCAACGTTAAAATTTCCACCATCCGGTCATCCGGTTCATCCACCGTGAACATGATCGCATCAATTTTCTCGACAGGAGCTATAAAATTCATCAAAGTCATGGTACGGCGGATGAACAACGTGAGCAATGCCACCGGGTCGAAGATTTCGTCCTCCAGCTTCACCTCTTCACCCTTTCTCGCCAAGGTAACAAGACCGGTAACCGGAATCATATCCTCCTGCTCATTTTTTACGGCATCCTTACCATAAAGCCATTGATTAGCCCCTTTGCGTTTACATAATACTGTCGGAATATTATACTGCTTCGTTCCAACCACAGTTGCCACCGTATCCACATCCTCCTGCCCATAGATACAGTAACTGATCTGAGAATACCGGTTTCCCAGGTCATACCCAACCAGTACGCTTCCCTTATGCAGTTTGTTCCCATCCTTTCGATCCAAGAACATCCGTGCCTGCCATCCTTTTCTCTGTAAACTTACATCATGCTCAGCCTGCCGTCGGGCCGGCCGCATGTCCATCCATGCTGTGAAAGTCGAAGACTTTCATAGTAAACTTACATCATGCTCAACCTGCCGCCTGGCGGGCCGCCTGGCCATCCATGCTATGAAAGTCGAAGACTTTCATAGTAAACCCCCATCATGCTCAACCTGCCGTCGGCCGGCCGCATGTCCATCCATGCTGTGAAAGTCAGAGACTTTCATAGTAAAATGATATATCATCCACCACTCAACGCAGTTTAAACAGGTGATCCACCATAAAATCCTGCCTGTAATACTGCATCATCAGATCATTCACCGTATCATAGTCATGCAGTGTTTTTCCGATCATAATATCATTAAGCACCGTGTAACGGCTTTCAAAATCGTCCTGCTCCATATCGCTTGCCGCAATACTGTTGCTTCTGGTCGGCCATGCCCCGTTCTCCGACTCCTCTGTAATATAGTACTGCAGTCTCTCACCGAAGAAGAGGATAAATTCCTTGACGCAGATGCCTGCAAACATATCCCTCATCTCTTCCTGGCAATACTCGCTCTCCGCACTTCCTTCATCCTGTATCATATAATGAATCACGGCTCTGTATCCGGACCTTACCCGATACTCGATCAAAGTCTTATCCTGATATTCATCCATTTGCGGAATGTACCCCTGGTAATCTTTATACAACGGCAGGACGATCCTCTCCGCCAACAGATCCTGCAGAAAAGCACAGCATGTCTGTCTGACCCGCTCATCCTGCTCGTGTCTGTTCTCCGCATAATACTGCAAAAAGGCCATCTTGCACACACGGTGCATAAATGCTTCCTTCTGATATAATTGCATGATACCCCAGAATATATACGGATCTGCAATCTGCTCTTTCACCATATAGTCATAGCAGCATTGAGACAAAAAGGCCATCCGCAGTTCTTCATTTCCCATTCCTCTGTTGTAGGTCCTGAAGATCTCGATCTTCTCTCCCACATGGGCTCCCGTATACAGCATCTGCTCCAGCATCCGTTCACAAAGCGCATAGGTATTTACCCCGAAAGACTCCGCCGTCTTCCATATATCCCGCATCTCCTTGATGCTGCCCTGGAAGAACTTCACCAGATGATCCAGCACATTCTCATCATACTTACCGCGCTGTACCACATAAGAAAGAACATCTGTCATGACAGGATCTTCTTTCCGCTCTTCTCCATCCAGTAATCTGCTGCACAGCTTCAAAAGCACCTTGGCATCCATATCGTACGGTCCGCAGCGCTTAACCCACTGCCACGCCTCCTCATACATTCCCCGGACGACCATACATCGGATGATTTCCTTTCGTTCCCGTTTCTGTACATCCTCGGGACGAAGCGTCACCAAATAATCATCCAGCTCCCTCATCCGGTCCTTCGCATAGAAGAACCGCACCAGCATCATGCGCAGTATTTTCTTCATCGGTTCCGCCACCCGCTCGGATAAGGAAAGCCGCATATACAGATCCACATTATCATCCTGTACCGTAAGCGTCTTCTGATACTCAAAGCAAGTATACACCGCATACCACAGATTGTCCCTCACAAAAGGTGCGATCATCAGCGCCAGCCTGGCGGGCCCACACAGCTCTTCTTCCTGACAGCCTATACTGACCGTATAGCGGTTCCCCTCCCTGTCCCCCAGTACAATCCTGCAGTCAGAATCATAGACAGGCACCAGCGCCTTTCCGTCGGACACCGGATAAACATTCTCTTCCACCCCATACGGATAAACAACATACGCCTCTACAATCTTATCGGAACAGACCCTGATCTCCTTTAGAAAAAGAAGTGTCACCAGCTGTGCCGCACTCTCCTCGTCGATCATCGGCAGACTGATCACATTGCGGTACAGGTACGCCAAATCTCTGTTGATCCTGCCATACCGTATCTGCTCCGCTACAAACCGTTCGATAGCCGCCGTGTAATTTATATAAATCTCCGTGATCTCTGCTCTGTGCTTATGTACATAGGCATACAAATATGCCGTGATCTCATAATTCAGATTACTCTGGTATGCAAAGTACATGAGTACGATCTTCGGGACAGGCTCACTGTAATCCAGGGGAGCCGACATCATGTAATATTCATACAGACGTGTGATCCGAAGATTCTGCTCCACGCCGGCCTTATACCATTCAAAATAAACCGCTCCACAACGATTTCCCTTGATCAGCAATGCACAGATTGCATGCAGGATATCATTCTGCGGCCGCATTGCATAACATCCCTTCAGGATACGCAGAATGCTCTCGGAATACAGCTTCTCCTTCTGCGACAGATAAACAACCTGCAGGATAATCTCTTCCTTCATCAAACCATGTCTGACCGCAAAAGAGAGAATCTGCTGCTCAAACAGATCCAGCTTCATAAGCATCGCCGGATTCATACACAGCAGATGCCATGCCTCTATATAGATGACCGGCGACGTACAGTGATACCGGAATACTTCTTCCAACAGTCCCCACTTCCGGACAGGATCCCTGATATATTCTTCCGACAGATACATAAGAAGCCACGCGATCCGCCAGTTTCCTCTGTTGCGCACATACATATCGGCAACAGTCTCCGCCACTTCATCCACATAGCTGTCTTCTCTGCTGTATAAAGTCGTAAGATACAGATAATAACACCATAATTCCGGATATTCTTCCCTGCATCCGGCTACCCGGTCTTCATATTTCTCGATCATCCATCTCGCTTCATTATAACGTTCTTCCGTAAGCATCATCTGTGCCTGGAAGAGCTTTAAAGCTATGTCCCTGTCGTCGATCTCCAGCAGTCTGTTTAACAACCTGTTCGTCTCCGCCATCCAGGTACTGGTACTGATCCTTTTCAGGCGAAATGTCTGATAAGAGTCCATCAGTTCCACCGTAAGCGCCTTTTTCTCCTGGTATCGCTCGAATTTCTTTCTGCCGGATATACGGCGTACCAATGTGACCGGTATCTTTGTGACAGTACCATCATCAAACACCAATCTGATACTACCGTAGTTGTTCCCGGCATGCAGGCTTTCATGCGCAACATAATAGTACAGTCTGTAAATATTCCCCAGGAAAGAAGACTCCGTCACTTCCTCTTCTTCCGCCCGCAGAAACTCTCCTTCCGTTTCGATCCGAAAATGTGCGTACCCCCAGCCATTGCGATTCACCACCAGCGTATAACGCATGTTCTCTTCCGGATCCTCTATCCTGATCTCGGTCTCCTCCGGAATATATTCTACCGGCCTTTTCTTATTGATCTCCAGCAGAAATTCCTCTACATTATGTTCATTATCACGAACTCCGCTCAGTCCCCGGTAAGCCGCATAATGCTGTTTATCATTTCCCGTAAACACCCCGGCAAATTCCTCTGCATAAAACAGCTTTACGGCCTCTTCCCAGTTACTCTTCGCCAGATTGGTAAAATGAAACAGATTCCTGATCTCCCCCATGCTGGACATGATCCTTTCCGCCGAGATCGATACCGAGAAAGGAATGTAGTACTCTCCCTGATTGGATATGATATGGATAGACCCCCTGCTCTCTTCTCCCGGCTCCATTCCATGCGCGTCAAATCGATAGAATATCTCATCCTGCACGCCGCCAAATCTCCGGCTCACACACTCCATTCTCAGATCAGAAGAAATAACATCCCCTTCTGTCACCTGTCCCTCCGGGCCGTAAATCGTAAAACTTCCTTCTGTCACCGTATCCGCATCAACTTCCAATTGAATACGCTGACAGGAAAATTCCAGAGATCCTCTGTCATGATTAAATTTACCGTTTAATATGTCTTCTATAACCTGCCGCACGTCTCCAGTCTGCCTTTCTGTAACAGCTCAGACACCTTCCCTGCCACTCACAATGTTGTCTTTCCACACAGATACTTAAATTATAACATTGACTCTACAGCCTGCGCAACACGAAATCCGGCATTCCTTTCCGCAGGCCGCCTGAAACCGCCGATACTCAATGCGGTCCTGCACGAATTTACTACCGTTGCGATATCCCTGTAACTAATCCAAATTCATTACATACCATATTAAGAAGAGAACACTCGAGGTATTTTTATGCAAGAGCCTGTTTTAAAAAGCATGCAAAGTGAAAGCATCGATCAGGGCCGGCTGCAGATCAATGTCACTGCCAATGTAGGATTGATCCCGATCCCCAACGCCAGCATAACCATTTCCTACACCGGCGAACCGGGCAGCACAATAGAGACTCTGACCACAGATTCCTCAGGACAGACGGATCCGGTAACACTTAACGCGCCGCCTCTTGAATACAGTCTGACGCCCAACTCCCCCATGCCTTATTCGGAGTATACCCTGACAGTCAACGCACCGGGTTACGAGCCTGTCACCGTCTCCGGTGTAGAAGTTCTGCCCGAAGTTACAGCCATGCAGAATATAGAGATGATACCCACCGAAACATCTCAGGAAGAATCAGAAACCATTGTGATCCCGGATCATACGCTTTATGGCGACTACCCGCCGAAGATCCCCGAGGATGAAATAAAGCCCATGGATGAATCCGGAGAGATCGTCTTAAGCCGTGTCGTGATTCCGGAATACATTATTGTGCATGACGGTGTGCCCTCTGACACAACCGCTGGAAACTATTACGTTCGCTATCGAGATTATATTAAGAACGTGGTTTCCTCGGAAATCTATGCTACCTGGCCGGAAAGCGCCATCTATGCCAATACGCTGGCCATCATGTCATTTACGTTAAACCGTGTATACACTGAATGGTATAGAAATAAGGGATACAATTTTACCATCACTTCTTCTACGGCTTACGACCAGAAATGGATCTACGGCAGAAATATCTATGCAAATGTTGACAGGCTGGTAGATTCCATCTTTGCCAACTATCTCTCCCGTCCCGGCGTCCGTCAGCCAATCTTCACCTCCTACTGTGACGGCAAGAATGTAACCTGCAGCGGCCTGAGCCAATGGGGATCCAAATATCTGGGTGACGAAGGCTATACCCCTATTGAAATCATCCGCTACTATTACGGCAGTGACATGTATATCAACACCGCTGTTGCCGTGTCCGGGGTTCCTTCCTCCTGGCCCGGCTACAATCTGAGCGTTGGGGCATCCGGCGGCAAGGTCCTCCAGATCCAGCAGCAGCTCAACCGAATCGCACAGAATTACCCCGCCATTCCCAAAATCACGGCGGACGGCATCTATGGCTCCCGCACCGCCGATTCCGTACGCGTGTTCCAGCGCGTGTTCAACCTGCCCCAATCCGGCATCGTAGACTATCCGACCTGGTATAAGATCTCCGAAGTCTATGTGGGCGTGAGCCGGATCGCAGAACCGGGATGAGAACATTGCAGCATTACCTGTCTCCCTGTGCGCTGTAATACTGTACGTCAATCCAATACTCTACCCCTATAGGAGAGTTCATTTTCAGAACATGTAATATTTCATGCTTCGCGGGAATAAAATCTTCCCGGCCATACAGAAATTCATCTCTATGACCGGGAAAGTTACTCTGTCGCCCTTATGCGCTGTCTTTCTTCATTTCCACGCTGCTTTTATGCATAACGGCTTTCGATATTTATTCTATTTCGTCAATAACATCATAATCTCATTACTTCTTGCCACAAACTTCGTCATCGCCTCCGGCTCAAGCGGCGCCTGCTGCAACAGTGCCAGATCGTAAAGCTGTTCGCAGATCATCTTCACATTCTCGCCGTCCTGATGCTCCACCACATACTGTACCAACGGATGGCTGGCATTCAGAATCAACGTCTCACCTTCTTTGCCAAAGCCCATACCCATGTCCATTCCCTGCATGGAATACATCTTCATCATGTCCTGCATTCTGCGGGACTCTTCCGACAGCGTGATCATGGAAGAGATCTTCTTATTCTTCAGCTTCTCAATCTTCACCTTGATGGCATCCTTCTTGAGAGCCTTCTTCATCAGCTCCGCAATTTCTTCCGCCTGCTTCTCCATCTCCTTCTCGGCCTTTTTGGAGGTCCTGGCCTTGAAGACATCCGTCAGATCCGCATCGATTCTCTGGAACTTGATACCCTCATTCTTCATCTCCAGCTGGGAAACAAAAGGCTGGTCGATATTGTGTGTGAGAATCACGGCATCCATTTTCGCCGTCTTGAACATGTTAATATACTGGCTCTGCTGCTTCTCGTCAGTCACATAGTAGATGACCTTCTCTTTCTTCTCCTCTTCGGCTTCCTCAGCTTCCTCGGAATCGTCCTCATCCTCAACGATCTCAGCTTCTACCTTCTCGCCGTTCTCATCCACTGCCCCGGACTCGGTCTTCTCACCCTCTGTCTGCCCGTCCTCTGCCGTGTCGTCTTCCGCCTGACTGCCATCTTCCACTACAACCTCGGCTTCCACCTTCTCGCCGTTCTCGTCCACTGCCGCGGTTTCCGCCTCACCGGTTTCATTGGCAGCGCTTTCGCCTTCCTTCACTTCATCCGGATCAACCTTGTTGACTTCCAGACACTCAGGCAGCGTCAGATATTTGCCTTCCAGGTTCTTAAAGAGGATGTAATCCGTCATCTTCTCGCAGAACTTGTCGTCTTTCAGGCAGCCAAACTTGATAAACGGGCTGATATCATCCCAGTATTTCTCATATTCTTCTTTCTCGGTCTTACACATGCCGGACAGCTTGTCTGCCACCTTCTTGGTGATATACTCGCTGATCTTCTTAACGAAACCGTCGTTCTGCAGTGCGCTTCTGGACACATTCAGCGGCAGATCCGGACAGTCGATCACCCCTTTTAACAAAAGCAGGAACTCCGGAATGACCTCCTTGATATTATCCGCGATAAACACCTGATTATTGTACAGTTTGATGGTTCCCTCGATGGACTCATACTCCATATTGATCTTCGGGAAATACAGGATACCCTTCATATTAAAAGGATAATCCATATTCAGGTGGATCCAGAACAACGGCTCCTTGTAATCCTGGAACACCTTGCGATAGAATTCCAGATATTCTTCCTTCGTGCACTCATTCGGATGCTTCGTCCAGAGCGGATGGGTCTCGTTTAACAGTTCCGGACGCTTCCTGATCTTGAATTTCTGTTCGTCCTCTTCCTTCTCCTTCTTGATCTCCTCCACTACCTCATCCGTATCCAGCTTCTCGTCAGCCGTGACCGTCTGTGTGTCCGTAGTGTTTGCCTTGGACAGATAGATCTCCGTCGGCATAAAGGAACAATATTTCTTAATCACCTCTCTGGCCTTATACTCATTGCAGAACTCCAGGCAGTCCTCATTGATCAGCAGCGTGATCTCCGTACCGATCTCGGTCCTCGTGCCCTCTTCCATATCGAATTCCGTACCGCCGTCACACTCCCAGTGTACCGGCTGCGCTCCTTCCTGCCAGGACAGCGAATCGATATGCACTTCGTCCGCCACCATAAACGCCGAATAGAAGCCCAGACCGAAATGTCCGATGATCTGATCCTCATTTGCCTTATCCTTATACTTCTCGATGAAATCCGTCGCACCGGAAAAAGCGATCTGGTTGATATACTCCTCCACCTCGTCCGCCGTCATACCGATTCCGTTATCGATAAACTTAAGCGTCTTCTCCTCCGGATTTACGATTACCTGAATCTGCGGCTTATAGCCGTCCGGCAGGGCATATTCCCCCATCATGTCCAGCTTCTTCAACTTCGTGATCGCATCACAGCCGTTGGAGATCAACTCCCGGAAAAAGATGTCGTGGTCGGAATACAACCACTTCTTGATAATCGGAAAAATATTGTCGCTGTTAATTGATAAATTGCCATGCTTTGCTGCCATTTTCTCACATTCCTTTCTGATCCTGTAAATTTCATCGCCATCCCGCTAAACAGCCCCGGGCCGATTTCCGGTCTGTCAGAATGGACCGTACCATGCATTCACTGCACGATACCTGTTCTTTCCTTATCTGCTAGATAGTTTAATACGCTGTGACCTATAAGTCAAGAAAAATATTAGCACTCACCATTAATGAGTGCTAATATTTTTCTAAAATTTTTATAAACTTTGTGCTGCATCCCATTCCCCCGGTCTCTCCGCCCCGGCATACTCGGAAAATACGGTCATTTTTAAGCATGACTTTTTCATTTCCTCTATCCGAAATACTCCGTATAGACTTCAAAAAAGTCCATGGTCTTCACATTCTCATCATGAATAAATCCTACACTGTCCCAAAGATTCTCATTCAGATTCCTGGTCAGTGTCTCCACATAGGCATCATACTCCTGCCCAAAGGCCTCCGCACGTCTCTGATCTACGATCTTGATCTTATTGGCATCCGTCTCATCCCTGTCAAAAGTATTCAGACACTTGATGATATGATACCCGAATTCTGTCTCCACCACATCACTGATCTCATCCTTACCCAGATTAAAGGCCGCCGTCTCGAAAGCCGCATCCATCTCACCCTTACCAAAAGAATAGGTACTCTTATCATCCTCGCTGTAACGGCGAATCAGTTCATCGAAATCTTCGCCGTCTCTCGCGAGCCGCAGCGCCTCGCTGGCCTGCCTGTAAGCCTCCTGCTTCGCTTCCTCCGTATACTCCACCTTCTTACCCGTGCCGTCCAGCGCATAAGTCTTGATCAGAATATGCTCCACCGTGATCGTTCTCGCCTCGTCGTCGCTGATCTCCGGATTGATATCCTTAATCGTATATTGATATACCTTTTCCGCCAGGGCAAACTCCGTATACAGATCGCTGATCGTCTTTTTGGAGATCCCCATCTTCTTGATTTCCGCATCACTGAGAGAATCATAGTAAGCCGACGCAGCGTTCTTTACCTGTGCCTTCTCCTCTCCGTCCAGCTCCACTTCATAACGCTCCGCCATCAGATTCATCGTCTTGATGCGTGCAATCTGTGCCAGCGCAATATCCTTCACATTCTGTTCCAGCGTCACGCCGTCCACGTTTGTGGCCCAGATCTCCGTTCCATAGACACTCTCATAGCGATTCTGTATATTGGTCAGATACACCATAATCTCCGGCAGGGAGCAGGTGCTGGTCTCGATCCGAAAGATCTCATCCCTGTCGAATCCGGTGGTAAGCACTATCTTCGTGCCAAACTCATTCCCGCTCCCGCACCCGGTCAGGCTGGCAAGACATAAACCACACGCCAACACGATTCCTGCTGCATATCTCAGCTTTTTATTCATCCTATATCTGCTACGCACTCTCTCTTCATTCCTCCGTCTTCGCTTTGACGCCGTGGAGTTTCTTACTTCTTTTCTTCCACTGGATTCCCTGCTTTATCAAACCAGACTTCCCCGTTGGTCAGCACATAATCTTCACCGCTTAAAATGGCCTGCGCATAATCCTTTGCCGAACGGATCCTCCTCCGAAAAGCGATCCCACCGCCGAACAGATTCCTCGCATCATGGCTATCCGATCCGGCAGTCAACGGCAGCCCGTGTTGCCCGGCATAGGCGATCGCCCGCTTATCAAACGCAGGATCATTGTGCGCCATACTCCTGGAGTTGGAGTGAGTCGCATTCACCCCTTCCACACCGTCCACCCACTGCGGATAAAGTCGAACACCCGAAATATAGTCCGCCTCCCGGAACGGATGGGCATGGATCACCAGACCGCCCGCCCCGTGAATTAACCGATACTGCTCTTCCACCGTTGCCGTCTGAATCTGCGGATGTTCCTTCATCCAGGTCCCGTCCACACCATAGATGAGGAATTCCGTACCGTCATAGCCCGCCTCATATCCGTAGAATACATCCAGTCCAATCTTTTGCCCCTCTTCGGCTGCCTGAAGATACCCCTGTTCAAATCTGTCAACCCATACCGGCCACGGCAGACTCCTGTCCACAGCCGTATTGCCGCCCCAGTTATGATCCGTCACAAATATCCCGGTATAGCCGTATTCCTTACACGCTTTTGCCATCTCCGCTCCGATACTCCGTGCACATGCACTGGACTGTGCCGTATGCAGATGCGTCTCATATAAATAAGGATATTGTTCCCGTATTGCCGTCATAATATATCCCTTCCTTTCCTGATCATCCCCGTTGTCAGATAATGACTGTTCTCCATCATTTTCTCCATTTCTGCGCTGCTTTTTGCGCATAAACGAGTTTGTGGCAAGCAACGCGCAGACACAAATCTCGCGATTGAAAATTTTAATTTTCAATCTTATCATTCCGTCAAACCCGTACAAACCTCCGGCTTACGCCGTATTCCCTCTCTTATATCCTCTCAACAGAAAAGGGATTAAATTGCGTGCCAATACACTCTAACCTAATCCCCCACTGTCTCAATCCATACTCTTATAAAATCAAAGCCCCGCGGCAGTCGCCAAATGTCTGCAAGCAGCCACCTATCTGGCTCGTTGCCCGCGGGAATAAATACCATTATGCGATCACGTGAATCCATCCCTCTGGAGCTTCGATCCGTCCCATCTGGATTCCCGTCAACGTATCATACAGCTTCTGCGTAACAGGTCCCATCTGCGCCATACCGCTGGGAAATACGATCTCTCTGCCATGATCCACGATCCTGCCGACCGGAGAAATAACTGCTGCCGTGCCGCAAAGGCCACACTCCGCAAACTCTGCAACTTCTTCGATCGGAATCTCTCTCTCTTCCACTTCCAGGCCAAGATACTCCTTCGCCACCACCATCAGCGAACGTCTCGTAATAGAAGGCAGGATACTGTCGGACTTGGGTGTCACCACCTTATTATCCTTCGTCACAAACAGGAAGTTTGCACCGCCCGTCTCTTCCACCTTCGTCCTGGTGGCCGCATCCAGATACAAATTCTCGTCATATCCCTCCTGATGGGCAGTGACAATAGCGTGCAGGCTCATGGCATAATTCAATCCAGCCTTAATATGACCCGTTCCATGCGGAGCCGCCCGGTCAAAATCACTCACTTTCAAAGTCAACGGCTTCACACCGCCTTTAAAATAAGGTCCTACCGGCGTAGTAAACACCCTGAACTGATACTCTTCCGCCGGTTTCACACCGATCACCGCGGAACTCGCAAACATGTACGGCCGGATATACAACGTAGCGCCGGAACCGTAAGGCGGTACGTACGCCGCATTGGCAGCCACCGTATCACTCACCGCCTGTATGAACCTGTCCTTTGGAAAAACAGGCATCTCCAGTCTTTTACAGGTATCCTCCATACGCTGCGCATTCAGATCAGGACGGAAAGTAACAATACGTCCATCCTCTGTAGTGTAGGCCTTCATTCCCTCAAAACACGTCTGTGCATACTGCAGCACACCCGCACATTCATTGATCACAAGATTCGCCTCGGAAGTCAGGACACCCTCATCCCACGCGCCGTCTTTATAATTTGCCACAAATCTTTTATCTGTCTCCTGATAATTGAACCCGATATTTGCCCAGTCAATATTCTTTTTTTCCATCTTCTCCTCCGTTCCGAAGCATCCGCCGCAGCAGAGCCCCCTCTCTGTCACGCACATCCGGTCGGCAATTCCACAGATGCCGCTTCATTCTTCTTAATTATATTATACTTTTATCCCTAAAAGTCAAGTACTGTCACATGAAAAAGGATGCCCTGCCAGGAATCGATCATCCCGGCCGGCATCCCTTTCTGCCAGCTGCACGAAGCAAACACTTCTATTTCTTCCTCTCATACTTCACGAATGCATACGCGATGTCAAAATACGTCTGCTCTTCACTGTCCGCCGTAATCTCCCACTCCTGATCCTGATCCAGATCCGGGAAATAAGCATCCGCCTCGTACACATGGTCGATCTTCGTCACATGTGCCACGTCACAGTATGGCAGCATCATGCGATAGACGCTCTCACCGCCGATAATATAGATGTCCTCACTCCGGTACTGCTCCAGTTCCTTAAGCAGCTCTTCCCTGCTGTGCACCACCACCGCATCTTTCACATGGTAATCCGGATTGGTGGACAGAATGATGTTGGTTCGATCTTTCAAGGGCATCCCCTGCGGAAAAGTCTCTAACGTCTTCCGGCCAAGCACCACTACCTTCCCTGTCGTCTCCTTCCGGAACATCTTGTGATCCGCCGGAATACTGACCAGCAGTCTGTTCTTACAGCCGATCGCCCAATTACTGTCTACCGCTACAATTAAATTCATATTCTCCTCCCACTTCTCCGGTACCCCGTACTGAAAACTTACACATAAACTTCACTAGATCGCCACCGGAATATTCTCCACCTGCGGCCCGGTCACATAATTTTCCACACTCACATCATTGCGCGTAAACCGATAGAAATCCTTAATATCCGGATTCAATCGGAAAACAGGCGCATCATAGACCGGCCGCTCGATCAGTTCGCGGATAATCGGAATATGCCTGTCATAAATATGGGCATCCGCGATCACATGTACCAGCTCTCCCGGTTCCATATCACATACCTGCGCCAGCATATGTACCAGCACTGCATACTGTACCACATTCCAGTTGTTGGCCGTGAGTACATCCTGCGACCGCTGGTTCAGCACTGCATTTAAAGTCAGCCTGTCATGCCCCTTCTTCTGCGTTACATTGAAAGTCATGCTGTAGGCGCAGGGATACAGATTCATCTCGTGAAGATCCTGGTGCACATAAATATTCGTCATAATGCGGCGGCTGAAAGGATTGTGCTGCAGGTCATAAAGCACCCGGTCAACCTGATCCATCATCCCTTCTTTATACCGATGCTTCACCCCCATCTGATACCCGTAGGCCTTCCCGATCGAACCGTCCTCATCCGCCCATTCATCCCAGATATGGCTGTGAAGATCATGCACATTGTTGGACTTCTGCTGCCAGATCCACAGCATCTCATCCGTTGCGCTCTTAAGCGCCGTCCTGCGCAGCGTCATAATCGGAAATTCCCTCGAAAGGTCATACCGGTTCACCACCCCGAACTTCTTGACCGTATAAGCCGATGCCCCGTCCGCCCAGTGAGGCCTGACTTTCTCCCCCTCCGTACTCGTCCCATTCTCCAGAATATCCTTACACATTGCAATGAAAATATGATCCGCCGCGCTCATTTACTGCACCCTCCTTAATTCCTGTCCCATTTATCACAGAGCGAGTTGATCTGATCTGCAAATTTCGCCAGATCTTTATTCGCACCACCCTCGTTCTTATGTATAATCGCCAACAGTCTCTGTCCACTGGCAAGCAGTCTCGCAAAGACATCGGAAATACCGTGCAGTTTCTTCTTCACTGCCTTCGGCGCTGCCTCGAAGATAAACTCACCGCCGATCAGATCAAACCGCGTACCGCTGTAAGGAGCATAAGCCTCCAGCCCGTGCTCCACCTTCAGGCATTCCGTAAACAGCTTACACACACTGTCCTCACCATGTACCACAAAGACCTTCTCCGGCTTTACTTTAAATCCTTCGATCCAGCGCAGCAGCCCATTCTTGTCCGCATGGCCGCTCATACCCACCAGCTTCACGATCTGGGCGCGGATCTCAATATGCTCACCGAACAGCTTAACTTCCTTCGCTCCTTCCACGATATGCCGTCCCAGCGTTCCCATGGCCTGATAACCAACGAAAAGAATGGTACATTCCGGCCGCCACAGGTTATGCTTCAGATGATGCCTGATACGCCCCGCCTCACACATGCCGGAAGCCGATATGATAACCTTTGGCGACAAGTCGAAATTGATCGCCTTGGACTCATCACTGGTAATTGCCAGCCGCAGTCCCGGAAAAGCAATCGGATTGATACCCTGTCTGATCAGTTCCATCGCCTCTTCGTCGAAACACTCATACTCATTCTTCTGAAAAATGCCGGTAGCCTGCACAGCCAGCGGACTGTCCACATAAACCTCAAAATCTTCATGGCCCTTGACCAGCCTGTCCGCCTTCACCTGCCGCAGGAAATAAAGCATCTCCTGAGTCCTGCCTACCGCAAAGGACGGGATCACCACGTTGCCTCCCTTGTCAAATGTCCTCTGCAGAATACCCGCCAGCTCCCCGATATAATCCGGGTGTTCCGCACCGTGCAGCCTGTCGCCGTAGGTAGACTCCATCACCACATAATCAGCGGCTTCCGTAAACTTCGGATCTTTGATCAGCGGCTGGTTACTGTTCCCGATATCCCCGGAAAAAACCAGCTTCTTCGTCGTCTCTCCCTCCGTCGCCCACACCTCGATACTGGAAGAACCCAGCAGATGTCCAATATCCGTAAAGCGAATCCGCACGCCCTCACAGACATCCACTTCCCTGTCATACTCACAGGGAACAAGTCTCCTGATCGCTCCATCTGCATCCTCCATCGTATACAGCGGTTCTACCACCGTTCCCGCGCTTCGCTGTGCCTTGCGGTTCTTCCACTCTGCCTCCTGCATCTGAATATGTGCGCAGTCGCGAAGCATGATGCTGCACAGATCGCAGGTCGCCACCGTGGCATAGATACTGCCTCGGAATCCCCTGGCATACAGCAGCGGTAAAAGTCCGGAGTGATCGATATGTGCATGTGTCAGAAACACATGGTCGATCAGCGCCGGATCCACCGGCAGCTCACAATTCTCAAAGACATTGACCCCCTGCTCCATACCATAGTCAACTAAAATATTCTTCTCCCCGACTCGCAGATAATGACAACTTCCCGTCACCTCATGGTCGGCCCCAATAAACATAAGTTCCATACGCAACCCTCCTTAATTCATCATAACATTTTTTCGGATGACCGTAAACAAGCAGGAACCATATTCTTCAGACCAAATTTACATATTCTCACGCGATACGCAGACAGGCGCGTCCGTCGCTGTAACATTTTCTGCATCATCCGATAGAATAATAGTAACTGAGATTGAGGTATTCCCCGCCATGTCCGCCACACTTCCCGCCCTGTTGCTCTTCCTGACCGCCGTATCCGTTGACTCTCTGACCGCCGGCCTTACTTACGGTACGCAGCGTGTTAAACTGCGCCCTGCGTCCTGCCTGATCCTTATTTTTGTACCCGCCTTTTTTATTACCGCCGCCAACCGCATCGGCTCCTTTCTCTATTTCCTTCTTCCCCAGGCAATACTGCCTTTTCTTTCGTTTACTCTGTTATTACTCTTAAGCTTCAGCAAGCTGACGGAAAGCCTGCTCCGTTTCCTCACACGCAAATACCCCAGTCTCACCAGAAACTGGGGCTGGAAGATCAAACAGCTTAATATCATCTTTACCGTCTATCTCTCTCCGGAAGATGCCAATCAGGACGATTTACAGATACTAAGCGCCAGGGAGGCTCTCCTCCTGTCCCTGGCGCTGTCTCTGGACAGCGTTCTCGCCGGAATGGCCTTTACCGCAACACGGCTGCCGATGCTTCCCCTTTTCCTGCTGGCCGCCCTTTTTAACCTGCTTCTTTTTGGCGCCGGATACGGTTTCGGCCATCTGGTCTCTTCCGTACTCCGTGTCGATCTTTCCTGGCTCAGCGGCCTGTTTCTACTCCTCCTGGCATTGCTGGCCCTGCTGTGACCGCTCCTGCTGCCCTGGTCTCCTCCTGCTCCTTATACCTGGCTCCATATCCGATCGCCACCAGCAGCTCATGCACGATCAGCGGCGTAGCCGAAAGCGCAATCAACTGCCCCCACTCCGTCAGTCCAAGACGCACGGAACCAAACAGCATAATCAGGGGCGGAATCTCCGTCACCGCCACCTGCAGGGCAATCCCGACCACAAAAGCACCGATCATATAAGGATTGTTCCTGTGATTCATCTTAAAGACAGAGCGGTTCACATCTCGCATGCCGATGGCATGAAACAGCTGGCTGATCCCCAGAACCGTAAAGGCATGTGTCTGGGCCTTGGCAAGGACTGCCGATATCTGTAGTCCTTCCACAACATTGCGTAAAGTTACCGGCAGTCCCTCCGCCACAATCCGGTCATAAGGCACCTTTAAAAAGGCTGCCAGACTGACGCCGCCGATCACAAGTCCGTAACAGATCACGCACAGCAGACCACCCTTTGCAAACAGCGAGTCTTCCTTTTTACGGGGACGTTCCATCATCAGACGTTCACTTTCATTGTCATCTACCCCCAACGCCAATGCCGGCAGAGAATCCGTAATCAGATTGATCCACAGGATAAAGCTGGCTTTCAACGGACTGGGCAGGCCGGCCACGATGGTGATCAGCATCGTAATGATCTCTCCCAGATTGGAGGACAGCAGAAACAACACGGACTTCCTGATATTTTCATAAATACCTCTCCCCTCCTTGATAGCCGTATGTATGGTGGCGAAATTGTCATCCATCAACACAAAATCCGCCGCCCCGCGGGCCACATCCGTACCATTCATGCCCATGGCAATACCGATATCCGCCGCCTGCAGAGACGGTGCATCGTTCACACCGTCTCCGGTCATGGCCACCGTCTTTCCCAACGTTCGATATCCCTCCACGATCCGCACCTTATGCTCCGGCGTCACTCTGGCAAAGACCCTGAGTTCCTGCAGGCGCTGCAAAAAGCTGTGTTCTTTCAGATGATCCAGTTCCCTGCCCGTAATACACTGCTTCGGATTGTCCGCAATCCCCAGCTCCCTGGCGATGGAAAAGGCCGTGTCCGGATGGTCCCCCGTTATCATCACCGTGGATACACCGGCCTGCTCAAAGTCAGCCACCGCACGGACCGCTTCCGGACGTACCGGGTCCTGCATACTGAGAAGTCCCAGGAAGATCATGTTCTTCTCCTCCATGCCTTCATCCTCCGTCATAGACAGCGCCATTACCCGTCTTCCTTCTTTCATCAGACTGCCCTGTACCTTGGCGACCGCGTTCCTGTCCCCCTGCGTCATCACAGTGACCCTGCCCTGTGCGTAGATACGATCGCATCCATCCAGGATCCTCTCAGCAGCTCCCTTTGAATAAGAAATATACCCCTGCCCGTCTCGGTGTACCGTAGTCATCATCTTACGTTCCGAATCAAATCCTTTCTCTCTGATCCTGGGAAAACATGCCCGCAGTTCCTCTATTTCCACCCCGCAGTCCCGCGCCATGTACAGCAGCGCAAGCTCGGTCGGATCCCCGATTTTTTCCTCTCCGCTCAGGATTCCGTCATTACAAAGGATGCTGCCCAGAAGGAAATGGCGGTGTGCATTGTCCGGCGCCTGTCCCTTATTCCATGTCCCAAACAGATCCGCAAATCGCTCTCTACCTGTCATCTTCCCTTCCAGATAACATTCCGTCACCGTCATCTTATTCTGTGTCAGCGTACCTGTTTTATCGGAACAAACAACCTCCACAGCGCCCAGAGTCTCAACCGAAGACAGCTTCCGCACGATTGTTTTGGCCCGCACCATCCGCGATACACTCAATGCCAGCACAATAGTCACGATGGCCGGCAGCCCTTCCGGAACGGCAGCCACCGTAAGCGATACGGAAGTCAGAAGCATCTCTCCCACATCCCGCTTCTGTAAAACAGCCACTACGAACAGGAAGACACAGATTCCCACAGCCAATGCACTGAGTACTTTTCCAAGCTCTCCCAGCTTAACCTGCAGTGGTGTTAATTTCTCCTTCCCCTCGTGCAGCATATCCGCAATATGTCCGATCCTGGTGTCCATTCCCGTGGCAGTCACCACACCACGACCACGGCCTTTCGTCACGTAAGTGGACATATATGCCATATTCATACAGCTGTTGTCCCCCGAAACCTCCACCACATGGTCCGCATCTTTTTCCACCGGAACAGACTCTCCCGTTAGGGTAGACTCTTCCACGCAAATCCCGTTTGTTTCAAGCAGTCTTAAGTCCGCCGGAACCATATTCCCGGCCTCAAGAAACACAATATCACCCTGGACAAGATCTTCCGCAGAGATCTTTATGCGTTCTCCTTCCCGCAGGACAACGGCCTGCGGTGAAGAAATCTTCTTTAGCGCTTCCACCGCCTTTCCGGCTTTCCCCTCCTGAATGATGCCTACCGTTGCATTTAAGACTACCACGGTAACAATGATAATGGCATCTCCCAACTCATGAAGCATAAGAGAAACCGCCATTGCCACCACCAGGATCAAGATCAATGGATCGTTCAGCTGTTCCAGAATCATCTGTCCCAGACTCTTCTGCTCCTGGTCCTTCAACCGGTTTGGCCCGTATTTTGCCCTGCGCTCCATCACATCTTTGGGCCAAAGGCCTTTGTCCTTGTCCGTCCCAAGCATACGGAGTACTTCCGCCGCCGTCTTCACCTCATACATGCAATTCCCTCCTGCACCTGTCATCAATCGCTTTCCGAAACAGTCCCGCAGTCCGTGCTGCAATGATTGGACTGCTTGTCACCGCTTTGTATGATATATGCAGGGGATGTCCTGTTTATGCCTGCATCACAGGCATCTGCAGCAATTTCAGTTTACATATAAGGCATCAAAAGCTGCGCAGCTTATCACTTCCGTCATCCACAGTATTCTCTATGGAGCGGATCACCACATAATAACCGAATCCCGGATTCACTTCTACATACACCCGGTCGCCCGCTTTGTGGCCAAGCAACGCCTTACCAAGCGGTGATTCCGTGCTGATCAATCCCTCCAGGGAATTGCCGCGCACCGTAGTGACCAGCTTATATTTCTCCACAAGGTCATCCTCCTCAAAATAGACTTCCACCGTATTATTCATGCCAACCTCATCTTCCGCCGATTCGTCGGAGACGATCACCGCTGTTTTGATCATCCTCTCCAGATAACGGATTCTGCTCTCATTCTGGTTTTTCACTTTCTTTGCCGCATGATATTCAAAGTTCTCGCTCAGATCGCCATGTGCGCGGGCTGTCTTCACATCTTCAAGCGCTTCCCTGCGTACCACCAGCTTACGGTATTCGATCTCCTCTTCCATCTTTTTGATGTCCTGCTTCGTCAGTTCATTATGCATACCCTCACTGCTCCCTTCTTTTTCTCCGTATAACTTTCAAACAAATATTTCCGATCCCATAATGAAAAGAGACAGCCGCTCTCCTCACCGTCTCTTTCTCCTCTTATATCTTAGACTATGCCTCCTGATCTCTATCAGCGCCGTGCAGCGGTGCGAAACACCATTGATAAACGCTGACAGTTCCGGTTTGAGCTTTCGCACAAGCTACACAGCTTTAGAATAATCAATGACTGCGATTTCCTGCACAAGCTGTTTCGCCATATTTACAAGAGATTCAACCTGTTGTGCTGCTTCATCTGAATAATATTTTGCACCACATTGTTCACATTCTTCGCAGGGCACATTTTTGATGATGATAATACAGTTTTTATAATTTACGACATGCGTTGTCAAAGATGCGATCGTGGTCTTACACTTGCAATACATACACATAAAATACATACACATAATCATTTTCTTTCTTTTTAACCTTAAAAAAATTATACACTATACCAATGCAAAATAAAATACATGCATATATGTTTTTTATTACAGTTACCGCCCATGTGAGTTGTAGACAGTGTCTACAACTGTCTACAGAATTGCAGACACATAAAAATAACGGAAACGCTGTAAATATCAACATTTCCGCTTCATTAAGAAGAGCGCGAGACGGGACTCGAACCCGCGACCCCGACCTTGGCAAGGTCGTGCTCCACCAACTGAGCCACTCGCGCATATTACTTGTCCAGCTTTACCTTATTTCTTATGTATCCCTCGGACAAGTATTACTATACTATATCAGTATCACTTTGTCAACAAAGTTTTTGAAATTTTTAAAATTCAATAATCTTTTGAAAATTTTTTAATTTCTCACACAATTCAATCTCCCTGCATCTGCATCATTTTCCACCTGGATTTCACCCGATATATGCGCTCCAAAGATTCATTGATCCTCTCTTCGGAAATTGTCCCCTCCTGCACGGCTGCCAGCAGCCCATCATAAGCTGCCTGGAAATCTTCCGGCATAAGCAGCATATCTGCACCTGCTTCTATCGCCATTACTGCTGCTTCTTCCGATGTATAATACTGTGTAATCGCATTCATATCCAGCGCATCAGTAATGACCACACCCTGAAATCCGAGTTCATTCCGAAGAAGATCTGTCACGATCGTTTTTGACAGAGAAGAAGGCAAAGAATTGTCATCCACTGCCGCTGCCGTCACATGACTAACCATTACAAAATCTGCTCCGGCTTCTATTCCGGCCTTAAAAGAAAGAAAATCCGAACTTCTCATCTCTTCCAATGTCCTGGCCGTCTCTACTCTCCCGTTATGCGTATCTCCTTCCACACTGCCGATTCCCGGAAAATGTTTCAGACAGGAACTCACGCCCACACCTTCAATTCCTTCCACCAAACTGGAAACCATGGTTCCCACCGTCTGTGCATCAGATCCAAACACCCGGTCTCCCAACTCACCGCTTCCGCTTTCTGCCACATCTGACACCGGTGCAAAATCTAAATTAAATCCCAATTCTTTCAGATAAGCTCCTATGGTCGTTCCCGCCTCGTATGCCTGCGTCGTATCACCCGATTCCCCGATCGCCGCCATGTCACCGACTTTAACCACATCGATACCACTTTCAGCCACTCGGCTGACACTGCCGCCTTCTTCATCCACAGCCAGAAAGAGTGGATATCTGCTCATGGAAACCGTATTGCTCAACATTGTTGTAATCTGTTCTTTATTCAGAATATTTTTTTCAAAATAAACAAGGCCTCCCACGGCATGTGTATTCAACGCTTCCCTCGTTCCATCTCCTGCCTGCGTAACCGTCGAAACTCCCGTAATCGCCTCCGGCCTCACTACAAACAAACCTGCTATCTTATCCTCCAACGGCATCTCTGAAAGATATCCATCCATAATCTCACGCAGATAGTCTTCCTCCGACGTCTCAGGCACTTCCTCTTCCAACGTCTCCGGTGTATCGATCACTACATCATGTGCTTCTTTAGCAGCCTGCTCTGCTTCCATCTGCTCCTGCAGCTTCTTCTGTTCTTCTGCCTGTTTTTTCGCTTTAACAACACCCACTATGCTTCTTCCTGCTGAAATACATCCGACAAGTATAACAACCAGTAAAATAAATACTACTGCGTATGCGATAATCTGATTACGAACTCTTCTGCGATGCCTGAAGACACGACGCTCATCTTCATCCCAATCTTCTTCGTCATCCTCTATCTCTTCATCTTCATCATCTTCGTCGTCTATCTCTTCTTCATCCTCTTCATCTTCGTCGTCTATCTCTTCTTCATCCTCTTCATCTTCTTCCTCTATCTCTTCTTCCTCTTCCAGCTCATCATCAAATTCTTCATTTTCATACTCTTCATCCGAATATCTTTTTCTTCTGCCAAACAGCTTTCCCATCTTAGACCTCCTGTTGTATCTTTCATTATAATCTGATAAAGCGTACAACAACTATACTATAACTTATTTCGCAGAAATATTCTACTTGATTTTACATTTTTCGCTATCAGACCATGCAGTTCTACGTCCGTTGTTTCAATGTGCACTCTCATAGATATCTGCAAATATTTGACTGTCTATTGATTACAGATCCCCTACCTGGATATCCGCATGGAATTTTTACATACGTCGAAGCGGGTACTAACTCTCTGAGAATTAATACCCGCTTCTATGCTACGCTATCCAATGGCCTATACCTCCGTTTTCTTCTTTCGTACTCTTTCCACTCCTCTTTCGTATGCATATACTGTAACGCTTTTTCTTTCCTCTTCTGTGATCCGTTACTTTCTCTCATGTACTCGACTACGTTTCTTTACTTTGTCATTGGTTCCTTATTCATTTGTACCTTAAAATGGATTATAGGTTATGTTTTCGGTGGACCGTACCTCCTTTTCTTTATAGTATCTATCTGAATTTATTTTGTTTATGATTTAATTATAACAGCTTATTTCCATTTGTCAACACATTTTTTCAAAAAACTCTCTATTTTTTCAAATTATTTTTACCACCGTCAAATTATCTCATTTTTGGGCTATTCTTCCTGTTATTTTCTGTTAATTTTCATTTGCTATACGTACGATAGCGTCTATAAATGCATGAATGACTGCCAGGCACAACTTCCTTAAACATGTTTTTCGACTGTTCAAGTGAATTTCCGTCAACGCCCCTGTTCCGCCCATGTGAAATTCTGCGGTTATCCTGGCAGCTGCGGTGCTCATATCAGCACAATACTCCGGAATGGCATCGGTTTGGCGTCATCATATTCGAATCCGCCTGAAATGAAATCTCCAGGCGGCACTACATCAAATGAATCCGCATTAACAAGCTGACAGCAGATCACTACTGAACTTCCGATATCCCGCAGTCATCCAAAAATGCTCTGATCGTTCTGTAATATACCGCGGGTTCTTTATCCTGAGCCTGTGCATGTCCCGCACCTTCCACGATCAGAATCTCCTTTCGACATGCAGCAGCTTTATACAGATCTCTGGACATCTGCACATCGATCATGGCGTCATCCTCACCATGAATAAACAGGATCGGCACATTGCTTCTGGCTACAGCCTCTATCGCCGATGCTTTTTTCAAGTCATAGCCGCCGCGCAGCCTGAGTACGACACAGGCCGAATCCACAAGCGGAAAAGCCGGCAGATCAAACCATTCTTTAATCTTCTCTCCAAACATCGCATAAGCATCCGTATAAGCACAGTCCGAAATCACTGCGACGATATTTTCCGGCAGTTCTTCACCCGTCATCATCAGGGCTGTGGCTGCTCCCATGGATTGTCCATGAATGATGATTCTGGCATTCTGATCCTGTGCCAGAATATAATCGATCCAAAGCATACAGTCAAAGTGATCGGTCCATCCCATTCCGATGAAGTCACCTTCACTCTCTCCCTGACAGCGCAGGTCCGGCACGATAACATGATAACCTTCCCTGTGATACCAGTATGCAAAAGGATACATCTCCTCTTTCCACCCCGTATATCCATGCAGAATAAGCACCCACATATGATTTTCTTCCTGTGAAAGAAATTCTTTTGCAACCAGCCTGTAACCGTCCGCGCTCACTGCTGAAAGCGTCTGTGCTCCCACGGTTTCCAGCCATCTGTTGGTTTCATTTAAGACCAGCTGGCGGTTCACCTGAATATCCGAGGTCTGTACCTGCGCGGCATAGCTTTCTTCCGTAATCCGTTCAAATGACTGCAGCTTCTCCATAAAAGAAGGTACCAACGCAGCACTCACAAGAAAATAGACCAAAACAAAGTACAATACCATAAATAACAGGACTGTCACTCCTGTCACTATAAGAATCTTCTTCATTCTTCCCCTGCTTCTTTTGACCATAGACTGTCGCTTCCTTATATGTATTGCACACCCTTACAACCGAAACAGCTCATTTCCGGTATCAATCCTCAAAATCACCGTGCAGAATCCCGAGAATATTTTTCAGAACAATATACCATACCCATGTGCAATTTTATTTTACCCTAATCTGTCATTCAATTCCACCAAATTCCACCTGTTTGACTATGCCATTTTATGGTATAAGTTCTAATTTATACCTGCTGCCAGGTGCATCCGGCCTGCCTTAATATCCAGTGCTTTCGTTCCGTGCGCGAAGCCGTGCATCATTTAACACAAAGAGGAGACAGCAATGCATTACGCATGCCGCCTCCTCTTTGTCCAATCTGTTCACACTAACCTCCATGCATATTGCAAGCCTGCCTGCAATACTGCTTAAATAGAAAGCTGAAAGTCTTTGATTTTTAATCTAACCCCATGATTCCGCTTCGCGGAATCTCAAATCCCAAAACAAGCAGGCTTGTCTGAGAGAATGATTTGCGGAGCAAATCTGGAATTTCTTCGCGAAGCAGCCTTTGCTGCGAGTGATTAGAAGTTCTTCTCACGCTAAATCTGCATCAGAACAAAAATATCATAGATCGCCTTGATCGCAGTCTCAAAATCAGCGTTCGACACGCCGATGATAATATTCAGCTCACTGGATCCCTGGTCTATCATTTTGACATTGACATTAGCGTGTGCCAGAGCAGAAAATATCCTGCCGGCCGTTCCTCTGGTGGACTTCATCCCCCGTCCTACGACAGCGATCAATGCAAAATCCCCTTCAATATCAATGCGGTCCGGATCGGCAAGTCTGTGAATCGCCGACACGACTCTCTGCTCCTTATGCATAAATTCATCCTGGTGTACAAACACTGTCATCGTATCGATACCAGACGGTACATGCTCAAAGGAAATTCCGTTCTCCTCAAAAGCCTGCAGCACCTTACGCCCAAAGCCAATCTCCGAATTCATCATATCTTTATCAATATTCACGGCACAGAACCCTTTCTTGCCGGCAATACCCGTGATTACGTACTTCGATTTCTGGCAGGTACTCTCCACGATCCATGTACCGTTATCATCCGGAGCATTCGTATTGCGAATGTTGATCGGAATCCCTTCACGCCTGACCGGAAAGATAGCGTCCTCATGCAGCACCGAAGCACCCATATAGGCCAGCTCACGCAGTTCCTTGTATGTGATCGTCTCGATCCCTTCAGGTTTAAAGATAATACGTGGATCGGCAATCAGAAATCCCGACACATCCGTCCAGTTCTCATACACATTCGCCTTGATCGCCCGTGCAACGATCGAACCGGTGATATCAGACCCTCCTCTGGAAAAAGTCTTCACCGTACCATCCGCATACGCGCCGTAAAAGCCGGGAATCACCGCCGCATCAAGCTTTTCCAGTCTTTCTCTCATTTTCTCATTGGTTATTTCCGCATTACACTCGCCATTTTCATCAAAAAAGATGACCTCGGCAGCGTCCACAAATGTAAAACCAAGATACTCTGCCATTATGATGCCATTTAAGTATTCTCCACGGGAAGCCGCATAATTGCTGCCCGACTTATTCTTGAAATTCTTCTCAATAATCTTAAACTCTTCCTCCAGAGAAAGCTTTAATTCCAATCCGTCGATAATCTCCTGGTACCGGTCTTTGATCGCCTTCATCTGCGCCTTAAAATCCTTACCTGCCTCTGCCAGATCATAACAGGCATACAGCATATCTGTTACCTTCGTATCTTCGACATTCCTTTTCCCCGGTGCGGAAGGAACCACAAATTTACGCTCCTTATCAGCCCGTATGATGTCTCCTACCTTCTTAAACTGCTCCGCACTGGCCAAAGAACTGCCGCCAAATTTCACTACTTTCTTCATTTCCTGCTCCTCTGTCTCAACACACTCTCATTCCTGTTATATTTTCCACGAAAAGCACGCCGGGTTACCTCCTGGAAATCCGCGCCGCCATACTGGCAGAATGCCATCTCACAGCTCTTATGCACTAAGCATCCTGATCCGGTTAATGCACCCGCCGGCTTTCTTTATCTTCTCATTGAATTCTCTTTCCGTCATCACCTGGGTAATGAAAGCAAATTCCTCTGAAATTCCCACACTGATCTCCGCCAACGCTCCAAAAGCTTCCATTACCGCCTCTCTCCGACCGCTGTCGACCCTGACAAAATATTTCCCCTGATCCGTCTCAATATCGGCAACCCGTACATCCTCATTTTCCCAGAAGCACATGACCGTCTTGCCCAGATGTCTCGCACAGTCCACAACATCCGAAACCACCGCGCTTGCTGTTGGAAGCTTGCCGGCTCCCCGCCCGTAATACATGGAATCTCCCAACATATTTCCATGTACGTAGACTGCATTAAACACACCGTTTACACTGTAGAGCGGATGCGACCTGGGAATCAAAAAGGGAGCCACCATTGCAAAAAATCCATCTTCCCTGTCCCTGCTCATAGCCAACAGCTTTATGGACTTATCCATCTGTTTGGCATATAGGAAATCACGTGATGATATTTTCGTGATCCCTTCTGTATAAATCTCTTCATATCCGACATTCTTACCGCACATCAGCGATGAAAGGATCGCGATCTTACGACATGCGTCATATCCTTCCACATCCGCCTCCGGATTTCTCTCCGCATATCCCTTATCCTGCGCTTCTTTCAACACTTCCTCGAAATCAGCGCCTTCCTTATCCATCTTAGTTAAAATATAGTTCGTAGTGCCATTTAAAATACCGGTTATCGAGTCTATTTTTTCTGCTGTCAGAGAATAGTTTAAAGGTCTTATAATCGGAATGCCGCCGCCTACGCTTGCTTCAAACAAATAGTTGCAATGATTCTCTCTGGCAATTCTGATCAGCTCCGGGCCATGGCTGGCGACCAGCTCCTTATTGGAAGTACACACGCTTTTACCGGCAAGCAGCGCCTGCTTTGAAAATTCATAAGCAGGATGAAGTCCCCCCATCGTCTCACAGATAATCGCAACCTCCGGGTCGTTCAGAATAATATCATACTCGTGCACAACCTTATTCTCATACGGATCCCCTGGAAAATCTCTCAGATCCAGAATATATTTGATATTTAAATTTGCCGCCGATCGTTTATCGATCGCTTCTTTATTCGTCTCGATGACTTCCACGACACCGCTCCCCACCGTTCCGTATCCCAATACCGCCACATGAATCATAATGCTGCTCCTTCCTTAATCCCTTTTCCCTATCGTATTACAGTCTCGACAGTTCCTTATCGTCTCTTCGGCTACTCCTGTGCCAGAATCCTTACATTATGGACCCCGTGTTTTTCCTCCATGGCTTCGATCATCTCAGAAACATCCCCCGTAGTCGGGAGAACCTGCACGCTCAGGCTCAGCGATGCCACCCCATTGATCGGAATACTCTGATGAATCGTCAAAATATTGGCTCCGTAATCCGCCACAATTTTAAGCACATCGGACAAAAGTCCCGTCTCGTCATTCATCTGGAATGTGAGGGTTAGTGTTGTTCCCTGCGCATTTTCATGAAAAGGAAAAATATCATCTTTATATTTATAGAAAGAACTGCGGCTGATCCCTACTGCGTCAACCGCTTCCTGTATGGATACAGCCTTTCCGGATTCCACCAGCCGCTTGGCCTCTACCACCTTCAGTAGAACTTCCGGAACAGCCTTCTGCTTCACCACAAAATAGCCGTTTTTTCCCCGCATATCGCATTCTTGCCTTCCCATCCACATATTTCCAGCTTAAAAGGCTTCTGCGTCACCTCGATGTATTCAACACACGTACAATCGTCCGTAGAAGTCTCTGCTCTAAAGACACCTGTTTGTCACCGAAAGATATTCTAGCATAACTGCATAATAATAGCAAGTACAATTTGTGAAAAATGTGTATCCACGCAACAGCTCAGTTCAAGATTTTTCATTTACTGCAACAGGACTCTGCTCTCGGCGAAGCACATAAGTACATAGGAACATATAAACATGAAAACATATGAACCAATGTCAGTCAGCCAAGTCGGACGTACCTGCCCGCGAAATAAAAGGAAAGGGACAAACCATCTCATTGTCTGTCCCTTCTTTCTCCGGATTCATTATATACTTATAAATTGATCAGATCAGCGGATACTTATCTGTCAAAGTCTTAACGATCGCCCGAGCCTTATCAATCCCTGCCTCGCCTTCCTTGATGACAATCGATATTGCCTCTGCAACCTGATCCATATCATCTGTATTCAGGCCGCGGGATGTAGCCGCCGGCGTACCAAGACGGACACCACTCGTGACAAAAGGTGATCTGGGATCATTGGGAATGGTATTCTTATTCGCGGTAATATGCGCTTCATCCAGAAGCTTCTCCAGCGCTTTACCGGTCACATCGTAAGCAGTCAAATCCACCAGCATCAGATGATTGTCCGTTCCGTCGGATACAATCTTGATCCCTCTTTTCTGCAACCCCTTACAAAGCGCCTGCGCATTATCGATCACACCCTGCTGATATTCTTTAAAGGAAGGTTCCAGCGCCTCCTTAAAGCAGACAGCCTTCGCCGCAATCACATGCATCAACGGCCCTCCCTGTGTGCCGGGGAAGATTGCTTTGTTAAAATTAAACTTATCTGCCGCTTCCTGGCCTGCCATAATCATACCGCCCCTGGGGCCGCGCAGTGTTTTATGTGTAGTCGTCGTAGTAACATGGGCATAGGGAATCGGACTTGGATGCAGTCCCGCAGCCACAAGGCCGGCAATATGTGCGATATCAACCATCAGCACAGCTCCCACTTCATCGGCGATTTCTCTGAATTTCTTAAAATCGATCGTCCTTGCATACGCGGAAGCCCCTGCTACGATCATTTTCGGTCTGCATTCCAAAGCAATCCTTCGCACATTATCATAATCAAGAAATCCCTCATCATTTACGCCATAGGGCACACAATTAAAATATTTGCCCGACATATTGACCGGTGAACCATGCGACAGATGTCCGCCATGATCCAGATTCATTCCCATAAAAGTATCGCCCGGCTCCATAACGGCAAAAAATACCGCCATATTAGCCTGCGCTCCCGAATGCGGCTGTACATTGACATACTCGCACCCAAACAGCTCTTTAGCCCTGTCTCTTGCCAGCTCTTCCACCACATCTACACATTCACAGCCACCATAATATCTCTTACCGGGATATCCCTCTGCGTACTTGTTCGTCAACGGACTGCCCATGGCTGCCATGACGGCCTTACTCACCCAGTTCTCGGATGCGATCAGCTCGATATGTGAATTCTGTCTCTTCTGTTCCGCCTCGATGGCCTGCGCAATCTGCGGATCCGTTGCCCTTACTTCCTCCAATGAATACATTCCCTGTTCCTGCCTTTCTTTATTAAAACCATACAGCTTTCCATTATTACCGATATTGTCCAAAATCACGTATAAGTATATCATATGCATGATTCCGGGCGCAACAATATGTTATGATAAATTTGTGGCGGGCCGCATGTAGAACATGTTATACTGTTACAGTGAATATATTTATTTATAGAAGTAACCGGCAATCAGAACTGCGCACCTTCCGCGCTGTTCGTAAGAATGTTTAGAATAAACAGAGGAAGCACAAAGGCTATGTACCATATTATCATGAATCCCGGCTCCAAATCCGGCAAAGGGATGTCCATCTGGCAGTCACTGGAATCCATTTTATCCGAAAGAAAAGTCTCTTACCAGCTGTATGAGTCTACCCACATCGGACACGTGACTGAACTTGTAAGACAGATTACTTCCACAGGCCGCCCCGCCAATCTGATCATCCTGGGCGGTGACGGTACGGTCAACGAAGCGCTGCAGGGCATCGAAAATTTCGAACTGGTCAGCATCGGTTATATTCCTACCGGCTCAAGTAACGACCTGGCAAGAGCGCTCAAATTAAGCGCTGATCCCAAAGAACTGTTGCTGCACATTCTGGAGGAATCCAATCCCCATATGATCGACCTTGGAATCCTGACCTATGAAAGCAATGCGGATGTTACATCCCGCCTTCACAGCCATCCCACACATAGAAGCAGATATTTTATCGTCAGCAGTGGGATCGGATTCGATGCCGCCGTCTGCGAAGAAGCTTTATCCTCACCGATCAAGAACGCCTTAAATAAATTAAGACTGGGGAAACTTACCTATCTGTGTATCGCTTTGAAGCAGCTGTTTGCCGCCAAAGCCATTTCCTGTGAGATAACGTTGGACGGCAGTGAGACAATTTATATACCGAAACTGCTGTTTACAGCCCTTATGATCCATCCTTTTGAGGGAGGCGGCTTTTGTTTCTGTCCTCAGGCGGATAACCAGGACGGACTGCTGGATCTGTGCGTTGTCGGAGACCTGCCCAAACTTTTAATCCTGTTTGCACTGCCTACCGCATTTTTCGGCAAACACTATCTTTTTCCAAAGATCAGCCACTATACTGCTTCCGCTGTCCAGCTCAAAACCTCCGCCCCCTTATGGGTACACACGGATGGAGAAGTTTATTTAAAGTCTGACTGGATCAGTGTCTCCTGCCTTCGACAAAGAATTCGGTTTTTAGTGTAAAACATTGAACATAATGGACACTTTTTCAGAAAAAATTAAGAAATATTTATGGAAATCTTATTTTGACTTTTCCATCTAATCTGCTATGATATCTTCTATGAACTGACAGCAAGTCACATAAGATCCTCCTCACTTGATACTTTATCTACGGGGATCATCACAAACGTCGTCAGACAGATGGGGAATTATTATTATGGAAAAAATTGCTAAGAACTATCAAAAAACACCACGACAGCAGGACTCTTCCAGACAGAAACTGCTGTTTGGCAAAAGTCTGCCCGTACAATTCATTCAAAAATACAGGCACGCCGTTCCACTGATTATCTACGGTATTATATATTTGTCATGGTTCGGACATCTGGAGCGGACTGTCACAAGTCATTATCGTGTCATTCATGTGGCTTTCGACGACTATATTCCATTTTGCGAAGTATTTGTCATACCATACCTTCTCTGGTTTGCCTATGTAGCAGTGGTCATAGTATACTTTTTCTTCCGCAATAAAGAGGACTATTTCAAAACCTGTACATTCCTGTTTACCGGAATGACGATCTTCCTTCTGGTATCCACTTTGTGGCCCAACGGTCATCACCTGCGGCCCTATACGATGCCAAGAGACAATATATTCACTGATCTGGTGGCCGCGCTGTATCGTGCGGATACTCCCACCAATCTATGGCCCAGCATTCATGTTTACAATTCGCTTGGCTGCCATATAGCTGTTATGAGAAGCCGGCAACTGAAAAAATACAGGAGCATTCGAATCGGTTCTTTCCTCCTGTGTACTTCTATTATTATGTCGACCGTATTCATCAAACAGCATTCTCTGTTCGATGTAATGACTGCTTTCATTCTGGCCGCAGTCATGTACGGACTGGTGTACCGCTCAGATGTACTGCTCAACTTCTACCACAGTACACAGAGCCGTAGAAAGCGCAACCCTAAGATCGGCTGACAACTGATCCTGACATAGCATAATACAGCAGGGCAGTTTGAAATAAAACACAAATTGCACATACGTATATTCAGAAAAAGAAAATCCGTAACATCCATCATCGGCTGTTACGGATTTTGTCTGCTCAGAAACTGATCCTCAGTTAAACTTATAAAATCTTCGACAGAGTTTGTATCCTTCCACCGACATCTTCCGCCCGCCCTTTCCCGGCAGATTCATGGAATTTCCCAATACGCCATACCGCAGGCGCATATATATCCTCATATCTTTCTGTTTGATATACTGCCATAATTCCTGTTTCTTCTCCAGAGCCTCCTCCGTCCCGGCCCTGATCAGCAGTATAGAAGAAATAACCGTTATGATCTCCAGATAATTAAACATATAATTTTTCAGTTTTCGCCTGGTGATCACTTTCGCTTTATTCTCCGCCAGATAATCGATCATAATCTTATTAACCTTGATCTGCTGGTCTACTCTGGATAACATAATCTCCTCATTGACCGATTGTCCTTCTCTTCCTATATAATAACGATAGAAATTCACATCCAGATAATACATATTCTTCACGAAAGGAAGCGGCTCAAACACAAAGATATTATCCACATAAAAAGTGTGTTCCGGAAGCTTCAGTCCGCATTCCTTCAACAATCTGGTTCGGAAAATAACGGAATGCATCAAAATATACTGTCCTTTATGAAAATGCTTTACATCATTCCATGTAAAGATCCGATCCTGCGGCAGCGCATGCCTGTATTTCATGACCTTATGTTTCTTCTCGCCCTCTTTCTCATAGACAAAATTACTGATCAACATATCCAGGCTGGAATCCCCTGTGGTGATATCTCTCAGCGTCTCCAAAATCCTGAAATAAGCGCTCTCTTTCACCCAGTCATCACTGTCAACCACTTTAAAATACAAACCCGCAGCCTGTTCCAGTCCCGCATTGACCGCCGATCCATGTCCTCCGTTCTCCTTATGAATCGCTTTAACAATAGAAGGATATCTGGCCGCATACTCATCTGCAATGGCTCCCGTCCTGTCTGTGGAACCGTCATTCACGATCAGAATTTCCACATCCTCCCCGCCCGCAAGCAGTGAATCAATGCACTTGCGCATATACATCTCCGAATTATAGCTTGGTATGGCAACTGATAATAATTTCATATCCTTATTTCTCCTTATCAGACTTTCCTGATCTCCGATATATCTGCATGCCCTGACGTGCTGCACAGACAATCCGGCAATAAAAGATCTGCTTCTCCTGTTAAATGCCACGCTTCATTTCCATATAATCCGCATAAGCGGCAAATGCCGATGGAATCGGATATCTGCTTCCTGTTTCCACAGGGTCAATAAAAATATATTCCTGCCTGTTTCTCTGCCGCATGTCCTTCCCGTTCTCATCCGCCGTGTCTGCCTTCATCAGTTCATCCACGCGTACCTGATAACCGATCATATGCCATTCCTTATGCGTAAAAATATGCTTTGACGGTTCTAATCTCTGTATGCGCAGGGGTGAAAGGCCGGACTGCTTTAAATAAGAGAGTACTTCTTCCTCGCTCTTATGCCCTTCCAGCATGGGAAACTCATACATACCGGCAAGCAGCCCCTTTTCCTCCCGCTTATGAAGCGCCACACAATGCTCATCCAGAAGCACCAGTACTGTCTTATTCTCTATTTTACGCGGCTTCTTAGGCGCCTTCTTAGGATACTCCGAAATGCAGTTTTGTATTCTTGCCTGACAAAATTCCCGCCACGGACATTCCCCACACTTAGGCGCTCCATTGGGAATACATACCATAGCCCCCAGCTCCATCAGCGCCTGATTAAAGTCACCTGGCCTGTCTTTCGGCATCACGGCCTGCAGCTCCGCTTCTATGGATTTCCTGACCCGTGCATCCAGAATATCCCTGTCATCCATTCGCAGCCGGGATATGATCCGCAGCACATTCCCGTCCACCGCAGGAACCGCCTTATGAAAAGCAATCGAAGCAACAGCTCCTGCCGTATAACTGCCTATCCCGGCAAGTCCGATCAGTTGTTCATACTCTCCCGGCATCTCACCGCCGTATTCCTCCATAATCTTTACCGCAGATTTCTTCAGGTTTCTGGCTCTGTTATAATATCCCAGTCCCTCCCACAATTTCAAAAGCTGCTCTTCCTCCACTGCCGCCAGACTCTCTATATCCGGAAGATGCTTCAAAAATCGGTCATAATAAGGTTTCACGGCTTCTACTCTTGTCTGCTGCAGCATGATCTCAGACAGCCACACATGATAGGGAGTCGGTTCCTCACGCCATGGCAAAATCCTCCTGCCGGCATCATACCAGGCAAGCAGCGGTGAAGCGATCAGATCAAGACTGTCCAGCACTACCGGAATCCGCTCATTGATCATCAGACTGTCTGTCTCCACCAGACAGTCATAGGCAAGCAGCCGTACCCCGGAATTTCTTGCCTTCTTCAATGCTTCGCCAAACTCAGGATGAGTCGACCAGTTCGGTTCCACACGAAGAATATCCTTCATCTGGACCACAAAGATCAGACAGGCATCATATCCCTGTGCATGTGCTGCCATCAATTCTTCCACGTGCCTTACGGCACGCTCGGAAGGGGCATCGGGGAATGCCGCTATATTGTCATTCTCCAATGTAACGCCCTTAACTTCTACGAAGGCTTTATCACCCGACGCACTCTCCACATAGAAATCAAAGCGGGAATTCCCGAAAGTCCTCTCCCGTCTTACAAGGCTGACATCCCGATAAAGGCCGCCGTTCTCCAGCCACTCACCTACCACCCTGTTCGGCGCATTGGAATCCATGTTGATCAATCTTCCATCCTTATTCACCACAACCAGGTCATAGGACGTAGTGCGTGCCGGATTTGCACTTTGTTCCAGATAGACCACTGCATTGTCCTGCAGCAGTTCCCGGCATCTCCCGGTATTCTTGACATGAACCTTCGTCCGCTCCCCGGCAATATTTACGTAAGCCGTAAATCGGTTCGGTCTCTCTATAAAATTAGCACAGATTATATTGTTATATCTCATATTATGTAAACTTGATATTTCCTTCTCCCATATTCCCTGTCTGCCACAGGTCGACCTGAGGATCAGCTGCTGTCCATCCCTTCCTCTTCTTCATCACAGGGAACCTTCTTCTTATAAGGTACTCTTGCGGCGGGTACCACCTCTGCCGCCTGCATTGTATGAATCGACTGATCGTCAAAAAATATATGTGCCCCAAACGCCTGCAAAACTTCTTTCTTGCGAACCCCGCCCAGAAAAAACACCTCGTCTATCCGTATATTCCATGCGCGGAGCGTCCGGATCACTCTCTCATGTGTCGGTGCACATCTGGAAGTCACAAGCGCGGTTCTGATCGGTGCTTCCTCCACAGTACAATCCTTCTGCAGCTCGGAAAGCAGTGCGAGAAACCTGGCGAAGGGACCTGCCTCCAGCGGATTGTTGGCATTTCTTCTCTCATTTTCCTCGAAAGCCTCCAGTCCCTGTTCCTTAAAGATCCTCTCAGACTCATCTGAAAACAAGACCGCATCCCCATCAAAAGCAATGCGGATCTGTCTGATCTGATGTTCGCTGTCGTATGTGCAAAATCCATCCGTACATATAATACCAGCCGCTATATTAGAATCTATGGCGCTCTGCACATCATCCTCATATGCCGACAAAAACAGATCTGTCTTGAAAGCCGAAAGGTACGGAGCCAGCGAAGCTCCGCTGGCCAGCACTGCTCTGGTAATATTGAGTCCGTAATGTTCAATTGCATTGAATACCCGAAGGGAAGAATCCGGACTGTTCCTGGACATAATAATAACTTCCACACTGTCTTCCTTCCCCGGCAGATTATTCAGGTTCAACAGCGCTTTGATCAACGGAAACCCGGGTCCCGGACTCAATATCTCACTCTCATGCGCAATCTGATATCTGCAGTATGCTTCCACACCGTCCGACTCAAATATCGTATTCTCATAGGTCAGATTAAACAGCGCTCTCGATGAAACGCCTATCACCAGTTTATTCTCCAGTTCATATGCCATAAGTCACCTCCCGGTCAGAATTCCCCATCCTGCTGCCTGACATGTTAATCGCAGCAGGACAACTCAATAAGATTCTCCGGTGGTCGACATAATACCATTACGACTGGATGACTGAAACCTGAACTCTTAGCGCAGTCTGTTACACTCGTATTTCTCGAAGGTCAACAGACAGTTCTTAAATTCCTCACAGCGCTCTTCCACATCACCCTCTTTGATCTCCAGATCGACCGCTATGGCCATCGTATTGATCATTTCATCTGTAATTCTGTGGCGGAGCGCAGCCAGAATATTGAGTCTTTGCTCATAAGTATCTGCATCTAAAAACTCCATCACCAGAGGATCAATATTCAATTGTTCATCCGCTTCCTGTACCTTCTCTTCCGCTGCTGTATTCTCCGTCTTCTGCTCTGCGGTCGGCTGTACCGACATCCCGGACAATATGCCGTTGTATGTCCGCTCAGAATTCTGTGCCGGCACACCATCCGTATCAGCCGGACAGCAGGCAGATTCCGGTTCCGAATCCTCCAATAATGCAAAACGATACTTCTGCATGGCATCCGGATATTTCACCGAATCCACTTCTTCCATAAACATGGCAAGCGGTCTCACGTAAATTTGAAAAGTATCATACATCGCCTGATAAACTACCATCATCTCACCCGTCTCGCTGTGCTTCGCAAGACAGCGGATTTGATAGATATTTCCCTTAAAATGTCTGTACATTTCCTGTGGTTTGGGATTAGGTCTCATACACTGCTCCAATCTGAATTCATTGAAAGAATATTCCGGCAAAGCTTAAATTACTCTGCTGTTACCTGATATAACCCATAATAATTGTCCACACCTTCTATTTATCTGAATTCCCATCTGCCGCGTCAGCTTCAATCGACAATGCTGCCGGCATCGCCTCATTCAGCCGCCCTGCCGATGAGAATATATCCTGCCTGTAGGTATCGATAATCAGCATGGCTTATACTAGTATAATCCCAAAACTGGAAAAAGTCATTCCTTAATGTAAATGAAATTTGTAATCAGAACATGTGTTCTTCTCATTTAAATAATAGAACAAACGTTCATCTCTGTCAAGTCCTTATAGCTCATACTGAAATACACACGCGCCGGTTCCAAATTCCGCCTGTGACAGTATATCCTTCAATGCCGACTTATCCCGCCCATTCATCCGTCCCAGCTTCCTGTGGTGAACCCGGACAGTATACTCTCTGCTGCCATCTTCCTTCGTAACCCTTGTCATCATGACACCACAGTTATCAAATCCCTGTTCTTTCAGATATTCCCTGGTGTTCTTCACATATTCCCGCTCCAGCTCCAGATAATGATAATTTTCCTCGGTGCGCTGCACATTTCTTCCTCTCGTCACAATGCCCTGCGAACAAAAAATAAGAATAAACAACAGCAGACAGGTAAATAACCCAAATCTTCTCTCCAACATGATCGTCCCTCCCTTCCTGTTTCCTCACGGCTCCGAACTGCCTGATCGATATCTTCTTCTGCTTCCCGGCACTATGCGGTCTTCCCACTGCTGCCGGCCCTACAGCGCCTTTAGTAACAATAAGATACCATAATCGCTGTCCTATAAAACGGACTTTCAAAACAAAATTCCCCGTCACGCTCCATAATGCAAAAAGCTGCTGCAAAAGCAGATTCTCACGATCCCCGGCCAGCTTCGCCCCTTTTCCACAGACCGCAGAATCATTGCACTTTGCAACAGCTTCATAAATATTATCTTATTATAGTTAACGACAATAGAAATTTCATTTCCGGCATCCAGACTACAGAGGACGCTTCTTCGCCGTCCCTTATTCTATCGTCACCCTGAATACCACCGGCTTATCGCTCTTAACGTCACAGTCGATCTTCAATCCGTCTTCATCCCGCTCCCATACAGGCTCCTGATCCTGTCCAAGCGTCTCCACCTTCTTAATGATCCCATTGAAATTGGCCATTCTCGATGCATCCCGTATCCCCAAAGACCGCACACAGTATTTGCCTGTCTCACTGCACTTCAACGCCGTGACATACAGCTTTCCGCCTTTGGTCGTAAAACGGAAATCCTGGCTGGTGAAATTCTTCTTGATGCCGTCCGAAAATTGCCCCTCGACGATCTGCGTCGGACCTTCTCCATAAATTCTCCACGTCTTCGATCCATAAATGGCCTCTCCGTTCACTGCAAGCCATTCTCCAATCTGTGTCAGGACTCCCGTTTCCTCTTCCGAAATCCTTCCATCTGCCCTGGGACCGACATTCAGAAGCAATCTGCCATTCTTACTCACGATATCTACCAGATCACACAATATCTCATCGGCGGGACGATAAACATTGTTCTCCGTATATCCCCAGGAGTTCAGGGCAATTGCCGTATCCGTCTGCCAGCTATACCGCTTCATATCCGCAAACTGGCCTCTTTCCACATCCGGCACAGCCGTCCCGAAGAGAAAAGCGTCATGCTTATAGTTGATCACCACCTGCTCCCCCCACTGAGCCGCCCTGTTATAATAGTAGGCTGCCAGTTTCTTTATATAGGGTTTTGCACTGAAATGCTGGATCCACCAGTCAAAATAAAGAATCTTCGGCCGGTATTCGTCTATCAGCTCACAGGTTCGCACAAGCCAATCCTGCAGAAATTCCTCTGTCGGTACCGGATGACTGAAAATATCGTGCAGTTCCGCCTCCGGCATCGACGGCCAGTAAAGATCTCCCCGTTCCAGCGGTTCTTTAATATCACTGTCAAATTCCCTGCCATGACTCAGAAAAAACCAGTGCTCGATACGATGTGAGGAAGCACCCAGGATAAGATCCTTCCCCGCAAACGCCTTTTGCAGTTCCCCCAATATGTCTCTCTTCGGTCCCTTATCCCATGCATTCCACTCGGAAATTTGACTTTTGTACATCTGAAATCCGTCATGATGCTCGGCCACAGGCACAACATACTCCGCCCCTGCCCGTCTAAACAGCTCTGCCCACGCTTCCGGATCAAATTTCTCCGCCTTGAAAAGCGGTACAAAATCTCTATAACCGAACTCCTTGTGCTGCCCATACGTCTCAATATGATGCTGATATTCCTTCTCACCCTGAATATACATATTCCTTGGATACCACTCACTGCCGAATGCCGGGACGCTGAATACACCCCAATGAATGAAAATCCCGAATTTCTTCTTTTCATACCAGTTCGGAACCTGATATTCCGATAATGATTCCCAGCTGTCCCTGTACGGACCTTCCTGTATCACCCTCTCGATCTCGTCAAGATACGGCTTCATATCATACACTTTTGCCATACATTTCTCCTCCATTTCGAAGCGTTACAACTTCCAACCGAACGACTCAAAAGCAAAGAGGTACTTTCACGGCCTCTCTCCCCATCAGCTCCCGACTCCGCTCATCCGGCTGGAAAGTAGCGGCATACAGATCAAAACATCTGCCGTCCATCATCCGCTCTCCCACCGGCGTCACTACCGTAAACGCCTTCGGAGCAATCCGCAGTACCGTCTGCACCGTCTCTCCCGCCTTGACGTGAACCCGCTTAAACGCACAAAGTGCGGGATTCTTCAGAGCGTATGCGGAATCCGTATTCTTAATATAGATCTGTACCACATCATCCGTGTCGTACAGCCCTTTATTCTGCAGGGTTACTTTGACGGACATTTCTTCCCGTCCGGTTCCGACAGCCTCCGCCGCCGTCACGGCCACGTCCCCGTAAGTCAGGCCGAATCCAAACGGATACTGCGCCTTTTCTTCCATATAACGGTAAGTCCTGCCTGCCATACGGTAATCGGTAAATTCCGGCAGCCTGTCACTGTCCTCATAGAAGGTAACCGGCAGTTTTCCTGACGGAGAAACCGCCCCAAACAGAATCTCCGCCGCATTTCTACCGCCTCGGGCACCGGGATACCACAACTGTACAACAGCGTTAAAATGTTCTGCCGGATAACGCAGATCCATGGCGCTGCCCGTCATCAGACAGAGGATCACCGGTTTGCCCACGGACGCAACTGCCTCCATCAGATCCCTCTGGGGCTTCGGGAGCAGCAGATCCGTCTTGTCCCCGGAAGCATAGCTGTTGCCGGTATCTCCTTCTTCTCCTTCCAGCGTCTCATCCAGTCCCAGGCACAGAACCACCACGTCACTGTGCTCCGCAACAATCCTGGCTTCTGCAAGCCTGTCTCCGGCAAAAGCCAATGCCTCCGTCTTATCCTCGAACAACCCGCAGCCTTCCGAGAACAGGACTCTTACTTTACCATCCACATAGTTTCGGATTCCTTCTGCTACTGTAATGTATTCCGATGAGGTCCCATGATAATTGCCCACCAACGGCTTACGGCTGTCCGCATTGGGACCGATCACACCGATGGTTCTGAGCTTATCCACATTCAGGGGTAAGATGCCGTCATTCTTAAGCAGGACAATACTCTCCCTGGCCGCCCGGTCCGCCAGCGCGATATGCTCTTCACATTCCACCACCTCATAATCAAGGTTATCATATTCACTTTCATCAAAAAGTCCCAACAGGAATCTGGTGGTGAAAAGGCGCACTGCCGCCTCCGTGATGCTTTCTTCCGTCACCAGCCCCTGCTTAAGCGCCTCCAGCAGGTGCAGATAAGTCACGCCGCAGTTTAAATCGCATCCCGCATTCAACGCCATGGCCGCAGACTGTGCCGGCGTTGCAGTCACCATATGATGCTCATGAAAATCCCTGATTGCCCAGCAGTCAGACACAAAATGGCCTTCAAAATTCCACTTCCCACGCAAAATGCCGCGAATCAATGTCTCACTTCCGCAGCAGGGTTCCCCGTTTGTCCTGTTATAGGCACCCATCACCGCCTCCACATGCGCTTCTTCGACAAGCGCCTCGAACGCAGGCAGATAGGTTTCCTCCATATCTTTCGGGTCAGCCTCCGCATTGAACTCATGGCGCAGCGCCTCCGGTCCGGAATGTACCGCAAAGTGCTTCGCGCAGGCCGCCGCTTTCATGACTTCCCCGTCTCCCTGCAGCCCCTTGACGAAAGCAACACCCAGTCTGGAAGTCAGATAAGGATCCTCTCCGTAGGTCTCATGTCCCCTTCCCCATCTGGGATCCCGGAAAATATTCACATTCGGTGACCAGAACGTGAGTCCTTTGTAGATATCCCTGTCATTGTGGGCAGAATATTCATTGTACTTCGCTCTGCCCTCTGTGGCCACGCATTCCCCGATCTTACCTGTCAGTTCCTCATCAAATGCCGCCGCGATACCGATCGCCTGTGGAAACACCGTCGCCGTCCCAGCCCTGGCCACGCCATGCAGCCCTTCTCCCCACCAGTTATAGGCGGGAATGCCAAGCCTTTCTATAGCCGGCGCCTCATACCGCAGCTGCCCCACGCGCTCCTCCACCGTCATCTTCGCCACCAGCTCCGATGCTCTCCTTCTTGCCTCTTCTCTTTTCATGCCACACCCTCCTTGTACCTTTCTGTATTTCATTCCTAAACATCCATATCCCGTACCATCATACCACCATAAATAGAAGTGGATGTTTACATATGCACACATGCATTCACGAACAGCGCAGCAAGTGCGCAGTTCTGCTTGCCAGTTACTTCTATAAATAATATACTGCCTTATACCAATTCCCCGTTCCTGCTCCCTGTAGATTTGATATTTCTCATAATGTATCAGAATAACAGGTGATATAGCAACCACAAACTGCTGACACAAATTACACCGGCGCATAAGCGGACAAAAACCGGTATGTAACGAACTGTTACATAAATATTCATTATTTACGACTTTTCCTTGTGAAACCCAGGATGCAGTGGTATACTGACTTCGATAATTATGCCACTGGCTCTGCTTGAAGACATGTCTAAAGCTATGATCATACAGCAGATGTACGGAAAGACCTCCACGGTCCTGTTACCATACAAATATCTGCAATGTATTTTTATGCAAAACTGACATTCTACTGCCGCGGAGTCATCCATATCGTGGAAGCGTTTCGAGCACGAAGCCTTCCATACAAACTATAAAAAAGGGAGTATAAACAAATGAGAAAGAAAAAACTGTTACAAGGGGCAGGTCTTATGCTTCTCAGCCTGACGCTTCTGCCGCTTACCGTGTTCGCTGCAGAAGCGGAGGCCGAGTATACGCCTGCCATGTACGCCACTTTCTGGGCGCTGGTCCCGCCCATTGTCGCGATCGTACTGGCGCTGATCACGAAGGAAGTTTACAGCTCACTGTTCATCGGTATTCTGGTGGGCGGCCTGTTCTATTCCGGCTTTTCCTTCGAGGGAACACTGACGCACATTTTCAACGACGGCTTCGTCTCAGTCCTTTCCGATGGCTACAACGTAGGTATTCTGGTATTTCTTGTGATCCTGGGCGCCATGGTAAGCCTGATGAATCGAGCCGGCGGTTCCGCAGCCTTCGGACATTTTGCAAAAGAAAAGATTAAGACACGGGCCGGGGCACAGCTTGCCACCGTCGCGCTGGGTGTCCTGATCTTTATCGACGATTATTTCAACTGTCTCACCGTTGGCAGTGTCATGAAACCCGTCACGGATGAGCACAAAGTTTCCCGGGCCAAACTGGCCTACCTGATCGATGCCACCGCGGCACCTGTCTGTATCATTGCGCCAATCTCCTCCTGGGCAGCGGCAGTTTCCGGTTTCGTGGAGGGCGAAGACGGATTTTCCATTTTTATCCGTGCCATTCCCTATAACTTTTACGCGATTCTCACCATCGTTATGATGATCGCACTGATACTCATGAAAGTTGATTTTGGCCCTATGAAATCTCATGAAGCCAATGCACTCAAAGGCGATCTGTTCTCCACCGGCAAAAAAGATGCCACGCAGGAGACAGAAATCGTAAATCCGAAAGGAAAAGTAATCGACCTCCTGATCCCTATCATCATGCTGATTGCCTGCTGTGTCATCGGTATGATCTATACCGGCGGATTTTTTGACGGTGCCGGTTTCGTCGAATCCTTTTCCAATTCCGATGCTTCCGTCGGCCTTGCGCTGGGCAGCATCTGCGCCATGATCCTGACCATCATCATCTATCTGATCCGCAGAGTCTTAAGCTTTAAAGATTGTATGGGCTGCCTGCCCGACGGCTTCAAGGCCATGGTTCCGGCAATCCTGATTCTCACCTTTGCCTGGACACTGAAAGCCATGACCGATTCGCTGGGAGCAGCCGTATTTGTAGCCGATGCAGTACAGAAGAGCGCCGGATCTTTTATGAACTTCCTGCCGGCGATCATTTTTATCGTGGCATGTTTCCTGGCATTTTCCACCGGAACCTCCTGGGGAACCTTCGGTATTCTCATTCCGATCGTGGTGAATGTATTTATGAATACCAATCCACAGCTGATGATCATCTCCATCTCCGCCTGTATGGCGGGAGCGGTATGCGGCGATCACTGTTCTCCGATCTCCGATACCACGATCATGGCTTCTGCGGGTGCACAATGTGACCATGTCAATCACGTATCCACCCAGCTGCCTTATGTTATCGTAGTAGCCGTGATCTCCTTTATCACTTATATTGTAGCCGGATTTACTCAGAGCGCATGGATCTCCATGCCGGTAGGCGCCATTCTTCTGCTGCTGACACTGGTTGTGATCAAGAATCTGTATCGAGAGTAACGCGAGTTATATAACGACATATATTTTATTGTAGCAAACAAAAAAGACAAGAAAAAATGCAGTCCTGTCATTGCTGACAGACTGCATTTTTCTATTTATGTTTAAATTAAATCTACCTATAATTTCATTTTTCTACTGTTTTCGGCATATATGCACAGCTTTTGTCAGATATAAATCTCACGGTCGAAATTTGTAATTACCGGTTTTGCCCTTCTGCAGCAGACGATGTGACCGGATAAACGACCATATCCGCGCACTCTTTCTGCAAATTAAATTTATCTTTAATTTCTTCCGTCAGGTAAATTTCCCTGTCTTCCGTGACCAGTATCATGTCAAACGGCTGCTCCTCCTGATGCGTCCTCCAATAAGCGACCGCATCCGAAAGCCCCATGACAAAAAGCGACGTGGAGAGTGCATCACACAGCTTCCCGTCCCCGGCAATAATCGTAACGGAAGCAAGTCCGTTATTCACGGGATATCCCGTCTCCGGATCAATGATATGACCATAGCGGACACCGTCCTCACCAATAAAATAACGCTCGTAATTTCCAGAGGTGACCACCGCACGATCTGAGATCTGCAGCGTCCCGAATAACCCTTCCCCGAAAGGACTGCGCAGTCCCAGCCGCCAGTCACTGCCGTCCGGCCTGGCGCCCACGGCCTGAATATTGCCGCCGATATCCAGAAGCGCAGAATTTATGCCCCTTTCTATGAGAATCTGTTCTGCCCGGTCACCGGCATACCCTTTGCCGACGGAACCCAGATCCAGCATCATGCCATCCTCCAGAGTGACATGGCTTCCTTCCACCTTCACCCGGTCATAGCCGACACATTCCAAAAGCCTTTCAATCTCTTCCGCCGCAGGTATCCGGTTTCCTTCCGTTGTAAATCCCCACGCCGTCAGCACAGGATACAGCGTCGGTTCCAACGCTCCGTCAGTCTCCTGCGCCATTTTTACGGCAAACGAAAGCAGCCCGGCCGTCTCGTCCCGAACCGTTACAGGCTGACCGCCGCTGTGATTTAACGCATAAATATCACTGTCTTCATCGGTGACCGACCACAGCGCCTCCAATGCCTCGATCTCCTCCTGTGCCTGCTGCAGCGCCTCTTTTGCCGCTTTTGCATCGTCATCATATACCGTAAACGTCATATAAGTATCCATGGCAAAGAACGATGCAGAATAAGGCTCTGCCCTGCCTCGCTTGGGAAAACAGGCTGTCAGGGTAATACTCATGATAATCCATAAAATCACTGCCAGACTAAAAAACCGTCCGGAACGCCGGAACACTTTTTCAGTCCCAATTAATAGCTTCATGCGAAACCGTTCCATTCTCTATCATATCTCTTTCCGCATCTTCAAGTTCTTTTCTTTCTGACGGTGTGACCTTTGTATAATCCGGATCCCAGGCCACGACAAGTTTCTTGATAATATCACCTTTCGGCGGATTTTCTGTCAAACCGATAATACCGGCTTTAATCCTCTGTTTTGTAGGTTTGTCTAAAGATTCAATATATTTTACTGCCTTTTTGGCATATTCAATTTTCACCCGATCAGTCTCCTTCACGTGACGCTTTTTCCTTTATAACGCATTCCGGATCGCCGCCATCAGTTCCTCATACGTCTCGTAAGCCGGAAGCTGCGGATTCTCCCTGATGATCTGCTCCGTACTCCTGAACAGAAATCCCGCCCTGCCGGCCCGGATCATATCCAGATCGTTATGACTGTCACCGGCGGCGATCGTCTCAAAGCCAATGGATTGTAACGCTTTCACCGTAGACAGCTTGGAATTCTCGATCCGCATCCGGAAGCCCGTGATCTCCCCGTCCGGCGCCACCTCGAGAGAATTACAGAAAAGCGTCGGCCAGCCCAGCTTTTTCATCAGCGGCCCCGCAAACTGCGTGAATGTATCACTGATAATGATCACCTGCGTCATACTGCGAAGTTCGTCCAGAAATTCCTTCGCACCCGGCAGCGGATCGATGGTCGCGATCGTGTCCTGTATCTCCTGCAGGCCCAGGCCATGCTCCCGCAGCACTCCCAGCCTCCAGTGCATCAATTTATCATAATCCGGCTCGTCTCTGGTCGTCCGCCTGAGTTCCAAAATCCCGCTCGCCTCAGCAAAAGCGATCCAAATCTCCGGCACCAGCACTCCCTCCAGATCCAGACATACAATATTCATACTCATATTTTCCCTCCATGCCGAAGCAGTTTTTTTGCGAAGGCCGCGAGCCAAATTTCAAATTTGGCTCTGCGATCTCGAGTTTGTGGCTCCGGCACAAACTCGCAGTTGAATAAATTGCTCATCAGAGAATTTATTCAACCTTTCCTCCATTCCGAAGCGTTTTACGCTGAAAACGCGAGCAGAATTCAGGAGTTTTCCGAAGGAATACTCCGATTTTGCTCTGCGATCAGCCGAATTTGTGACGCTTTGGCACAAATCCATAATATCACCCGTTATAATACAACCTGCTGATCCCGCCTACAATGCCGCATCCAGCTTCTTTTGCTCTCCGGCTCCCAGGGCAAGTATCTGTCCGCCGGCCCGCACATACAGCGTAACCGCAGACGCATTATACAGAATATCTCCTTCCACCGAGATCACAAGGGAGCGCATTGCCGTCACATACTCATAGATCTCCATATTCGTGGCATACCACACGTCTTCCCGGCCCTGCAGCCTGCTGCAGATATCGTTTATATGGCTCCAGCTGTCATCCTGTGCAAACTCATAGCTGTGCCCCCAGATATACAACAGCGACAGGCTCCTGTACATCGGCGGGTTCAGGAATTCATCCAGCAGCGCTTCCGTCACACCGCCATGATGGCAGGTCGGATGCCAGCGCATGAAATCTGACGGCAGATTAAAATTCATCGTGCCCTCAACCGTCCGGCTGTACACGATCCCCGCATCCTTCGCCGTCCGGATCAGCTCCTCATTGTACTCCCCGAACGGATACGACATTCCCTGCACGATACCGCCGCTGCATCGCTCCAGCTCCCGCCTGTCCTCATACACCTCTCTCATCATCTGTGTCACCGACAGCTGGTTAAAATAGGGATGCGTCACACCGTGACAGGCCACTTCATGACCCTCGTAGAGTGCCTTTACCTCCTCACGGGTGATATACCCCGGCTGTCCCAGCGTCGCGCTGTTGAGATGAAAGGTCGCCTTCATCCCTGTCTGATTAAAAATATCGACCAGACGCCTGTCATGAATCTGTGCGTCGTCGTAACTGAACGTCAATGCCTGCCTTTTCCCTTCCGGGAATAAAAACTGAACCGTCATCCCTGTGCCTCCTCTTTACTTTACCTTACCTTTTCTCTACTGCTGTACCCTACATCGACGCAGCGCTGTATTTCACGATCAACAGCTCCACGCTCATCACATCATTCATTCTGCCGGTCTTGACCGCCTCTTCCGTCTCCACGCAGTCCGTCAGCGCCCTGCGCAGGTCTTCCTCCCTGAATCTGGCGGCCTGCGTCACATATTTGCGGGCGATAAACCCGGCAAGCCCCACCTTGCCGCCGATGGCATTGGCGTCATAGCCTTTGTTTTTGAGTTCCTTTACCTGCAGTAGAAGATTGAACTGTCTCGTGATCAGGAAAAGGATCCTCATAGGCGGCTCTTTCAGCGTCAGCAGGTCATAATACAGATCCAGCGCCGTCTTCTGCTTCTTCTGTGCTACCGCATCGATCATATCAAAGATCTGGCTGCTCACCTGTCTGGTGCAGACCGCTTCGATATCCTGCGCCGTGATCACATCCCGCCCCATACAGTAACAGAACAGTTTCTCCAGCTCTCCCCGGATATTATCCATGCCGGAGCCCGTCTTATCCAGGAAAAAGTTCAGATCCCGCTCCGTGATATTTTTATTTTCTTTCTTCAAAAATCCCAGGATCCATCGTTTCAGCACGGCCTCATCCTGCGCCGTAAACTCGATGGCGCGTCCCCTGGCCGTGGCCGCCTTGTACAGCCTGCTTCTCTTATCTACCGACTGTTCCACGAACACGAAATAAGCCGTCTGTGCCGGATCGCCCAGATAAGCCGCCAGTTCTTCCCCGCCCCGTGCCATAAGCCCGCTGTTCTCCAGCACGATCACCCGGCGCTGCGCAAAAAAGGGCATAGTCTCAGCCAGATCGATCACTTCCCCCTGGGAAATATTCTTTCCCTCGAAGTAGTGAAAGTTCATATCGTCTCCGTCGCCGAGCAATGCCTTTTTCAGCTTATCCTTGTACTGGCTGCGCAGATATGCCTCCTCGCCGTACAGGATATAGACCTGTTTCAGTTGTCCTGATTTGATTTCTTCCGTTAATTTCTGCATAAGTTAAGTATATGACAAAACGCAGGATTAATCAATTTCTAAATCGACCTGCCGTCCATATCAATCTTGTTACGAAGATTCTGCATCTGATAGTCCAGCATCTCAATGGAATCAGCACAGGCTTTGAGCTGTGCCACAATCTGTGTCGCATTTTTGACATTTTTCTTATATTTCAGCTTATGCTCCAGACTGGCCCAGAAATCCATGGCGATCGTGCGGAACTGAACCTCCGCCTTCATATACTTCTTTTCATTAGAAAGGAAAATCGGTACGCTCAGTATGAGATGCAGACTCCTGTAACCGTTGTCCTTCGGATTCTGAATATAGTCCTTTTTCCGGAGCAGAAGGATATCATCCTGCCGGATAACCAGATCCGCCAGCCGGTAAATATCGTCCGGAAAAGAACAGATGACCCGCAGACCCGCCACATCCGTCAGATGCTCTCTGATATTATCCACCGTAATCGGATGTCCCTTGCGCTCCAGTTTCTCATAGATGCTCTCCGGCGTTTTCAGCCTGCTCTTGATGGACTCAAAAGGGTTTCGCTTGTACTCCCGTGAGAATTCCTCGTTCAGCACCTTTAATCTCGTCTCGATCTCCATGATGGCAAACCGGTACTCCATCATCAGGCGGTTAAAGGGTTCCGCCTCCTTCAGCTTCTCGGCCTGAATGCGAATGATCCTGTCCTGCTGCCGCAGCGTCTCCCGCTGCTCTTCCACCTGCTGCTCCAGACTGTTCTTATAAGCGAACAGGTCGATGGTGTTCCTGACCCGGTTCTTGACAATGGATCTGTCAAAAGGCTTATGAATAAAGTCGGAAACCCCGATCTCCAGACACCGGTTCTCAACCTCCGGCGTACTCTCAATACTGATAACAAGCACCGGGATCTGTTCCAGCCACCCGTTCTCCTTCATCGCATCGATCACCGCAAAGCCGTCCATCTCCGGCATCTGCAGATCCAGAAGAACCGCCGCCAGTTCCTCCTTAAACTCCAGCAGCTTACGCAATGCCTGCTGCCCGTTCTCCGCCATCTCGATCACATAATTGTCTTCCAGCATTTCCCGCAGCAGTTCGCGGTTTACCACTGCGTCGTCCACTACCAATATCTTTTGCATTTCCGTTTTCCCCAAATTTCCCCCAATGCCGCTTCGCGGCGTCAACAATGTGTGCGCAAAGACTGCTTTCTGCCGCCTTCTGCCGTCATCGGCGCACCGACGACGCCATCCGATGATAGGTATGCCTGATCCCGCGGATGGCAACCGAATACGCCTGTATATTCTCAGGCAGCGCCATCCCCGTATATCCGGTGTCACCCAGATGATGAATATCCGTACCGGTCATCTTGCACATCAATGCGATCCGGCGGATGGTATCCGTATCCGCACCCTCCTGAGATGTACCGACAGCCGTGATCGTCAGCGCCCCCATACCGTGTGCAAATCCCACCAGCTCACGCACATACTCCATCGTAATACCCGGCACCGTTCCCGGTGCGGGAAAAAGCAGCACATCCGCCCCGACCTCCCGGAAACGCCGGACCTCTTCCTTCGTCATGATCTGCTCCGCAGCTTCCGTCAGCACTCCGGCCGCGTGCATCTTGCCTGCTGCCAGAATAACTCTGTCACCCAGCTCTTCCCGGTACAGCTTAAGTGTCGCCTCAATGGCCTCATTGCTGACACCCATCCCCGGATTGCCCGTCAACAGGATCAGATCCACACCCATATCGCAGGCGCGCCTTGCATTCTCCAAAGTGGCACGCCGTCCGGCGGACATCTGCCACAGCGGATCGGTCTGCTCCTCCTCCCCCGCATCCGTGGGTTCCAGATTAATGCCCACGGGCCGCCCCGTCAGCTGCTTGATCAGCCGCACGGTGTCCTCCGGATCTCCTGCCGGCAGTCCCTCTATCTTCGGCGCATTGACATCGAACATATTCAGAAGCAGGAAATCCGCCCCCATTGCCGCCACAAACTCTGCATTGGTCACATCTCCCAGCATGGGCCGTACCGTGCCGATCGTCTCACAGAGCATCACACGTCCCTCACTCCTGCGCACAGACTCCAAAAGCTCCTCTTTTGAAAAACCGGCAAAATCTGACGCATAACAATCCAGTATTCTTTTCACCATATGATAAACTCTCCTTCTTTCAGCCATATCTTTTCCCGGAGTACCAAGTCATTGCACCTGGCAGTCAGTTTATTATCCCTGAAAGCCTCTCTGCCTATACCTGTCCATCCAAATTCGTCCGGCAGGCCTTCCATTGACAGGGGAATCCTCTCTTTTTATCAAATAACATGTGCTGCTTTACCCTGAATCGGAAATCAGATTCTGCCTGGATCACAGTTTTCTTCTGATTCTACTTATTATATCAAAATGAAGTCCAAATGAAAAGTTCGCTGCAGTAATGAATGTCGTCATTTTGCAGTCTTTTTGCGAATAGAAACTTTTATTTTCGCATATCCTTTGATATACTGAATAAAATAGTTGTATCCCAAAGGATGCTGCTGTGCTTACACGGCAGAAAACATTGCATGAAATGCACAGTCCTTTCCGGGAAATATATTCACACGAGAACACAGGAAGAAACTTATATGAAAAAGATAGCAGTCATAACCGGAGCCAGCACAGGGCTTGGCAGAGAATTTGTAAGAATCATCAAGGATAAGCGGGAAATCGACGAGATCTGGGCCATCGCCAGGCACCGGGACAAACTGGACCGGCTTCGCCGTCAGATGGGAGCGAAGATCATTCCCATCCCCATGGATCTGTCGGATCCTTCCCGGATCGAAGAGCTGGGCCACAGACTTGCCCAGAGCGGCGTCGAGATCTGCTACCTCATAAACAACGCCGGCTATGCCAAGTTCTGCTCCTACGGAGACTTAAGCGTGCCGGACTCTCTGAACATGATCAACCTGAATATCGGCGGTGTGGTGGCCATGGGTTTAACCTGCATTCCCTATATGCCGGTCGGCAGCCACATCATCAACATCGCTTCCCAGGCCGCTTTCCAGCCGCTGCCCTATCAGAATCTGTACAGCTCCACGAAGGCTTTCGTGCGCAACTACACAAGGGCGCTGCACGTGGAATTAAAGGATCGGGGGATCAGTGCCACCGCAGTCTGCCCGGGCTGGCTGAAGACCGACCTCTATGACAGGGCCGAAATCGGAGCCGTCAAGGCCACCCGCCGCTTTTTCGGCATGACCGCACCGGACAGGGTCGCCAGAAAAGCAGTGGCAGACGCCGACAGAGGGAGAGATCTCTCGATCTACGGTCTCTATGTCAACTTCTGCCACATAGGAGCCAAGCTGCTGCCACAGCGGACTGTTATGAAGATCTGGCTGCGTCAGCAGCGCATCGATCCTTATTCCCGTCCATCCCAGCAGTAAGTACACAGCTTACACCTGTCCATACCGATGGACTCTATCATATCGTCCAGACGATGATACCGGAGAGAAGTGAAATTCAGCTTCTCTCTTATTTTTTCCAGCATGGCATGATATTCCGCGCTGTCCGGATTCGCATAGGCCGTCAGATTCGGATACCTGTTCTCCCCCTCGATCTCCTGAATCGTACGTCTGGCGATCAGCTCCATCTCGGAAGTCGCTCTGGAGAAATTCAGATACTTACAGCCAAACAGAAGCGGCGGACAGGCCGGGCGGATATGTACCTGTGCGGCCCCGCTCTGGTAAAGGAATTCCGTAGTCTCCCGCAGCTGCGTTCCCCGCACGATGGAATCATCGATCAGAAGCAGGCTCCTGCCCTTGATCAGATCATGCACCGGAATCAGCTTCATCTTGGCGATCAGGTTTCTCCTGCTCTGAATGGTTGGCATAAAGGACCTGGGCCAGGTGGGTGTATATTTGATAAAAGGCCTGGAAAAAGGAATCCCCGACTCATTGGCATAACCGATGGCATGGGCAGTCCCCGAATCCGGCACTCCCGCCACGATATCCGGCTGCACATCATCTCTCTTTGCCAGCATGGCTCCGCAGTTATACCGCATCTGCTCCACGCTGATGCCTTCGTAGGAAGAAGACGGATAGCCATAATATACCCACAGGAAAGTGCATATCTTCATCTCGCTGCCCGGCGCTGCCAGCGTGCGTGCGCCTTCCGGCGTCACCACCACGATCTCCCCCGGCCCCAGCTCCCGTTCCGGCGCATAGCCCAGGTTCAGATACGCAAAACTTTCAAAAGAAATACAGCAGGCATTCTCCTTCTGCCCAATGGTCACCGGTGTACGCCCATATCTGTCCCGCGCCGCATAGATACCCCTGCCTGTCATCAGCAGCATGGTCATGGAGCCCTCGATCAGCTCCTGCGCATAGCGGATGCCCTCGATCAGGTTATCCCGCTGGTTGATCACCGCCGCCACCAGCTCCGTAGAATTGATGTCGCCGCCGCTCATCTCCATAAAATGCCCGTGCCCGCTCTGAAAAAGTTCCTCTATAATCTCGTCTTTATTATTGATCTTACCCACCGTCGTAATCGCATAAGTGCCGTGATGGGAACGAATGATCAACGGCTGCGGCTCATAATCGGAAATACAGCCGATACCATAGGTGCCGTGCATGGTATTAACATCCTTGTCAAACTTCGTCCGAAACGGAGCGTTCTCGATATTATGTATAGCTCTGTCAAAGCCCTTTTTATCATCGTAAACAGCCATACCTGCCCGTCTTGTTCCCAGGTGGGAATGATAGTCCGTCCCAAAGAACAGGTCAAACACACAATCTTCCTTTGATGCCACTCCAAAAAATCCGCCCATAATGCGCCCTCCATCAGCCTGTATCCGGTTTTATTTTATACTGGTTTTGTTGTACTGTCGTTGCTTTACTGATTTGTTTGCCGTTTTCGTTTCTGTTTTGTTGACCTGTTTCTTCGTCTTCGTATAAGTACTTACGTCCATGCCCTCCCCTGCAGCATCCTCTGCCATACTACCATATGCCGTCAAAGTTCGCAAGCATGGACACTGCCGCCGTCTTTGCTGCAGTCCCTGCAAAACAACTGACATAAAATGCCATATCTGACCTATATTATACGTTTTCAAAGTATAACCTGTCAAATATGGCATTTCATTTTCATAGATTCTTTACCGACCGTGTGTACCTTTGTTCACTGAGAGTAACCAGGACAAACGCACCTGCCGCCTCACGCTGCAGTCTGCTTCGCCAGCACCTGCCGGCGCAGCGCCGGGACACTCTGCATGATGCCCAGCACCGCCAGATCCACCGCCATTACCACTACTACAAGCACACCGTTGAGCAGTATCGAGTAGATCCAGGGATCTACCATGGGCATTCCCAGAAAAGTCTCCGGCATGTACATGTACCAGAGCAGACCGCCGGACAATGTCAGCGATACCCAGCGCCCGAAGGAACCCAGAAGCGTTCCCCACAGCCAGCCAAGCTTCCTGCCGGCACCGAAGCCGCACAGGAATACCAGCGTATAGGCCACTACATAATCAAGCAGCATGGACTGCCAGGAGATCGCAATGCCGCCTCCCAGAAAATACTGCAGCACGCCGTTGACAAAACAGCACAGCAGCGAGTATTTCGGCCCCCAGCGCAGGCAGTAGACAAGGATCGGCACCAGCGCCAGATCCACAGAGCCGCCGAAGGGAAAGCGAAAAATCCGCAGATACCCCAATACAGTAGCCGCTGCGATCATGATTGCGCCCTCTGTCAGGGCGCGGACTTTGGTTGATTTTTGTGTCATAGTCGTTTCCTCCGTAAAGAAAAGTAAATTTGCTTCGCAAATTAACTTTGGTAAATTTGCTTCGCAAACTAACTTTAAAAGTACCGCGGTGTAAACAGCACAACGCGGTACGAAAAAAACGACAAGTATTCTATTTGTCGAATATTCTTCCTACGCCGGCATTACCCGGATCAGGTTCAAGGGACCGGAAGCGACATTACGCCTCTGCATCTCAGCCGGACTTGTGTCCAGCGCCCCTGTTATTCTATTACACTGCGATCTTCTTTCTTTATACTATATTTTCGCGCAGTTTGCAACACTTTTTAATTTAAAATTCCATTCTGCCACAGATGTCCGCCCAGGCCTCGTCATCGATCTCCTCATCCCGGAAGAGCTTCCTCTTATCTGCATCCGTGATCTTTCGTATCACGCGGCAGGGATTGCCTGCGGCGATAGACCAGTCCGGGATATCCTTCGTCACCACACTGCCGGCTCCGATTACCACATTATCGCCGATATGCACGCCCGGACAGATTACCGTATTACCGCCCAGCCAGACATTATCCCCGATGGTCACTTCCCTGCCGTACTCGTAGGCAGAATTACGTGTGACAGGATGCACCGGATGCCCCGCCGTATAGATGGCAACATTGGGAGCCATCTGGCAGTTATCACCGATCTTCACCTTCGCCACATCCAGGATCATACAGTTATAATTCGCAAAAAAGTTCCTGCCCACCTCAATATGGCTTCCGTAATCACAGTAAAAGGGCGGATTAATAAAGGCCCCCTCCGACTTTCCCAGAAGGTCCTTCACCGCTTCTCCAAGGCCGTCAAAGTCAGAGCGGTCCATAAAGTTTAACTTCTGCAGCTTCTTCCTGCACACCGCCTGTTCCTCAAAAATACTTTCATCCGAAATATATGCCATCTGGGCATCTCTTCTCTCTACATGATTCATCCTTTTCATCCACCTTCCCGCGTTGTTTTTCCCTTTTTGTCTGCTTTAACATTTTTCTCCATTCCGAAGCGCTTTGCGCCGAGGACGCAAACAGAATTGATTCTGTCATTCTCGTAATGCCCATAAACTGCCGGCAGCCAAAAAGACAGCATGGATGGCCATGCGGCCCGCTAAGCGGCAGGTTGAGCATGATGGTACTATGATAATATGACAATTTTGTTGCCGTTTCTACCAGAATATTATAAAATATTATAACAATCTTCCAAATTAAACCTTTTAACAAACCATACTCAGCAAAGGAGAGGCAGCCACCCATGAAAACAGCAGGCGATGTATGCTCATCCAACCTCAATCCCGCAGATTTTTCCGAAACGGTAGACTACAACCGCAAAGAATACCCTTTCTATATCCGCAGAGGCATTCTCTCCACCTATCCCAACTATGCCGCGGTCAGCCACTGGCATGAAGATCTGGAATTTATTCTCATCCTTTCCGGCCGTATGTCCTATCATGTCAATGGAAACACCGTGGAACTTCCGCCGGAAGGCGGCATCATGGTCAACAGCCGCCAGTTCCATCACGGCTATTCCCCGGACTACACGGAATGCGAGTTTATCTGTTTTCTGCTGCATCCGCTGCTGCTGTGCACCAACGAATTTTTTGAAGATACCTATGTGCAGCCCGTCATCTCCAATACCGAGCATCCATATCAGCTGTTATCCAATGAGATTCCCTGGCAGAAACAGACACTGGATCTGTTGCGCAGGCTGTATCAGCAATGTGACCGTTGCGGCTATCTGCTGGATGATGCCGCCCTGAAAGCCGCACGGCAAGGCGGTTCCCCGTCCGGCGTCACCGGTCCTGACGACGTTATCCTGCAGATCCAGCCGCTGATCCTTGCTCTGTGGCTGCCTCTCTACCGGAATCTTCCGAAGCAGTCAGGACAGCCGGTCAAATCCAACAGACAGCTTTCTACCGTAAAGCAGATGGTCACTTTTATCCGTGCTCATTACAAAGAACCTTTGTCTCTTGACCAGATCGCGGATGCCGGTAATGTCTGCAAAAGCAGCTGTTCTTCCCTGTTCCGGAAATATCTCTCCCGGTCTCCTGTCACCTATCTGACGCAGTACCGTTTGAGCAGGGCGCTGGAGCTGCTCCTTCACACAGACATGTCGATCACCGAGATCAGTTATGAAGTGGGCTTTAACAGCGCAGGCTATTTTGCAGAAACCTTCCGGAAATACTACCAGCGCTCCCCGACCGAATACGCAAAGATGCACAGACAGACCTGAATACCGGTCTGTCTGTGCATTATCACCGTCATCCGCAGTCCGACTCCTCCGCGTCGAACAGCTTCCCGGTGGCAAAGGGGCTGCCCACATCACATCTTCCATGGTGATAGGCCTTCCTGACAGCCCCGTCCGCCACTTCCTCCGATGTCTCCACCTTGATGCGGCTCACGCCGCCCTGCGCCATATTGTCCAGCATCCTGATCACGTCATCTACTTCATTCATAATTCTATATGCCCCCCTCTCCGGAATCCCTGTGCTTTTCTATTATAACAGACTTTCTTTCTAATGCACAGGTCTGCGCAGAAAGTCGATGAACGATATGCCGAAAAGGATATTGTATAAGCTGCAGAGCGGAAAGCCTGCCGCTCCCATATAATGTCCTGATTTATCTAAGCCCAGTATTTCTCAAACAGAGCTTCCGTACGCCTTCCAATCTGCCGCAGCATTTCTCCTGCCTCTTTATCTCCACAGGCGTACGCTTTCATCAGCCGCCCCTCCTCGTAACACAACTCGTCATGCAGCGGCATATATTCTGCAATCAAAAAAAGTACAAATTCCACCGCCCGATTTTCTCCGTACACTCTGGGAAACTCCTCTTTGTGATACTGCTCCAGCACTACCGCCCGTCTTGCTTTTACCGCATCAATTATGGCGTCCTTCTCACATCGCTCCGCCAAAACGATCATTTTCGACAGACCAAACCACTGAGCATTCACCGTCCCATGGGAATCACTGCTGCCAACGACCGGCACTACATTCCCCTCCTCTCTCATCTGCTGCCACAGGCTGACCTGAAGCTGATTTTCCTCTATGGACTGGCCGCAGGTAAGTTCCAGCGCGTCAAAGGGCCGTGTCCGCAGCAGGTACTGATACATGGTTCTGGAAATATGATAGGCCTCCTCCTGAATCCAGCAGGGATGCGCCATGACCGCCATTCCGCCGGCTTCCCGAATTTTACGGTATACCCAAACCAAAGACGCGTATTCCCTGGCATCCACCTGAACAGGAATCTGCAGTTCCTGTGCGATCAGATCAACCTCCCGTTCATATCGCTCCGGGTCTTTTCTGAAAATATCATTGACACTGTAGTCTCCCCCGAAATGAACGGTGTGGCAGTGATTTTTCGGAGGATGCACTTCTTCTCCACTAAACAGCCGAAAGCTCATGGGAATCTCCTCATATGCCCGGATCGCTTCCAGCGACGGCTCATACTGCCCATGATCGGTAATGGATAAAAAGTCAAAACCGGCCTTTCGATAATTTGCGGCCACAATGGACGGTCCCTCCGCCCCATCCGACCGACAGGTGTGGCAGTGCATGTCCCCTCGAAATGGGCGCAGCCTGAAAAAGTCGGGCCGCAGCGCATAGATCCGCAGCTCACAGCAGGGATTCCACCCTTCTTTTTCCTTCTTCTGCAAAAGCACGGCATACTGCTGCTCATCGGACAGCCGGCAGGAAAAATGCAGCACACCGTCCTCATACACTGCCGCATACATCTGCCGTCCATACACCGGCAAATTTACCGGTGTATTATTCATGGGAACCAGCCTGATCCGGTACTCTCCGGCAGCTTCCAGCTCCACATGTTCTCCCAGCGCCTGTATCGTCACTACAGTCGTAACCTCGGTACACAATATCCTGGGGAAAATATCATAATATTCCAATGTTGTTTTCAATTTATATCCCTGCCTCCCTCCCAGCGCACGGATTTGTAAACCGTAACGCTGTCATCCATCCATGTCCTTCATCCATCCATATTCTCTCTGTTCCGCTTCCAGTTTCCGGCTGCGCAGGCACAGCAAAGCCCTCCGGCAGCTGCGCAGACACACCATATAAGCTGCGTTTCCCGCCATCCGGCATACTCCATCGTATAGCCAAACAGGACACTTGCTGCCGCACTGCCAAGATAGGTTACGGCATTCAGTATGCCTGAAACCGTGGCCACTCTGCCCACTTTTCCGAAATGCAGAGGCACAAGACTGACCAGTAATGTATTAACCGCCGTCATCATACTGGTCACAATGGCAAAGATCACCACCGTGCCATACAGGGAATTCCCGCCCCCTCCCAGCATACACAGAAAACATCCGACTGACAGAAGATAACAGAACGCTCCTGTTGCAGCCTCATTCTGAAAGAAACGGCGATTTACAGTCTGCGCAGCCGGAATTCCGCACAGATTGACCACCGGCAGTACCATGGTAAGTAAGACCGAAAAGGAGGGCTGAATGGCAAACTTTACTGTCAGACAGGCAGGAATCCAGGTTGTCAGTCCATCCTTCAATATCCCATGGATAAAGGCCGCCGCCGTCAAACAGACCAAACCGGAAGAGACAGCCGCATGCGGCATAACGGCGGAACCTGTCGTTGTCCTTTCTGCCTTATATCGTACCATGCACTTCCGTATCTCTCCCCCCTGCCGTTCCATACGGCGTTCCAGCCAGGAAAGTGACAGAAACCACAAAACGGTCACCCCTGCCAGCCATATGCCGGCCAGAAAGAAACCTGCTCTCCAGTTTCCTCTCCCAAGCAGCAGCGCATTAACCAGATAGGTGCACAACATCCCTGCCGGACTGCTGAGGGAAAGAAAGAGGATGACCTTCACCGAACGTTCCGCACTGGTCATACCCGTCACCAGACGTACCATAGGCGGCCAGACCAGCGCCTGGAACAGTCCATTCAAAAACCAGAGGCCCTGCATCCACATTATTGTACCTGCTGCTGGGAACAGGGCATTGATCAGCGCACTGCCACACACCCCCGCCCCGATCATCCACTTTGGCGAAATCCTGTCTCCTAAAAGCCCGCTGGGATACTGGCCGATCCCATAAGCCAGGTAAAAGGCAGCTGCCACACTGCCAAGCTGCCCCTTTTCCCAGCATCCTGTCTCCAGCATCTCACTCATACCGGCCGAGAAATTCAGCCGCCCCGGATAAATCGAGAAATAAACGATCCAGCATAAGACTCCTGTCAATATCTCCCTGCCGTCTGAACGATCCGTACACTTCTTCATGGTGCCAGAGCTTCCTTCCTTTATTCTTCCTGTTCCGCCCAGTATTCATCCAGAGCCTGCTGTGCGATCGCTGCCGCCTCATCCAGCGCTTCCCCTGCCGGCACATTCTCGATCTCGATCAGGTCACACGCATCTGCCAAAGCATCCGAAATTCCTCCGCCCGTCAGATCCTGCCATTGCTTCCTGCTGATCTCCGCCTGTTCCAAAGGAATCAGCGCCTGAGGGTTTTCCTCCAGAAACGCCTTGTACTCCTCGTTGTCTCTCACGGAACGCCGTACCGGCACATAGCCTGTCGCCATGGCAAATTTCATTCCGCCGGTCCTGTTCAGGTAAGTAAGCCACTTATAGGCTGCCTGCTTCTGCTCTTCTGACGCTTTCTCCACAATTCCCGCCGCATGTGCATCTGCATAAGGTGCCGGCGCATGGTCGCCAAAGCCCGGCTGTACATGTGCTGCAATAATATCAAAATCCAGATCTCCCTGATCTCCGCTGGAACCCAGATACCCTCCGGCTCTGCCCTGCATCACATCATCAATGGTCTTATACCAGTACTCCCATCCGTCTCCGCCAAAATGGATCCCCATGATCTTCTCTTCATTGATCCATACCCGCGCAGCCTCCAGCGCTTCCACATACGCATCACTGTCAAAAGTGATCGTCCGCTTATCTTCGCTCATAACGGCAGCACCGTTGCTGTAAGCCATCTCGTTCAGACAATCCGCACCATACATAGGCTCAAAGCCATAGAAACCCGGCACATCCTTATAATATTCCTGAAGCTTACGGGCAGCCTCCGCCACATTCTGCCAGGTGGCAAACACTTCATCCGGATCCAGCCCCACTTCTTCAAACATATCCTTCCTGTAGTAGATCACCTGGGTGCTTCCCCATACGGGAAGACTGTAGACTTTCCCCTCGTCATCTCTGCAATAATCCAGAAAAACCTCAATGATATCTTCCTTGTCGAAATCCGGGTCCGCGGCAATGTAATCATCCAGATACTGGATCAGTCCTCTTTCCGCGAATCTGGTAGATGCAACAGGATCTGACAGATAGCAGGCCGGTACATCCCCGGATACGATCGCCGCCTGCAGCATCTGATTCGTCTCGCCATAGCTGGAATGGGAGACACCCGTAACCACCACTTCATCCTGACCGGCATTGAAATCCGCGATAACGCCTTCCAGAATTTCCGCCTGTTTTCCTCCGAATCCGTACCAAAACTCAATTTCCACGGGTTCCTTTGACGAAGTCGATTGCTGCTCAGATGTTTCCTTCTCTTCCTGTGCCGCTTCTTCCTTCTGCTTTGGCACATCTGCCCCGGAAGCTCCCTTGTTCTTTCCGTTTCCTCCACAGGCAGTCAGTGATGAAACCACCATCATCGCCGCCAACAACATTGCCGCTTTTCTCTTTTTCATCTTCAATCCTTCCTCTCTTTCTGCCGCCGCCTGGCGGCTTCCATTAACCTTTGACCGCAGAGTCGCTGGTGATTCCGTTCAGGATCCAACGCTGTCCGAAAAGGAATAATATCAGCAGCGGAAATACTATAACGCAGCATGCCGCCATGATCGTCCCCCATTTCAGTCCGTACGCTCCCTCTGCGGTAAAGAAAGCCTGCAGTCCCATACTCACCAGATATTTTTCCTTTCTGCGCAGCAGCAGTGACGGCCATAAGTAGCTGTTATAGCACCCGAGAAAGGAAAGCAGCCCCAGCGTCATAAATGCCGACCTGGACACAGGAGCCAGTACCCACCACAGAATCTTCCAGTGCCCTGCTCCGTCGATCCGTGCCGCCTCCACAATTCCCGGTGTGATCTGGGAAAACGTGGTGCGCAGAAAGAAAATGTTAAAAATACTGGCACAGCTGGAGAGCATATATCCCAGATGCGTATTCATCAAACCCATTCTGGACAGGATCACATAAGATGGAACATAAGTAGTGGTGGCCGGCATGATATAAGTCACCATAATCAACGCTGTTAAGATCGTCTTTCCCTTAAAGCGTATATTCGTCAGTGCATAGGCAAACATCGCCGAATTAAACAGCATGATCACGGTGATCAGCACTGCCGTATAGGTACTGTTCCACATATACATCAGAAATGTACCGTCACCCAGCGCATCCGCATAATTATTCCACTGCGCCACTGCCGGCAATACCCTGGGCGGCACTGCCCAGATCTCATCTTTTGTCTTGATGGAATTTGTAAACATCCACAAAAACGGAAATGCCAAAATGAAACTGATCGACGCAAGTCCAATATGAATCAGCAGATTTCTTATTCCTGTTTTTCGTCTCATAAGCCCCCCTGACTATCAAATACCATTTTCTTTGAAATTCCCGTCTCCACCAAAGACAATACCACCGTAATGATTACCAGTATGACTGCCACCGCCGATGCCTTCCCTGTATTGAAATTCTGGAAAGCCTCCTGATAATAATAATAAAGCAGGGTTCGGGTAGCGCCGGCCGGTCCTCCCTGGGTCAGCACCTGGATCTGATCATAGGCCTGCAGGGAATTGATAGTGGACATGATAATCAGAAAGAGGGTGGTGGGTGAGATCAAAGGCAGCGTAATCTTTACAAAGCGCCAGAATCCATTTGCTCCGTCTATGGCCGCTGATTCCAAAAGGTTCTGCGGCACTTTTCTGATCGCCTCCATATAGAAGATCATCGTCCATCCCAGAGATTTCCATATGGTCACGATCAGCACGCTCACCATCGCCGTTCTGCTGCTCTGCAGCCATTGAGATTCCGGCAGGCCGACAAGCCGCATAATAAAATTGAGGATTCCCACCCGCGGTTCAAATATCCATGACCATACCACACTGATCGCTACCATGGGGGTAATGTAAGGTGCAAAGATGATCGTGCGATATACTCCCGTTCCCTTTCGGGAGCCATTCATCACCAATGCTGTCATCATCCCCAAAAATATGGTCGGAACCGTACTTCCCACTGCAAACACCAGGGTGTTCTTTAAAACCCTGCCGAAATTGGGATCCCGCAGCAGGCTGGTATAATTCTTAATGCCCATAAATTTAATATTCTCGGACATCATATCCCAGTTGGTTAAACTGAGTCCTCCTGAAAAAAGTACCGGCAGGATCCAGAATACCGACAGCGGAATCATCGCCGGCAGAATAAACAGTAAACCCGCCAGATTTTCTTTTTTCCTCTGCACATTTTTTCACTTCCTTCCTTTTTATAATAAGGCAATTATAGCATTCCGTTTCGTCAATCTACATATCACGGTTTGCCACTTCATATCATACTTTGTCTGTTTTGCTCCTTTTACAGCTGAAAATACGACTTATATCTTGCCGGACAGGTAATAATATATTATGATGTTCCAAAAATCCTCCGTATATCTGTATGGTTTTCCACAGATACGATTCGGATTCCCGGACGGATACTGCCTGATCTGACTGTAAGATCCGCAGAAAGCAAATACGTTCAAAGGAGGCGCCCATGAAAGGATTATCCAACCGGAGTATCGTATGGAAGATCTGTATGATCTCGTTCGCCTGTCTTACCATACCCACTCTGCTCTTCTCCTTCTATCTGTACCGAAAACAGGCCGATGAATCCTATTCCCGAATCGTACAGGAACAGCTTCGTGTTACCGAGCAGGCCGCCAGAAGTGTCGATGCGGCTCTGGCTTCCATCCGCCAGCTGCAGCTGGATCTGGCATACAGCGATCCGCTTTATATCTATCTTTCCCGTTTACACCGGGTGGGACTCACCTACAACAGATATCCCATCTGGACGGAGCAGCTTCTGGGCAAAGCCATCACATCCATTAAATATTCCCTGCGTTCCCATAATCTGGGAATTCAGGCTGCCAACATCTATGTGCCTGCCACACTCGACGTGGAAGGTAATTACTTCCTGGAGGCGGACAGACTGTCAGAGCTTGCTTTCTTCCAGGACTTTAGAGATTCCAACGTCTTTCAGGCCCTGTACTTTCTGGATGAAGAGCAGACGGACGCCTTTCGCTCTGTCTGTGGTTATGCCTCCGGTTCCGCCGGCCCGGAAGTCATCATAACCCTCTGCCGGATCGACAGTACGACGCCCGGGGACTGCATCGGTTATCTTCTTTTTGAATGTTCACCCCAAAAGGTATTCTCTGTTCTCTCCGGTCATCCTGATTCCCGGGAAAAGGATTACTATGTATGGTTTCGCTCCTCCCAGACGGGGTATGGCGCCTTCCCCAGCGCCGACTGGGACGCCTTTCCAGGTCAGCCGGGAACCGCCTCCTGCCTTGAAGCCGACAGGCTGTATTATACCGCCTGTACCATGGAACACTTTGATATCACTGTTGTCAATACCAATCCGCTGCCCCAGGCTGCGTATGTCCTTCCGGCCTTCCGCCTTTCCCTGGCTCTGGCCATGTTTGCCCTGCTTCAATTTATCCTCCTGACGCTCTTCATCCGCCGCACTTTTCACCATCTGCACCAGGATCTGAATCTGATGGATGCGATCATTGCACATGGGTTTCAGGAACGCATCCCCGAAATCCGCACTGACGAGATTGGAATGATCGCGCATCACTATAATCTCCTGCTGGACAAGATTTCTTCACTGATCTCGGAAAATATACGCCGTGAAACGGCTCAGGTGCAGTCGCAGCTCATGGCGCTGCAATATCAGATCAATCCACACTTCGTCTACAACACACTCAACATCTTCTCCGGCTATGCGGCCCAGAACGGTCAGAATGCCCTTGCGGATTCCATCGCCTCTTTCGGACAGCTGCTTCGCTATACCATCAAGACGGACGGCCTCTATGCCAGCATGGAAACAGAATTACACAATGCAGTCTCGCTTATCAATGTATATAACATCCGTTATTTCGGCCGGCTGCACTTATCCACGGATGTGCCTGAAACGCTCAGACAGTTCCGGATCATCAAATTTCTGTTCCAGCCGCTCCTGGAAAATGCTATCCTGCATGGACTGCTGCCCAATACCAGCCTCCATATCCGCATCCATATGCGACAAATAGAACATCATATCGAGATCAGCATATCGGATGATGGGGACGGCATGACTCCTCAACGCCTTCTGGAAGTTGAGGCATGCATGCGCGATCCTGCAAAAGCTGCTCCATCCCCTTCCGCCAAAGGCACTTTTATCGGATTAAAGAATATCTGTCAACGCTTAAAACTGTTCTACGGCGAACAGGCAGAACTGGTCATCCGCAGCGAAGAACACCAGGGGACTACAGTCACGATCCATATTCCTGTCAGCAGTCATCCGCCCAAAACGGATGCCGCCATTCCTGATCCGGAAACATAAGACTATGACATAAGGCACATACACCCAAAACACAATATGGAGGTTTCCTATGTACAATATTCTGATCGTCGATGATGAATACTATATCTGTGAAGGCTTAAAGGCCCAGCTTCTCCTGCTCGCCCTGCCGGAGATCTGCGAAATCCACACCTGCCTTTCCGGAGAAGAAGCGCTCTTACTCTGCCAGACCTATAAACCGCAGATTGTATTTACGGACATAAAAATGGAGGGCATGGACGGGATTTCCCTGATCCATGCCCTGAGCCGGAAACTGCATCCGGTACAGTTTATCATTCTCAGCGGTTACGATGATTTCCATTATGTTCGCGGCGCTTTCCAGAGCGGGGCCGCAGACTATCTTCTCAAGCCTGTCCTGACAGAAGATCTGGGAAAAGTTCTTACCTCCGTCATCGAAAGTCTAAGCGGCCATTCCCGAAATCCTGACGGACTCCGGAAACAGCTTTTCCAGCTCTCTGCGGACGTCTTCCGAGAGCTTTCCGTGCTGCCTTTGGACGCATCCCTGTCCCGGCCTCTGACCAGCGCTTTGGATATGGCCGGAATCAAAGAATCCTGCTGCATCGCGGTTCTTGTCTTCTCCCAGTCCATGTCTTACGAATTTCTGACCCGGCAGATCAATCTCCTCTTCGATTCCCTGGAGCAGATTCTTGCCGGCATACTCACCGACAAAAAGATCGGGATTCTCTGCGCTGTCGAAGCGAAAGACAGCCTTGCCGCGTTCCTTACCGCTTATATCGATTCCTGTTGTTGTCCGGCAGCGGCCAGCCTCACCGAATCCATACCGGTCTCTCATATCGCCCGGCAGTTCAGGCGTGCCCATGAGCTTCTCTGTCTTCGTCTTTTTCATGGATACAACATGCTCTTCTCAGAAGCAGATGCCCGGGGTCAGCAGGATTTTTCTCCCCGCCTGAAACATTTCATGACAAGCGCTTTGGAAAATCCCTCCCTGATATCCAATCAAACGCAGCGGCTTACCTTTCTGCGGGAGATCAGAAAACTTTCCCTGCCGGCTTTAATTCGGTTTTACAACTATTTTAACAGCCTTATGGAAGTTGCCGTCTCTGACAATGGATGGACGGATCCGGGATATGCCGCGCCTCCGCTTTCTGATTTTGCATCCTTTAAAGAGCTGGAAGAGCATCTTTGCAGGCGTCTGCTGGCATTTGCAGATAAGAAGTCAGCGCATCCCTGCCATCTCAGTTCCATGGAAATGGTAAAAAAATATATAGATGCCCATTATATGGAAAACCTTACTCTTTCCAGCCTTGCGGACCGCTTTTTTATGAGCTATTCCTATCTGAGCAAGTCTTTTCACAAATCCTTCCATATGCCTTTCCAACAATATCTTCTGATGCTGCGTATGGAACATGCTCTGGAACTTCTGAAAGATAAATCGCTGTCGGTCCAGCAGATCGCTACCCGGGTGGGATATGAAAACGCCTTTAATTTTTCCCGTTCCTTTAAGGCACAGTACGGCGTATCTCCCAGCCATTTCCGAAGCCGGTCCCGGGAATAACACCCGGCGCGTGACCGCATACTTCCTGCACTTTTTCCGCCGTTTCGCATATTCTGTAGTAACGCTGCCTCAAAGCAGGAAAAGAATAAAAGGCTTCAAAATGGAGGGAAACATGCGACAATATTCTTATCCCGGCGCTTTCGCCAGGATCACCGGCAATGCCGGCCATTCATCCCTGCACGGAATCGCCGCCTTCTATCCGGTTCCGTCAGGCGGAGTATTAATCGAAACGGAAGTCTACGGACTGCCCTGCGAAGATATTCCTCCCCACAGCCAGTTCTATGCCATACACATTCACGAAACCGGCGACTGCTCACTCCCGTTTGACAAAACCGGAGCACATTACAATCCCCGCGGACTGCCCCATCCGAAACACGCCGGTGACCTGCCCCCGCTTCTCGGTAACAGAGGGTTTGCCTACAGCGTCGTCTACACGGATCGATTTGAACTGCCGGAGATCATCGGCCGCTCCCTGATCATCCACAGCGCATCCGACGATTTCACCACACAGCCTTCCGGAAACGCCGGTGATAAGATCGGATGCGGCATTATCATGGAAAACACGGAAAAACCAGGGTGGTTTCCCACGTAAAGCATTCCTTTTTCACTACAGAAGTAAGGAGTCCACCGGACACTCCGGTGAACTCCTGCACATTAACTCCATGATTCCGCTCTGTAAAATCATGAATCCCAACTGTCTATTTACACAGACCAGTTCCTCTTGATCCTCGCATACACTGCGATCGCCCCGACAATGACAGCTGCTCCTGCAACCGAAATCAGGATCGTCCAGAGCAGACTGCTGCTGCCGGTTTTCCTGTCGGCTGCATCGGTATCCGTACTCTCCTGTGCATCATTGTCTCCGTCCTGCTGCTCACCCTCCATATCCATCTCCGCAGACGCACCGGTTTCTCCCTGCACCTCGCTCTCCTGCTGCTCGGTTTCCTGCTCGGAAACAGGCTGCTCTGCACCGTTGTCCTCATCCTCACGCGCAGATGATAAAGTCAATGCCGTATCTGCAGCCTTCTTTGTCTCTGCCGGCTTCTGTTCCTGCACCGAAGACCCGGCCTGCTCCTGCACCTTCTCCGCATTCGCAGGATTCTCAGCCTTCACGGCCGCTGCATTTTCCGTATTGGCTGCCGTCTTCTTATCCCCGGATCCATTTCCTGTCGCGTTACCTCCGACAGCAGTTCCTGCACTGTTCCCTGAACCGTTTCCGGAATTATTTGACTGTCCGCTTCCGGAGTCTCCCGATGATCCAGCCTGAGATGTCCCGTTATTCTGCTGTGTGCCGCCCTGCTCCTTATCCGCAGACGGTTTGGGATTGGACGGTTTTGAAGGCTTTGACGGTTTCTCCGGCTTTTCAGGCTGCGTCTCCTCCGGTTTTGATTTATCCTCCGTAAAAGTCACATCCAGAATATTATTACAGCCGGCCAGATCCTCATACTTAACCGTAAATTTCATGGACTTGTTATTCGTCACTTTCTGTGCACCACGGTCCGACAGATAAATCCTGTCTATGAGATAGCCGTCTTTTGCTTTTATGGAAATCGTTCTGGATTCCTTTAGTTCCGTCAATTCACATATCTTCTCCCCATCTGCTCCTTCAATCTGCACATCTCCGCCCACAGAATTTGTAACCAGAAGTTTCTGGCTGACGGGCGGCGCCCCTGTCTCATTTTTCATCTCTACGATGGCAAACGGACTGAACGCATTACAGGTGATGATCAGCCCATACTTCGTTGTAACACAGCTGATTTCTTCGGCGATAAGCTTCCCGTTCTCATCTTTCCTGAAATGGTAAGCCTTATAGACCACCCCTTCCTGTTCAGGACCGAATCCCTCAGGAAATCCGACAAAAAGTCTTACACTGTTTCCCGTCCGTATGACATTATGATTACAATGTGTCAGTCTGATGTCAAATGTGGCGCTCTGCGTTATCTCTTCTCCCTGCTCCAGTGCGTCTTCTATTTGATCCATCATCTGTTCCGCCTGCTGTGCCGGCTGCCCGGTCTCCACTACGGGCTTGGTCGCAACCAGCTTAATCTTGTCCACCACATCGACAAGCTTCTTTCCATCCTCTGTCTCCCAGCCGTCATAGGAAAGGTCTTTCGGCTCCAGAAGAACCGGCTTTGCACCCAGCGTCAGATCGATCCCCTCCGGCCAGTAACTGCAGATGGCAATTCTCTTCTTCGCAAAATAGGTGAAGCTGTCCGGTGCCTTCAGGCTTCCCTTCCCCCGCAGTCCTGTGATCTGTATGGTATAGCCGGCGTAATTATCTGCCAGCATCTCACTGGTGGTAAAATCAAATTCTATCGTACGGTCGCCGTCCCATTTAAAGTTCTCGATCTTACTGTTAGCCTCTGCGCTCCAGCCGTCTTTCACCGTAAGCTTATAGCCGGCTTCCTGCCCGTCATATTTTTCCAGCTGCTCATTAAATTCCGCTCTCACATGATACGTTTTCCCACAGGTTATGTATCCGGTATTTCCCGGCGTTATTTTTTTCGCAAACGGAGACGGCACGAAATTTCCTTTGGGATTCTCCAGTTTACCGGTGGATACAATAAAATCTGCTTCCGTTCCCTGAAAATTCCAGTTCTTCTTCAAATCCTCCGCCGTCAGATCATCTCCATACAAAGGCCCTGCCGGCGCCTTCTTTGTGATGGCAAACTCAATGTATCGGCTGTTTCCATTGGCAACAATCAGCGCCTCCTTAAGCTGCGGCATGGCAAAAGGCTTTGGATCCGAATACCCCCAGTTTCCGGACACATACTCATCGGTACCCGGCATATACTGATAGAAGCGTGATAACATATACACCTGTTCCTTATCGACGGCTTCCTGATACCCCATTCCTTTATAGCTGACCTTAAAAACGCCTACCTCCCCTTCAGCTTCCGTTCCGTCCCGGTACTCAACAACAAGCCCGCTTTTCTGGAAGAGCGTCTTATACGTCCCGCTGTCCGTACCCTCTGTATCATCTGAATTGTCTCCCGCCAGCTTCGGATAGGTAAAGCGGAATCCTGAACCCGACATGACGCCGTCAGGGATATGGTTCTGTTCCATCACCGCTTTATCCGCCAGCAGATATTTCTCACTGTCGGTACCGCCCTTCATACCGTCATTGGCAGTGGCATCCAGACCATACCAGCTTCCATCGACCTGTACATAATTCCACATATGAAGATTATCGCTGCCATCCGGCGCCCGGTAACTCCCCTGCACCAGAACGCTCCTGATTCCCAGTGCATCCAGCACTGTCTTCACTGCTCTGGCATACCCTTCACACAGACTCTCTCCTTTAACAAGGGCACCGTAGGAAGTGCGGACATATTCGTTGCTGCCGTCAGCCGACGTATATACCGTACCTTCTATGATGGCATTATTTACATAGATTACCTGCTCTCTGACCGATTTGGACTGCTTCTGCGCACCCTGCACAATCGTATTAATCTTATTTTCATGCTTTTGTACCGCACTCTCAACCGCGCTCTGACCGGCAAAGCCCTGTGTATAATAATTGTTTCCTCTGCCGGTTCCCAAAGATGCCCCATACACCACCGTATCATTTTCCGATACACTGGCAGCCGGTACCGTTTTCTCTGACACGTTGATCGACAGACTGGAAAAATCCACATAAAAAATATCCGGATAATCCGAACAAAAAGCATCCCGCGCCGCGCCAAACATCTTCACAATGGCAGTCTGGTTCCCTTCGTAAACCGCCAGCTGATCGCTGGTAATATGACCATTTGCCACCAGGTCATATTCCTGGGTTCCTGTCTTGAAAATCTCTTTCTCGTACATCTCATACATGGCATCGTAAATGCCCTTCGCATCGGCATCCAGCTGATCATAATAATACCGCTCATGATTCCTGTTCTCTGCCTTTACGCTGCTGCCGAATCCCGCCAGGCCAAGCGGCGCCGCCAGCACTGCGGCCAATGCCGCCGCCAGTATTCTCTTTCGTCTCATATTTTCCTCCACACCGAAGCATTTTCTTCACATATTCTTCAGGATATTCCGGCCTCCTCACCACAAGCCTCCTTTTCCTTTACCCGTAAAATTTTATCGGTTATGGAAAAGATTGTCAAGGGTTTACATAACGTTATTTTTTCACTGAAACCCTCTGCGCAGCGCTCAAGCCACACAATTCATGACACAGAACACTCGTTTTGTGGCTTTTTGCTGTACTGTCCGCCGGTTTCTGACGAGAACAATATTAACACCGGTTTACAGAACAATTTCAGAAACGGAGGAACGATCATGAGCATAACCTACACAGCCGCCCTCAGTCATCTCCAGGCCTCGATGAGAAGTCCCGTCAGAACTTCCTCGGAAAGCTCTGCAAAAACTGCCGACACTGCCGGCACCTTTAAAGATCTCGTACAGGAAAGTGTGGTTGACGAATATAAAAGAAAACATCCCGATCATGCCAGCCATGTGGATCAACAGGTAAAGGCCGGCAGAGCAGTACGCGAAAAAAATGCTGCCGGCATCTCCACCGAAAATATGACCATGGCAGAATATCAGGCCTGGTTCTTTGCCCTGTTGGATACCATTCCCTACGATTCTACGAGAGTTAACGACACGACCACCATCACCATCTCCGATAAAGGCTGGGAACAAATGCGGAAAGATCCGGACTACGAGGCCTGGATCCTGGGGTATTTCGTAGAAGACAGAGCCGTGCGCAATCCCTTCTTCGGCTGGGGTAACAACGAAGGCTGTGTCATATTTGAACGTTTCGGCGCTTCCATAGAAGAACACCGCGGAGACGGCTTCAGCAAATCCGCCCTGAACGGCAGCCGCTCCGATGATGATGACGACGACGATGTGGAAGACTGGTGGATCAAGCGCCATAAACGCATGAAAAAGCTGTTAAAAGAACAAGTGGAACGCGATATCAAAAGAGACATCGCAAAGCGCTCCGTTCTACAGGAGGAATACAGCAGGCAGCAATATATAAGCTCACAACGCCAACACAGCTTCCTCACTTCCGGTACGGTAAATGCACCAGGCGTTCCTCTTCCGAAAAATCCTGCCTCCTCCCTGAATGCTGCTTTGACGTATACCAGTATTCTGGATCTGTTTGGCAGTAATATGCGGGACGTTTAACGATAAAACTGCCGCCGTTTCATATAGATACCTCGAAACGGCGGCAGTCAGCAGGCTTTCAACCGGCCCGCATACCGGCAAATAAAGATGAAATACAGGTAAGGATTCCGGAAACGGCAAGAAACACATATACAAATATCTGAAAATGCCTGCTGTCAATTCGTTCTACTATCCGGTTTCCCAGTCTGATGCCGATAAATTGCCCAACTATACCGGGAAGCACCAAACATAATGTAGATGATTCTAAAATACCACTCGTGAAACGATTAAAGCTGTTCGCGAAATTAGTGATCAGGAAAAAGAATTGTATCGTCCCCAGATACTTCAACTTGTCATTTCCCAATAAAGCAAGAAAATACACTGTCATTGGCGGACCGCCTATACTGAACAGCCCATCCACCGCACCGGACAATGACGCGCAGACAGCCGCAACACCTCTGTTTGCCTTAACTTTAATCTTTTGGCTCATAAATGCCATATAAATGGCAATCAGCAACAGAAAAATTCCCAGCCAAAAGTTAATTCCGGACAGATTGAGCGATGATGCCAGACGAATCGTTACAGTGCTGACGACCAGATATACTGCAGCCGGAAAAACCGCATGTTTCCATTGAATATATTTACGATAACGCCATACTAATGTACTCAAAAGGAAAATCAATATCAGGCTGCACAGTCCGGAGGCCTGCAATACCGGCAGGTAAAGCGGAAAAAATACCATCACAAAAATTCCAAAGCCAAAGCCGGACGTAGACTGGACAAATCCACCACCAATGCAGGCCAGAAATGTATATAGATAAAATAACCATTCGCTGTTCATGAAACTCTCCCACATTACAGTCCCTGTGCATTTCTTAAATACAGACGTGACAGCCTTGCCGATTCAAAATGATTAATTTCCTCACAGCCAGCCGGAAGTCCTGCACAGACAATTCCATCAAATTCTATTTCCCGAAGAGCTTCAAAAAACCCGGGAAGATCCAGCGTCCCCCTTCCCAGGGGAACCCAGCTCAATCCGCGTCCGCGCCATGACAGCGCAGGATCCAAATCCTTAATATGGACGTATTCAATCCGCTTCGCATAATCTTTTACCAGACGAATTATGTCAACTCCCGCAGCCATCGCGTGACCGTCATCTACACAGAATCCAACGAGATCCGGATCTGTTTGTCGGGCAAATTCATCAATCTCCGGACGGCGGCAGACAGTCGTATAGGAATGATGGTTATGCAGAAGTCTAATGCCTGCGTCTTTACAGCAGCTTCCCAATTCGTTGCAGAGAAGTGCATCTTTCTTAACCGCATCCCAGTCGGCCGGACAATCCAGTCCCTGATCTTCAGGCCAGTTCCTGCTTGAACAGATAAGATATTTTCCTCCCATTGCCGCCGTATACTCGGCATCCCTTTTGAGTTCGTCCAGTCCTTCACTTAAATTACAGTACAAAGCGGACATGGAAACACCATGCTGGTCACAGATCTTTTGTACTTCACCCGGAGTGAAATGTCTTCTTATAAATGGAAAATTTTCAAGGTATTCATATTCTAAATATGCCAATTCTTTAACGCATTGTATAAATTGACTCCGAAACCGGTTCGGATTCTCAACGTGCTGGTTTACCCACATCCAGCCGGTATATGCTGTTTTCATATCTTTTTTCTCCCTGGTTTAACCCACGATACTTTACGCTTTGACTCCGCCACTGGTCAGTCCGTTAATAAATTTCTTCTGGTTAAAAAGGAACAGGATAACAATCGGTACAATAGACAGCACGGCACCTGGCAGCAGCACCTCCATCTTCTGCGCATTGGCGCTGACCAGAGAAGCCAGACCAATCGGGAGCGTAAGTTTTTCATTTGTGCGCAGAACGATCAAAGGCCACAGGAAACCGTTCCAGCTGTTCATTGCCATCAGAATAGTCATTGCTCCAAATGCGGGCTTCATCAGCGGCACCATGATACGGAAATAAATGCCGAATTCCGTACAGCCATCGATGCGCGCCGCTTCCATAAAACTGTCTCCCAGACCCGATACATACTGCTGAAAGAAGAAAATACAGATCGGAGACAGGATAAACGGAAGGATCACGCCCGCGGTTGTATTAATAATCTTCATACCAATACAGAGCTTATACAACGGCAACATAATGATTTCCAGCGGGATCATCATAACAAGCAGCATCAGTGTGAATATAAGCCCACGGCCGCGGAAACGGTATACACCAAGCGCATATCCGGTCATACTGGAGAAAAACAGTGCTAAAACGCTCTGCAGCACAGTGATCATAATGCTGTTTTTATACCACGAGAAATACAACCCGTCGCGATATTCAGCCAGTATCCGGAAATTTGCAAGCGTAGCGTTATCGCCCAAAACAAGCGAAAGTCCACGGCTGAACATATACTGTGTAGGCTGAAGCGACGCGACTATCAGAAAGTAAACCGGAAACAAAGCCACCAGTGCCGCCATCAAGACAAAAACTGTCAATAAAACAGACTGCAATGTAATTTTCTTTTTCATAATTTTCTCCATTTCTGCGCTGCTTTTGTCTCAACTGTGTTGAGACAAAAGCATTAATCTTCAATCCTTCTCCTTACCGAACATTCCAAAACCACGCAGCTGAACAAGGTTGATCATCATAATAATCGCCAGCAGCACAATCCCTATGGCACTGCCGAAGCCCATGTCATTACGCTGGAACGACATCTGGTACAGGTATCGTACAATTGTCAAACCGATATCTCCCGGAGTCGAGTCCACCCAGTAGACATAGCTTTCCGTAAACATTCTATAACCGGCAATAACCGTAAGCGTAAATATATAGATCAGTGTAGGTTTGAGCATGGGCACGGTAATATTCCAAAATTTACGAACTGCGGATGCACCGTCGATTTCCGCCGATTCATAGATATCCTCAGGAATACTTTGCAGTGCAGACAGACAGTAGACCATGTTGATACCAATTGATTTCCAGACATCCAGTGTTACCATCATCAGGATACCTGTAGAATACCCCATATTCCAGGCGATGCTTTCCCTGCCAAACAGATGCAGGATCTGATTAAACAGGCCGGAGTCCATATCACTGAACATCAGGCGGAACGCAATACCGGCAATCAGCGCCGACACCAGCGACGGGATGAAAAATGCCGCACGAAACAGGTTTCGCAGCTTCAACAACCTGGAATTAACGATCACGGCCAGCACGATCGGAACGGTCATCATGATCACCAGCACACACGCGGTATAAATGGTATTCGTAAGGATGGCGTGGCCAAAATGGTAATTAAACAGCCTCTCGTAATTGTAAAACCCAACAAACTTCTCTTTCCCAAAGCCTTCCATGCTCATAAAGCTCATGTAAACCGTTTCAATGGAAGGATATAGAAAAAAAATAAGGAATGAGGCTGCAAATGGGGCTACAAATATATAAGGGGCTGCTTTTTTACTGTATAGAATACGTTTCGGATTCCAGGAAGTATGAACCTGCTTCGTCTGCATATCAATCACCTCTCATTATGTTATAATCGCTTTCCTGTTTCCACAGATCAGTCTTTCAAATTGCGCACCTCATTGGCCGCATCGGTCAGTGCCTGCTCAGGACTCTTTTCCTGCGTAACAAATACCTGATACATCACGTTATTGCGCATTAACTCCTGAGCCGTCGTAGATTTCGCATCACTTGGATTGACAGGGGACGGAATACCGTTCTCAATATACGGCATCATAATATCAAAGAACGATTCCCCGCTGAAATAATCCATTGGTTCAGTCAGTCTTGCATCGGTCCATACATTAAGATTAACCGGATCGAATTTACAGGTTTCCCAAATGCCGATAGAACCTTCATCGCTCAATTTTGCCCAATACAGAAATTCCTTGGCTTCCTCAATATATTTGCACTGGTTTGTGATCGCTGTCGGTGTACCTCCTACACAGGTGGAACGGGGCTGTCCCTCCTCAAATACGGGAACCGGACGCATGATCATTTTACCGGACAGGTCCGGCATATAGTCCATCAGACGAATCATATACCAGGATGGCATCAGTACGGAAGCGCAGTTGCCTTCGTTCATCCAGTTATAAAAGTTCTCGTTGATCAGGTCTCCGCCGGGAGCCTCCACTGCCAGTCCTTCTTCAAATACGTCATACATCCACTCCAGTACAGCAATGTTTTCTTCATTGTCCATCGTCACATTACCGTCCGCGTCGATATAATCCAGTCCGCATTCATTCAGCAGCGGCCAATAAGGGCGCTGGTTCAGGGTTTCATATGCGGTCCACGCCCTGCCCGTCGCATCCGTAACTCTGCGTCCGATCTCAAGATATTGATCCCATGTTTCAATCGCGTCAATCTCTTCTATGGTTACGCCGGCCTGCCTGATCAGATCCATATTATAATACATGCAGGTGGCACCCACATGGGTAGGTATCCCATAATAGGTACCGTCTTTGGCATACAACTCAAATCGGGAACTGACCATATGATCCAGTCCCGTCTCCACAATATCATTGAGCGGAACAAGCTGGATATCACCCTGCATAAAGTTCGACCACCAGGTAAGATTAACATCCACAATATCGGGAGCGCCCACACCGGACTGCAAAGCAATGAGAAGCTTGTTATGCATTTCGGTAACCGGATAAAATTCCAGACTCAACTCAATGGGATTGTTGGGATGCGCTTCATTGTAAAGTTCAGCTCCATATTCAAAGATATCCGTATGTGCCTCGTTAACCCAGCAGATCAGTTCGATGGGTTCGGCCGGCTCCGTCGTTTCTTCCGTTTCAGTTGTGTCAGGGCTTCCTGTGGTATCGCTGCCGGACGCCGTATCGCCGCCGCCATTGGAACAGGCTGTCGCGGATACGGTCAAAAGAAGCGATAATACTAAAGCTGTCAGTTTTTTCACTTTCATCATTACATCCTCCTATGTTTGTTTAAGTCAGGTTTTCCTGTTCTTTCGATATCATTATAGATTGCTGAAAACAAAACTCCAATCCACAGGATTGTCTAAAATATCCAAAACAACACATAAATATGAAAAATAAATGTGCAAAACAATGACATTTTATGTACAATTTTTACTTTTTCTTTCCCAGGCATGTGGTGTTGTGCCAGTATAGGATTTAAAAACACGAAAAAAATAGGATTGATTACCAATACCCACCCGCTCTGAGACTTCTTTAATGGGCACACCCTGTGCAAGCAGTATTTTGGCCTGTTCAACACGATAATCGGCAACATATTCCGTAAAGCTTTTGCCACAGTCCTGGCTGAAAATACGGCTTAGATATGACTTGCTGACATTCAAATTTCTGGCTACCGCATCCAGTCCAAGCTCTTCCTGATAATGTGCATGGACATACTCCAACGCTTTAACAGTATTGGAATTATAGTCTGCAAATCGGTCTGCCGTCTGAAAAAATTCAAACATTTTGTCATATGCAGACACAATCAGACGGCGGTTTTCCTGAATATTGTCGCTGTTCAGTATTTCAACCCTCATCAGCGTACAGAATTCCTGCAGCTCGTTGCTGAGCGGAACCGTTTTAATATTACGGATAACCAGGTTCAGCAGTTCCAGGCATATAATCTGACAGGAAGTACGATCAGCCTCTCCACACAACAATCTGTCAAAGACAGCCTGTACCGCAGACATACAGTACTCATGTTCCCGACTTTCCACAGCGTTGGCAATCTCCTTTTCAGACGCAGTGTCCAACGTGACGAATTTTTCAGATTTCATAGAGCGGCTTTCCGAAACATTGATCAGGGATCCATAACCAGTCAGATACCGCAGCGACATCTCCTGCCGCGCCTGACGATAACAGTCTGGCAGGTTGGCTGCCTTTACCCGCTTTCCCAGTACAAACGATGCTGTCAGGTTTGTGTATTTCTCCAGGTTCTGCCGAAGAGACTGTACCAGCTGCCTGCTGATATTCCAATAGTACTGCTGGCTGTTCCAGCCTTCAAATAAAACAAAGGCAACGAACTCCCCACCTCCGATTTCCACAATGGTACCCTGCGCATATTGGCGAATGACCTCCTGAAGAATCGAGATGATGGACGGACTGAGCATTGCCAGCTCAATTTTGCCGCCTTCCTGTTCCAGCTTGTGAATGTTGTCAATCTGCATCAGGATCAGCTGGATATTACTGCCATGCTTCAGAAACGGAAGCTGCTCTGAAAAGACTGCAGGATCAACATCATCACCGTTTAACAGGCTAAGTACCAGACGACGCTGATTTTCCTTTTCGTTGTTTTGCCCGTATGTCTGCTGATTCCGTATATCCTTTCTCCCCGACTGCCTGATCTGTTCAACACATTTCTGGAGTGCTTCCAAAACAACCTCACGGTTCAAATTGTGCTTGAGCAGATAGTCAATCGCACCGAGCTTCAAACTCGAACGTACATAAGCATAATCTTCATATCCGCTCAGCACGATTACCGGCAGATCCGGATACATCCTCTTTACCTGTTCAATCAAATCCGCGCCGTTCATATCGGGCATACACATATCGGTAAGCAGAATATCCGGGCACAGGCAGCGCATCTTTTCCAGGGCTTCCTGCCCGTTTGCCGCTTCCTGATCTACAAGAAACCCATCCCGTTCCAGACACAGATCCACTTTCAGACGTGTCCGGGCATATAATTCATCATCGACAATCATCACATGGTACATTCTCCCACCTCTCTTTCTGCTCCTCTGTCTTATCCGTTCCATCGATCCTTACCGGAATCCTTACCGTTGCAATTGTAAAGCACCCCGGCATGCTGTCATACGAAACGCCATATTCCTCCCCGAAATAAATTTGAAGTCTTTTTTGCACATTGGCTATCCCGATGCCATGAATGCTGTGCTCCCGGCTTGTCCGCATTTCTGCCGTGTGGTTGAGCCGCTCCAATATGCCGGCATCCATGCCGCATCCATCATCAATAACCGAGATCTCCACAATATCCTTTGTCCTAAATCCTTTAATCGTAATGTTAAGGGAACTGCGTCCCGCTACGGTGCCATGAATCACAGAATTTTCAACCAGCGGTTCCAGCGTAAATGGCGGCAAAAGACAGTCAAACAGCGAATCATCGAGAGACACATTCAGTCTGTAGGAAGCTATGCCACGGTACTGCTGAATGTTAAGATACCAGCGGATGTAATCAAGCTCCTCCGAAAGCGGTATAAAATCCCGCCCGGAACGAAGCGTACGGTTCAGAAGCGACGACAGGCTCTGCAAAATATGGGCCAGCTTCGTCTGTTGCTGCAGATCCGCCATCCACGCTGTCATGTTGAGCGTATTGGTAATGAAATGTGGATTAATCTGCATTTGCAGAAGTTCGATCTGTAATTCCTGCCGCTGCTTTTCACTGCTCTTAATCTGTTCGATCATCGTTTCCAGCCTGCCTGCCATCGCATCAATACTTTGCGCAATGATGGCAAATTCATCGCAGCCCTGATCCTGAATACGCGAAGAAAAATCGCCCTGCTGGACCCGATTCAGACTGTTCACAATGCGCCATAAAGGAGGCTTCATAGTGCGGTTGAGCAGGAAGAAGACGCAGGGAACCAATACCATCATGATCAACAGCAGCGTAATGACGCCAGTACTGCTGTTCAACGCAATCTGCGACAGGACGCCCCCGTCAATCACGTTTACCACATACCACCCGGTTTCTTCCATCTTCATCGCGATCAATGTATTATCCAGCATCCCCTCCGGATGAAAAACTTCGATTTTGGAGGAATTAACAGACGAAAGATATTCCATCCAGTCCGCCCTGTCAGCGGTATCTTCTTCCCCTGTATGGATAATGACATTTCCATCCCGATCCAGCAGATATACCGTAGACGCACCATCCCGATCCAGATTGGAAAACAGTTCGGCAAGTACTCCTGCACGCAATGTCATTATCAGGTATCCAACCGATTCGTCCCCTATCAGCCGCTTCATTTTCAGCGCATAGTAAATAACCGGCTCATCGGGCTGCTGTGCATACCGATCCACACTTTTCAAATAATAATCTTCCGGTGTTGCATAATGCCAATAGCCGTTGCGGCTGTCATCGACATTTTTCATAATATTTGCCTTACTTTTCTCATAGAAATACATATAGAATCGATTCTGATTGTTGTAGACATAGCACGGCCTGCCGTCAGTAGAAAGGATGATCACCCCCGATGAATCAGATGTGGAATTAAAGCGTCCGACAACGGAATGGACAAGTTCTTCTGTTACAGGAACACGCCCAACACTGGAATTCGCGGATCCATACGCTTTCGTATAATCCTGAATATAACTGTTATAGGCAAAATCAATCGCATCAGTGCGCACATTCATCAGACGACCAAACAGATTGTTGCTCGTCTGCACCATGTTCTGCTGTGTAAACGAAATATAATTATCCATTTCTCTCGAATAGGATGTAAAGAATACAATCCCCGCTGCCAGAACCAGAGGCACAACACACAGGGAAATGCAGGCGATAAAAAAGCGTGTATTGAGCGAGTATCGACGCAGCCAAAGATAAAACTGATTGGTCAGACGGCTGACAAACTTAAATCTGCTCCAAATTCTCATAGCATATCCATCCTCTTAATTCTATTTAT
>CAJTPO010000006.1 GCA_910578115.1 uncultured Lachnospiraceae bacterium | reverse complement strand
CCGCACGCCGGGTTCTGTAGAGGGGCTTCCTTCGCAAGGGGGAAGTCTACTCGACTCAAGAAGGAATACAAAGCCAAATATGGGAAAAAGACATCTGTCCTTTTTGCGGACAGAAAGATGAAAAAATAGAGAAGCTATTTCTTGAAACAGAAGAAGCTTTGAAAGAAAGCAATAAGGTTATTTTGGATGATCTACAGCATATTAACAGTGAAATAGATAAATATTTCGAAATAAGGACAGCAGAAGTTGAAAGTTTGGTAAAGGAGCACTCTGAAGATTATAAAAATTATCAGAGATTAAAAAACTTATTGAAAATTAATATCGGATCAGATGAAAAAGGTATATTGGAAGAAAAGAAGTTTTATTTTGATTCAGTAGGAAAAGCGGAATTTGAAGAATCGTTTCTTGCATTAAAAAATAGTTTAGAAGAAGAACAGAGAGCTTTTGCTACTATTTTCGAGGACGAACTAATTGTTAAATATGATAATATTTTAATAGAATATTATTCAGACAGAAGTCAGCATACGTTAGAACAGATAAATGATAAGATAGCGTATATTGCTGATTATTATAGTGATGATTATCAAAGTATATTGACAGCATGTTGTGAGAGAATAAAAGGCTTGCAGGATGAACTGGCCGAAAAACAAAAATCTAATACAATTATGATTGAATATACAGACAAATACATAGATACGTATAAGAAGGCGCGTAAAGAATATCAAACAAAGCTGGTAGAAAGAATAAAAGTTCCGCTATATGTATATTCTGGAAAGGTGATTCAAAATTATCCGATGGGTCTGGGTGTTATTGCAAGGATTAAAGCGTCACAGATTGTTTTTGAGACAGAAAAAAAGGATGATGATGTTTTTGAATATTTAAGTGCGGGGCAGTTAAATGGCGTTATGCTTTCAATTATGTTGGCAGTAAGAAGTGTTTTGGATTTGGATGAATCAATCAATTTAATTATGATTGATGATCCGTTACAAACTATTGATGATATCAGTGCATTTTCGTATGCAGATTTGTTAGCGGAGCAATTTGGAGATGCACAAATTATTCTGTCTACTCATGAAGCAGATAAGTCAGATTTGCTGGAGTTTAAATTTAGACAGCATGGAAGAGAAATAAAAAAATACAATATGCATAATAATTATTTGGCAGATGTTTGAATAGAAATGCAGGGCTATACGATTTAGGAAATTGAAAGGAGGCTCAAAATCGCAATCACAAAAATATCCTGCATCCACCAGACAGGAAAAAGATACATGGCTATGCACCTTGCAAATGCCATTTCCTATATTACAGACGAAGAAAAGACGCAGGCAGGCGCACTGGTGGGAAGCCATAACTGCAACGCAGATACCGCCCTGCAGGAAATGCTTGCCACGAAAAGGAAGTTTGGAAAGATAGATAAGCGGCAGGGCTACCATTTCATCATATCCTTCAAAAAGCAGGAAGTAAGACCGGAAACTGCTATGGAGATCACCCAGAAGTTTGTAGAGAGATATTTTGGCGATGATTTCCAGTGCCTGTATGCCACCCATGATAATACAGAGCATGTTCACAGCCACATTCTTTTCAACAGCGTGTCATGGCGTACCGGAAAGAAGTACCGCTACGAAAAAGGCGATTGGGCAAAAGAAATCCAGCCCATTGTCAATGAACTCTGTAAGGAGTACGGTCTTTCCATACAGGATATTGAGATAGGTACAGAAAAAGAGCCAAAGAAATGGGATAAAACAAAGCAGGGTATTTTTAAATGGAATCACCAGATCAGCCTGGATGTGAAGGATTCCATTTCTTTTGCAAATAATTATGAAAATTTCCTGAAATTAATGGAACTGAAAGGATATGAGATAAGGCAGAATAATGGAGCAGCTTTTTTGAAGCCTATGGGAGATAAGCGTTTTATCCGGCTTACAGATATTTCAGCATATTATACAAAAGAATCCATTGAGGGTCAGATAGAAAAGGGAATACGGCGTAACACTGTCAGGACGGAAAACCGTACCCCAAGGATTATCGGGTGCAGGAAAAATTACCGAAGATACATTCCGCCAACATCATACCAAAAGGCATTTCTTGCAAAAATGTACCGCACCGGACAGCTAAAGCGGAAGCCCTACAGCCAGATGTGGAGATACAAGGAGGAAGCTGCAAAGTTTGAAAAGCTGCAGTCGCAATACCTATACCTGTGCAGGCACAGCATCCGCTCCGCAGAAGAATTAGAAAAACGGAAAAAGGATCTTGATGTCCGCATGGACGATCTGGACGAAGTGAGGCATCAGATATACAAAAGGCGGTATCCACACAAGAGTGCCCTTGCGCTGCTTAAGATAATTGAAGAGAATGAGACACGTGCTTCCTATTACAAACAGGGAAGCCTTTTTTATGCCCCTAATTATGAGAAATGGAAGGAGGCGGCAGAAATTTTAGTTCAGAAGGGATATACGATAAAACAGGTTTCAGAAATGAAGGAGGCATATCAGACGGAGCTTGCATCCGTAGCAAAGGCAAAGCGTGAACTTAAAAAAGAAGAAAACCTGATCAGCGGTATTCTTTCAGGAAGAAGCAGAGCGCAGGTAATGGAGATTACAGTACCGGAGATAAATACACCGCATAAAGCTAAGGAAAATATAAAAGAGACAGATAGTATACGGAAAGCTATTTCCGCCGGGAAAGGGGGTGATACAGAAAAAACAGGATCAGTCCAGACAGAAATGCCAGCCCATAATGGGAAGAAACAGCCGGAACAGGCAAGATAGCAATTACAGGAAGGAAAACAGATGGAAAAAGATTTAAATGATAAATTGAAACAGGAAAAACTTTCTTATTTCAGGTCAAAAGAATACCGGGGAGAGCAGCTTAAAGTGATCATGGATGCCATTGACTATGGTATTGGCACAGATTATTTGCAGCTTTTTGAAGACACCGCTATTCCGGCAGGGATAATGAAAAATATGCTCACCGCAATGAAAGAGGATTACGGTGTACAGGAAGCGGCATTTTTATCTGCTGTCAGGCAGGAAGAATCAGGGCGCATTTTACTGGAAGCCTTAAAGTCAGGCGTGCCTCTTCCAGAATTACAGGCAGCCTACCGGGATGGGATGTTCCCCATAGAACTACGGGAGAAGATACTTCCCCTCATGCAAAATAAGGAGGCAGTGCCAGAGAAAATCGGGGAAAGGATGGAATTCATTACGGAAGCGGTAAGGGAGCTGAAAGAGAGTTTTTTAAGGCAGAACAGCTTCATAGAGGATTTGAAGAAAGCCATGGAAGATAAGCCGGATATTTTTTCGGTGCAGGAAAAGGGAACGGGAGCAGATACAGAAGTTGATCCTTATTATCTGGAACTGGAAGAGCAGTTCCGGCAGGCAAGGGAGGATGCGGAGCGGCTTTTAGAGGAACGGGAAGAAACCGTCAGGAGATTAAGGGAACTGGAAGCGGAAAATAAAAACCTCCATGAGCAGTTGCTGGCACAGAAGTCATACATGGCAGGGCTGCAGGAAAAGCAGGCAGCACAGGAAAGCAGAAATATACAGGAAAAACAGAAGCCAGACAGCAGCCCTGAAATAAAAAACTGCCAGAGGCAGGAGGCAGGAGGAGCCGGAAATAAAAAGCAGGACAGCTTCTTATCTTCATTCAGTTTTCCATTCATCCGCAGGAAAGCAGGCTTACTGGAAAAGTTAGCCGGGGAACTGGATGCCGGTCAGATAGCGGAGATACGCCTTGGCATTGAGGACGGACTTACGGAAGGGCAGCTTGCTCTTCTTGCAGATAAGGCTATGGATGCAGAAAAGATCAGGGAACTCCGCATGACCATGAAGATATTAAACGAAAGGGGGCAGGGAAAATGACACAGCAGTTGCAGGAATTTATCTATGCATCAGAGGATTTTAGGGGAAAAAGTGAAAAGCTGGCGCAGTCCATAGAAATTAACAGTTTCCTTTTAGCTGACAGCAGTACGGAAAAAGCGGGGCAGAGAAATACTATACTTAGTAAACTATGCAGGCAGGCGGCACAGGCAAAGGAAGCAGGGAACGCTATGGAGGCGGCAATGCAGAATCTTGAAAAGGAACTTGCGGCAGTGAGAGACCGCCAGTACCAGCAGCAGAAAGAAATGCAGCAGTCCAAAGGGCAGGAGAAGGGGGCTTCCAGATGAGCAGTGAGATTACGGATGCAGTACAGGTCATCCATATATTGTTTGAAGGCACAGACTTATTTCTTCGTGTTGCCGGTGTGGGTTTAAAACCGTTGAAGCAGCTTGCGAAGCTTTTCATGGGAATCCTTGCAAAGGAAAAAATGGAAGGGAAAACTTCCATGAAAAATCTCCTAAAGCGTGGCGGTGATATGCACGTTTTCAAGTTCCCACAGGAGCAGCTTAAAAAAGTGGAAGCGATGGCAAAGAAATATGGAATCCTCTACTCCCTGCTCCCGGATTTTAATAAAGACGGTATGAGGGAAATGGTATTCCATGCAGAATCCCTCCCCCGTATGAATGCCCTGATTGAAAAGCTGAAAGTCGGGCAGGTCATTGGATTGGAGGAATATTTCCAGGACACTTCCGGCAGGGATATAGATAAATTTTATGAAGAAATGAAGGGCAGGGCAGCGGAAAAAGGAGCAGGAAAGGAAACAGGAGCTATGCAGAAAAATACAGCCAGCAGGGGGCAGGATCAGAAACTGCCATGGATGGAGACAGGATACCTGAAGATGAAGGATATTGAGGCGATCCCCTTAGACCAGAGGCTGAATATCTTAGACCGCTACCAGTCCGGGGAATATGACCCTATTACTATTACAAGCAAATTGATCACTGAACAGAAAGAGGATTATGTGACGGTGCGGCTCCCAAGGCAGACCGGTAAATTTATCCGAATCCCGGCAGAGGACTTCTATTTCCCGGAGGGGAGCCGTACAGCATTGGCGTTCCTTAAGAAGAAAGAGGAAATGAAGGTATATACAGAGCATGGGAGTGAAATGTTTTCCATGAAAGGCAGTGAAGTCTTCCATAATTACTTTGATACTGTCAATGCAAATATCCGCACTGCCATGGAGCATAAGGCAGATGAAAGGGAGAGGGATCAGGGAGACCGGGAAAACAGCAAAGAAAGCAGCAGGGCAGATAGAACCACCCAGCCTGAAACCGGGAAGCCGGCAAAAGATATGGCGGAGAAAACTGCAAAAGATACAGCAGAAAAAGTAAGGACTATCAAGAAAGAAATCAAACAGCCGGTGAAAGGCAGGTGAGCATTTGAAGAGATTTAACGTGTTTACCTGTCTTTTTTATGGAACAGTGATAGCCGGATGCATCTATCTGGGATTTTTCCTTGGCAGCATCATCCAGCCGGGCATGACGCTGTATTCTTTTGTTCCGGCACTTAAAGAGCAGATGGCGAATCCGCTAAAAATCAAAGTGACAGCATATACCCCTTATACCATGATAGCAGTATTCTTCACAGCACTTTTATCTGTCATGGTGCAGAAAACAAACCGGAAGAATTACCGTTTCGGGAAGGAGCATGGTTCGGCAAGGTGGGCGGATGCGGCAATGCTGGCAAAACAGCTGGGCGATAAGGATAATTACCACCGCATCCTCTCCCAGAACCTGCGCCTTTCCATGAATACAAGAAAGACCATGCGCAACAACAACATCTTCTGTATCGGCGGTTCCGGCGCAGGCAAGAGCATGTTCCTCATCAAGTGCAACATCATGGAGATGCAGGGCAGTTTTGCCGCCACCGATCCAAAAGGGGAACTGCTTGGGAGCGCAGGAAATTTTTTAAAAGCGAACGGCTACCAGATAAAGGTTTTCAACCTGATCAGCCCGAAGGAGAGCAATAAATACAATCCCTTTTCCTACATAAGGACAGAGACGGACGTGCTTAAACTGATCACAAACCTGATAAAAAATACAACGCCGAAAAAGAGCAGCAGCAATGACCCGTTTTGGGAAAACGCAGAAAAGCTTTTCCTACAGGCATTATTCTACTATGTGTGGATGGAGATGCCTCCGGGCAGGAAAAATATCGCGTCCGTACTGGAATTGCTGGCAGAAGCAAAAAGGGAAAAAGATGAGCCCAGCAGGCTTGACCGCCGCATGGAGCTTCTTGCAAGGAGCAGCCCTTTAGGGGAAGACCACCCGGCAGTGCGCCAGTACAGGAAGGTCATGGATGGTGCGGATAATACGGTAAAGAGCATCATCATCAGCGTAAATGCAAGGCTTGCTTTCCTTGAAAATGAAGCAATCAAGGAACTGTTAGAAATGGATGAACTTCATTTCGGAGAATTAGGCACAGGGAAAAACAGTGATAAAAAGACAAAAACGGCTTTATTCATTGTCACGCCGGATTCCGATAAATCCTACGCATTTTTGGTAGGGATGCTCTATGAACAGTTGATGCAGGAGCTTTATTATCAGGCAGACACGAAGCATGGCGGCAGGCTCCCCATCCATGTATCGCTCCTGATGGATGAATTTTACAACACACCCTTGCCCGATTCCTACCTGAATTTTCTTAGCACCATGCGGAGCAGGGAGATATCCAACGTGATCGTGGTGCAGAATATCGCACAGATCAAGGAACTTTTTAAGGACGGGTGGGAGACCATACCGGGCAATGCCGATACCCTTGTCTATCTTGGCGGCAATGAGCAGTCAAGCCATAAGTACATCAGCGAATTGCTGGGGAAAAGCACTATAGACAAGCGCAGCAGCGGCGAGACCCTGGGAAAGCGTGGCAGTTCCAGCCGGAATTATGATGTCCTTGGGCGTGAGCTTATGACGCCCGATGAAGTGAGGAAACTGGATAATAAAAAATGCATTGTCCTGATCCGGGGCTGTGACCCGGTGATAGATTTTAAGTACAACACCTTTAAGCATCCCATGTTCAAAAGGAGCGGTGACGGGGAAGGGAAGTGGTACATCCACCACCCGGAAAGGAAAAAGGGCATAGATATCATAGATAAAGAAACAGCAGAACGCCTGAAAAAAGAGGCGGGGGAAGATGGGAATGTGATCATCACCACCATAACCGCAGAAGAACTGATAAGGCTTGGGAATACATCAGCAGAAAAGTAAAAGATACAGATAAAAGAAGCAATTACCAGATTTCAGACAGAGCGAAAGCCAGCCCACAAAAGCTGATAAAGCAAAACAGTAACCAGCCAGCCTGAGCTAAGGCAGAATATAAAAAATTAGTCAGCCCATGGAACAAAAATATAGCAGCCAATAACCAGATAATTATTGATAAAGAAAGGATTCAACCATTATGAAAAGAGAAAACATAACCGTAACCACATTCAGCAGGAAAAACAGATTTAAGAAACATATCGTACCCATGGCGGCAGGCATCATCACAGCCGCATCCATGTATGCCCTGCCTGTCCATGCATCCGGGGTATCGGAAGTCCTTAACCCCATCAACAATCTAAAGACGCTGGTGCTTGCCATTATCGGGGCAGTAGGCGTGATCATCCTTGCAAAGAACGTCATGGAATTTGCACAGGCATACCAGCAGCAGGATTCCTCTTCCATGAATTCTGCACTGAAAGGCATCGTGGCAGGGCTTATCATGGCAGGCATTTCCGCAGTGATGACTTTCCTTGGATTTTAAAGGGAGGCGGATTTATGGAGATATTTAAGTTAGGGGATGACATCCTTGCCCTGCTGGAAATGGTGCTTGGCTTCTGGAACAACCAGATCAGCCTTGTGTTCTCCCTGCTGGGGCAGTCGCCGGTCTCTTTCAAGGGCGGCGGCCCATGGGCGGTAGTGGAGAACCTGCAGCCTTTATTTGTAGGAGTGGGGAGCGGTCTTGTGGTGCTGTTCTTCGTGGTAGGTTTCTGTGCGGAGAGTGTGGATATCAAAAGTGAGTTCCGCTTGGAAGCAATGCTCCGTATGCTGATACGCCTTGGGATAGCGCAGTGGCTTGTGGCAAACAACCTGACGATCTTAAAGGCATTTTTCAGCAGTATCGGGGCTATGGTGGGGCACCTTGGGAATACCACCATGGCACAGGCAGGTATCGGGGCAGGGGAAGCGGAGGTCATAGAAAACCTTGGATTTGCAACAAGCCTACTGTTCCTGATCCTGTCAGTGATACTTTCCCTTATCATACTGATATGCGGGTTTTTCATCATCTACACCGTATACTTCCGGTTTTTGAAGATCATGGTGATCGTGCCGCTTGCGGCAATCGCCTTTTCCACCCTTGCAGGAAACCGGACAGTGAGCAGTACCTGTGTCAGGTATTTTAAGTATTTCTTATCCGTTGTGATGGAGGCAGTCACTATGGCGTTAGCAATCATTATCTGCAACGCATTTATCAGCGCAGGGCTTCCCTCCTTTACAGGGGGCTATGCGGACTGGGCGCAGGTGCTGATCTACCTGTGTGAGATCACCTTTACCATAGCCTTAACGGTAGGGGCATGTAAAGGCGCACAGTCACTGACAGGCAGGGCGTTGGGATTATAGTAACATGGGAACATAAAAACAGGACAAGACCGGGGAGCGGCAAAGCTTTACAAAATTTAGCCGCATCCCGGCAGGAAGGAGAGAAGATTGATCATTGAGATAAACAAAGACATAGAAAAATATCAGGAGAGCGTGGCAATGGGGCTTTCTGCAAAGCAGCTTGCCTTTTCCATCCTTGCCCTTGGCAGTGGATGCGTCATTGTATTTGTTTTGTATGAAAAGATAGGGCTGACCTTCAGCTGTTACGTGGCGGTTCCTATTGTCGCACCTATTGCACTGTGCGGTTTTTATTCCTACAACGGCATGGGTTTCCGGGAAGTGTTTATCCGGTATATGCGGAGTATTTTCAGGAATAAGGCGTTGGTGTTTCAATCCAGCGGCTACCGGGAAACGGTGTTGGAGATAAAAGAAAGGGAAGAAGCAGAAAAGAGGGCGGCAGTAAGGAAAGCAAAAGAGGAACGGAAACGGATGCGGAGGGAGAAAGTAAAGAGCAGGATAAGGTGCTTATTTAAAAAGAAAGCATAAATCAATATTTTACCGTAGAACAAATGGGGAAAATATGATATGCTTGCAGCAGGAAACATGAAAGGGGAAAAGCGTGTATGACATCTATGGGAAAGGGAAGAAGAGTTTACGATATTGGCGAAATAAAAATAGACGGTCTTGAACCCGCGCCGGAAATGAAGGAACTGCTGGAAAAGGAAAAGCGAGGTGAGATCACCAGGGAAGAAATATGGGATATATTTAACAGCAGGGGGTACAGGATGAAACTGTAGAAATCTGGAAATTACTTGAAGTATACACGATAAAACAATATCAGCCGGGAGGAGATGCCATATGAATAAGATAAAGATATATCTGGACACATCTGTGATCAGTTACCTTGACCAGCAGGATGCGCCCGAAAGGATGAAAGAAACACAGGAGATCTGGGAACTTTTCAAAGAAGGGAAGTATGAGGTATACATTTCTGATGTGGTGGTGTATGAGATTAACCAGTGCAGCAGGGAAAAACGGGAAACCCTGTTGGATTATTTAGACCAGATAGAGTATAATATAATTGAGACAGATGAAGGTACGGTGGAGCTTGCGGAGAAATTCATTGACTTCGGATTCCTGAAGCGGAAAAGCTATGATGACTGCCGGCATATAGCGGCGGCGATCCTTGCAGGATGCGATTTCATCATATCATGGAATTTTAAGCACATCGTCAATGTGAAGACGATCCGGGGCATAAAAGCCATCACCACATATGAGGGCTATAAAGATTTGATGATATACCCGCCATCAGCATTATTGGAAGAGGAGGAAGAGGACTATGGCAGTGATGATAAAAGAACCTGAGGTCAGTGAACGTTTTGACCTGGATGATATCCGGAAAATACGTGAATACAATGCGGCAAGATATGAACATATGACACCGGCGGAGATCGTGGCAGACACAAAAGCCGGGGCAGCAGACCTTTTGGAGGCCATGAAGAAACGGAAGCCCATGAAAGCATAAAATATTTCCAGACAGGTTATGGGCAGAAGGGTGATACAGAAGGTTATTGCTGGCGGCAGTACAGCCAAAAGAAAATACAAGAGTATAGGCACACTTAAAAACCGCTTTAAGTGTGCTTTTTCATGAAAATAATTCTATTTCAATATTTTCATGTGCCATAGACCAGCCCGGAAACCAGTTTTACAGAAGAGATGTGTTTAAATATAGAGTCAGATGATAAAAGGCGCAGAAGCGGTCTTATCAGATTTTATACAGCAACAATCAACCATCAGACCCGGAAGGGAGTGCAGAAAACTCCCTTACCGGGTTTTCTGTATATGGGAACTGCTACATAAAAAGCATTTTCCCATCCCTTCCGGCTTATAAAAGGAAGGAGCAGACAGATTGAGGTTATTCCAGGACAAATTTTCTATCTATAAAAAGGCAGGGGAGCCTTTATACAAAACCCCGAAAAGTGTGCAGGAGTGCATAGAGATCCTTAAGATTGCACCGGATGGCATCTTTGAAGTGGCGGGGAACCGCTACAGCAAAAGCTACCTGTTTTCGGACGTGAACTACAACACCACAAGCGAGGCGGAGCAGGTGGGGATATTTGAAAGCTACTGCAAGTTTTTAAACGCCATGGATGTGGAGTTCAAGATCACCATCAACAACAAAAACCGGAACATGAGATCCCTGAGGGAGAAGGTACTGTTCCAGAAAAAGGGTGACGGGAACGATGCGGAGCGTGGCTGCTACAACCAGATCATGGAGAAGAAGATCATGGAAGGGAAGCAGGGCATAGAACAGGAGAGATACCTGACTGTCTCCATTATCAGGAAGAATTATGAGGAAGCAAAGGCGGCGTTCGCCAGCCTTGAGGCGGTATTACAGAAAGGCTTCGGGGAGCTGGGGAGCAGCCTTGTTACCTTAAACGGAGTGGAACGCCTGCGTACCCTCCATGATTTCTACCGCATGGGTGAGGAAGAATATTTCTCCTTCGATTTTGAAGAGGCGGTAAGGGTGAGCAGGGATTACAAAGACGATATCTGCAACAGCATGTTAAAGTTTTATCCCACCTATATGCAGGATGAAAAAAGATATGCCAAGGCGTTATTCATTAAGAAATACCCAAGTTCCTTATCGGACAGGTTTCTCACAGAGCTTGCAACCGTTCCGGCGCACACCGTTATCAGTATTGATGTAGCGCCTATCCCAAAGGACGTGACCACCAGCACCCTGCAGAAGAAATATATGGGAATTGAGAGCGACATTATCCGCCAGCAGAGGGTGCGGAATAAAAACAACGATTTCTCTTCCGACATTTCCTACAACAAGCGGACGGAGAAACAGCAGATCGAAGAGATCATGGATGACGTGAGGGAGAATGACCAGCGGCTCTTCTATGTGGCAGTGACCATCATCATCAAGGCAGACACGAAGGAAGAACTGGAAGCCATAGAGGAAACCCTGGTGACTATCGGCAAAAGGAACTCCTGCCAGATAGAGGCGCATTATTTAAAGCAGAGGGAAGCATTAAACACAGCCTTGCCCATAGGTGTGCGTCAGGTGGAGACCATGCGTACACTTATGACACAATCCCTTGCGGTACTCATGCCCTTTAACGTGCAGGAGCTTTACCTTCCGGGGAAAGGCGGCACTTACTACGGCGTGAACCAGGTCAGCCGCAACATCCTCTTTGGAAACAGGAAAAGGCTGGTGAATGGCAACGGATTCATTTTCGGCGTACCCGGATCGGGGAAGTCCTTCTTTGCCAAGATGGAGATGGGGAATGTATTTTTAAATACGGATGATGACATTATTGTGATCGATCCCCAGCATGAATACTTCGGGATTGCGGAGCGGTTCGGCGGCCAGGTGGTGGTGCTTTCTACTTATACGGGTAACTATATTAACCCTATGGCACTGCCGGAGGATGTGTCAGACATTCAGGGCATTATTGCTGAAAAGGGGGAGTTCATGCTTGGCATCTGTGAGCAGTGCATGGGAGAGGCTCTTAATTCCCGGCAGAAGTCCATCATAGACCGTTGTGTGCGCCTGCTCTATCAGGAGATCAAAGAGGAATGCATGAGGAACAGGGGGAAAAAGGAAGGGGAGAAAACAAAGACTTTATGGAAGCAGAAAACCCTGCATGATTATTATGATATCCTCGTGGCACAGCCGGAGATGGAGGCAAAGGAGCTTGCCCTGTCACTGGAACTGTTTATCGGCGGTTCCCTGAACATCTTCGCCCATGAAACAAATGTGGATATCGACAACCGCTTTCTGGTCTATGGCATCCGGGATATGGGGAAGGAACTTTCCGCTATCTCCATGCTTGTGATGATGGAGAATATCGGCAGCCGGATTATGGAGAATGCAAAGCGTGGCAGGGCTACATGGCTTGTGATAGATGAATTTCATGTGCTTTTAGATAAAGAGTATTCCGCAAAATACCTGTTTTCATTATGGAAGAAGGTGCGGAAGCTGGGCGGATTGTGCAGTGGTATCACTCAGAACATTTTGGACATGTTACAGAATTATACAGCAACCACCATGCTTGCCAATTCGGAGTTTGTTGCATTATTGCGGCAGGCTCCCACTGACCTTGAAAAGTTATCGGAAGTGATCAACATCAGTCCGGAGCAGCTTAAGTTCGTCCGGGGAGCGCAGAGCGGAACAGGGATATTGAAGCATGGCAACATGATCGTGCCCATGGATATCACTGTCGATAAGGACAGCCCCATCTATAAATTATTTTCCACTAACCCTTTTGAGGACGGGAAGGAGGCTGCCCATGAAGAAGGACATTGAGAAAGCATTGAAAGAATTCTTGATGGATATAAGGACTACCGGGGAAGAGAGGAAGAAGGGAATCCCGCTTATCACATTTGTATATAAGGAAGAGGATAAGGCAGTGCTGCTAAAGGCGCTGCCTTTGCCTTTGGCGGATATCCAGCCGAAAGAAAAGATACCAGCCGGAAAAGAACTCTTATACCGGGTGGATTTCTTCAGAGAAGGGGAAGCGAGGGTATCGTTTGGCATACTTCCTGTAATAAAAGAACCTGCCACATTTTTAACGCTTCTTGACAATGCCATCAAAACCGGAGACAGGAAAGTGGGGTATCAGAGCCTTTGCGATTACCTGAAATTCCACAATGCATTATGCGGTCTGGAAGCCCTTGCGGAAGGGGAACTGTCGCTTATGGGGAAGATACCAGAGAAAACGCCTGATACAGCAGTGGCAGGATCAAAGACAGAAACACAGGACAGATATACCCCTGCCAATACAGCGTATTACAGGGAAGTCCTCTCTTATGTGCAGACAGGCAGGGATATCCTGAACGCCTGCCCTTATGGAACGCCCCTGCCGCCATTCCCTGACCGCAGCGCGTTCATGGCGAAATGGTATCGGGAGAACGGGCAGGGGAGCCTATGAGGATTAAAAGGACAGACAAAAATTTCACAGTCAGGCAGAAAGCGGACAGGAAAATCCATTACGCAGGGCAGGGGAAGAAATATACGGAGAATACTGCAAATTTCTCCCCAAAAGAAAAGCAGGATGCGATCTGGCAGAAGAACCTTTCAGGGGCAGGTACAGGAATACAGTTGAAAACGCAGATACAGAGACAATCCAATGCCGGCAGGGATGCAGGGGAATTTTTTGCAGATGATACAGCGAAATCCTGTCAGCAGGAGCATGGGAACAGTGCAGGCGGCAGGAATAGAAGCAAATGTGGAGAACTGGCTGTATTCGGAAATCTCCATATAAAAAGACCACTGCAGAAATACCGGAAGGAATCTGGTATGAATCAGGAACAGCCAGCGGGGAACTGTCAGCCAGAACAACATCAACAGTATCAGAATCAGGTGCATCAGGTGCAGAGACCTTCCACTTACCATGAAAATACAATAAAGATAAAAGAGCCAGCCCTTCACAGGAAAGAAGATACTCCATCCAGTATTAAGAGGACGGATGGTTTCATTTTGAAAGAGCGTAAAGGTAAAAAGGAAAAAGCACAGAAACCGAGATCAGCAGCAACATCCAAAACACGCAGGGAAAAATATGCCGGGGAATCCCGGAGGGAAAAATCATCAGTAAATTTTGTTACAGAGAATAAAGCAGGAAACCTTTCTGCAAGTGGGTATGCGCAGTCATTTTCCGACAGAAGAGATGGGCAGATTTCCAAATATAAGGGGAAGAAGCTTTTCAGGCCAGGAAAAGAGAAATACAGCCGGACAAAAGCTGGAAGGGAAAATACAGGCATAGAGGCTGATACAGCAAAAAGCACAGGAACACCCAAGATACCAGAGATTTACCGGATGGAAACACAGCCGCCTCAAATGCAGAGTGTGGGAGAACCAGCTTTATTGCAGGTGCAGGATAATAATAACATTCCTGTAAATAGCATCAGCACCAGCCATATCCAGAAAAGAAATGCCGGGGATTCCATACGCCAGCGTGATGGGGATATCTCCGGCAGGAAGGACAAAACAGGCAGGAAAGATAACAAGAATAAAAAGGACAAAGGAAAAGATAAAGGGGTGAAAAAGGATAACAGCCGCAGAAATAGTAAGAACAGGAAGGAGAGGGCAGCCGCTTTCAGGCTGCTCTCCTACGTCTCTGACAAATTTTCACAGGAAGAACAGGGAGACAGCCTTTTAAAAGTGGCAAAGGATTTACTGGTCGGGAAAGTAAAAGCGGCAGCTGCAAATGCGCTCCTTGCCATAGGTACGGTTCTGATCCCTGCCCTTATCCCGGCATTTATTATAGTCCTTATCATCACACTGCTATTCAATTCACCATTCTCCATCCTGCTCCCGAAGCTGTCAGAGGAGCCGGGGGCGGTGGAGGTGCTTGCGGAATATACGGAGGATTTCAGGGAAAAGGTACAGGAAGAGCTTGCCGATCCCGGCAGCGGGGATGAGACGGAGCTTATTTATGAGGACTATGAGGGCGACGGGGAGCCAGACAATATGGCGGATATCCTTATGGTCTACATGGTGAAGCATGGGTTCGGCGATACCGCAACGGTAATGACGGAAAAGAACAGGAGGGCATTAAGAGATACTTTTGATGAAATGACTTCCATGAGTACCTCTTACCGCAGGGAGGTTGTGGAGCAGTCTTACGAGGAAGAGGATTTTTACGGGAACGTCACCATCAGGACAGAGGAAGTGGAGATAAAAATAAAGGAAGTACGCATCACGCTCCTTACCAGTGAGGATATCATCAGGACAGGGATATTTACAGAGGAAGAAACGGAAATCTTACGTTACTTAATGTCGCCGGAGGTGCTGGAAAACATAGAAGGGCTGACAGGCGGCTATGGAAGCCCCGGTGCAGGGAGCCTGACACCAGAAGAGGCAGAACGTTTAAACCTTGGCGGTGATGTGGGATCACAGGCAGTCAAAAACGCCCTTGCAAGGCTTGGGAAGCCTTACAGCCAGGCAAAACGTGACAGCGGGGATTATTACGATTGCAGCTCCCTCACTTATTATGCCTATAAAGAGGCAGGAATCACCCTTTCCTACCATGGTTCCAACACTGCCGCATCACAGGGGCAGCTCTTATCCGACAGGGGATGTGAAGTAGACTATGAGGACATCCAGCCGGGAGATCTGATCTTCTACAGCTTTACCAGAAATGGCAGGTACAAAAATATTTCCCATGTGGCGGTCTATGCAGGGAACGGTTATCTTGTGGATGCCTCTTCTTCAAAGGGATATGTGGTGTTCCGTCCGGTCTATTCCACAGGGAAGATCGTCATGTGCGGCAGGCCGTCATGGCTGTAGAAAGATTCAGAATTATGGGGCAGGAGGAGGGAAGTGATGAAAGGTATCATTTATACAAAAGATATTTACCGGGAGATTGTGCCTAAGATCATTCAGGATGAAACGTCTTGGAGCAGCTTTTTAAACTTTTCAGCAGTGCATTACCAGATGGGCTTTGAGAACGCCAGCCTGCTCTATGCCCAGAGGCCGGATGCCAAGATGGTGGAGACCTACAGCGGATGGCGGGAAAAGGGGCGGTATGTGCGCAGGGGCAGTAAAGGCATTGCCATCATAGATTCCTCCCACTACAGGCCGTATGTAGACCATGTTTTTGATATTGCTGACACCAACGGGAGGGGAAGGCCGGAGATATGGCGGCTGGATAAAAATAATGAAAAGGAGATACTTTCCCTTCTCCATGCAAAGTCAGGCAACGTACAGGGATATGTGAGGGAAGCGGTGGAGAGTGAAATCTATGGGAAAGATAAGAATTATATTGAAAATATCAGCGACTTATGCCGCTGCCATGATTCCCAGAACCCGGAGCATATCTACGATATCACAAAAGCAGTGATCCGGAGCGCACAGTATATGGCGGCGGTACGCATCCGGGCAGAGCCGCCGCCTGTTTCTTCCCTCCTGCCTGTGCTTGCCACCGCCCCAAGGCTTATGGTATACGGGCTTTGCAGTACCGCTCTGTCAGTGGCGGGGCAGGTGCTTAAGGGGATAGAACAGGTATTTGAGATGAAAAGGGAAAAGCAGAGGGCAGCAATAGAGACAGGAACAGAAAAGGAGCAGCGCATTGGAAAACCAGACAGGAACGCAGAAAAAGGAACTGCCGGGCAGGGCATACCAGCCATCCGGCATCCGCCTCACCAGGACGCAGACATCCATAAGCGGCAGGGCAATGGAAGCCATAAAAGAACTGAAAAGGCAGGATATGAACAGCTATCGCTATCTTTTGATGGAGGATATGCTTTTTGCGACTGCGGAAGGGCTTTGTAGGAAGCAGGGGGATATGGCGGATGTTGTAGCCGGGTATCTGGCGGGATTTTATAAAAGAGAAATGGCAGGAACAAAAGAAAGATAACTCCGGTACTAGCAAAAGCGTAAAGGGTGATAAACTCCGGCGGAGCCGGAAAAATGTTTCAGGGAAAGCCTGAAATATTTAGAAAACCTGAAAAACATATGAAAAAGACCTTCAGGCGGAAAGTGCTGAAAAATAAGAGCGCAAAAGTGTATCTACAGATACAGCAGCGCAGAAAGAGGCAGATATGAAGGAAAACAATAATACAACTAATACAATTAATGCAGGCGGCATGAGCATTAAAGTGACCGTAACCCCTATGCAGAATCAGGATGGATGCCTTAAGGCAAACGCTTCCATCATCCTGAATGACGTATTCAAAGTGACCGGAATCCGTATCGGTATCTCACAGAAAGGCAACATCTTTGTCTCTATGCCGGACTACAAGACCGGTCGGCTGGACGATAACGGAAAGGATGTATATCAGGATATCGCTTACCCTGTGACAAGGCAGTTTAGGCAGGAATTGTATGATGAGATTGTGAAAGAATTTAATGCTGTTATGGGGCAGGAAGAACAGCGGACAGGTGGAAAAGAATAAAGGACACAGTATGACGGGATGTTATACCCACTTGTTTGTATGTTTTTTCAAGTGTAAACGATTAAGATTAGAATGCTTATTTGATATATCCCATCATAAAAATACAAGAAAGTCTTTAACGGAATGAATAAGTGAATACAATAAAGGTACAAAGTAAAAATTTTTATCTTGTACCTTTATTGGCATGAAGATATTTTTACAAAAATTAACCTCACGCTGAGAGGTCATTTCTTCTGGGTGTTTTTCCGATACTGCATAGGAGTAATTCCATATTGTTTTTTGAAAACATTCTGAAAATAGGACTGGCTGGAAAAGCAGAGGTAGCTGCTGATTTCTGCCAGACTTTTATTACTGTAGGTTAGGAGACTTTTAGCTTCCTCTAACTTGCATCTTGTTATAAACGCACCGATATGAATACCTAATTCTTCTTTGAAACGCCGCATCATATGGGAACTGCTCCTGTGTACCTGTCTCGCTACGTCATCAATACTGATAGGTTCATTGGTATGGCTGCGGATGTAGTTCATGCACTGATATACTTCGGAAGAAATACCATCCGGCATATGTGTTTCACCGGCTCTCTGACAAAAATCTATAATCATCATATATTGCAGATTTGTAATTTCTTCTATCGTCTGAAGTTGTTCACACTCCTGAATATAAAAATCTGCAAGCTGATATGTTTTCTCAATATCCACGCCTCCGGGTATTGCACCAAGGAAGCCGACTTTGGCGGCAGTAGCAATAAAGAGATTTTTTGTATGGCGTACCGGGCTGTGAGCCATTTTCCCTTCTTTAAGAAATATGCTGTTCGTGTGTAGGAATTCTTTGAGGTGTTCCACATTTCCATTTTTTATATATTGGTACATTTCAAGTTCAAAAGGGTAAGTATTATGGAGATTGTCATTTTCCATATCATCTATCATGTTATATACCTGACGTTGATTCCGGCTTCTGGTATAAACCTCGTCTTCTGTATAGAAATCCTGTAGGTTGGCTTCTTTATGGTTCAGGCATTGATATAGAAAAGCAAGGTATCGGGCAAATTGGAGATGGCTTGTTCTCGGAATAGAGGAAAGGCATTCCATAAGCTGTTCCCTGCAGTCTAAGGGCACCATGAATTCATGCATATACTGCCGGACCATCTGCCCGGTTACGGGAACGTTAAAAGCAGGACCTAAAATAACATCATAGTCGGTATGATCAACGTGTATTCGCCCATATTCAATGTCAGGAGAATAAGAGCAAAAGACTGGATTGCGATCTATTGGGAAAAGTTCCCAGTGTGGTTGTGGATGCATAGAGAGCATTTCGCCCAGGGCAGAATATTCCGCATTTTCGTTTTTAAGAAGACTGATTGGGATGTTTGTCGCTGCAAAGAAATTTTTACAAAATGAAATATAATCCATTCTAGTTCCTCTTAGTATAAAGTGCCTTTTACAAATTCAAATGAGAAGTTAACCTAAGTATAATTATTGGGATAATAAAAGGCAAGATTGAATATTACAATTTTAAATAGTATTTTGCAATAAAGGCAGAAGATTATATGATAAGATGCAGTCATAAAAATTTGAATATTAAGTGTTGAATATGTGAAAGCAGGTGAATAATAATGGGGTTTTCAAATGGATTTTTATGGGGTGCTTCAAGTACAGCTTATCAGATGGAAGGAGCATATAATGCAGATGGAAAAGGCCTTGGAATATGGGATGCACTTGCTGAAGGGCATATAAAACATGGCGATAATGGAAATATAGCCTGTGATCATTACCATTGCTATAAAGAGGATATTATATTGATGAAGCAGATGCGCTTGAAAGCTTACCGATTTTCTGTAAGCTGGCCACGTATTATGCCACAGAAAAACAAGGTTAATGGAAAGGGGATTCAATTTTATAGGAATTTGGTACAGGAATTGGTTGACGCAGGGATTACCCCTTTATGTATTCTGTTTGACTGGAATCTTCCGATGTGGATTCATGAAGAAGGGGGATGGGAATGGGAAGGGATTAGCGGAGAGTTTGCGCAGTTTACAGAAGTCATATTGGAGGCTTTATCTGATAAAGTGTCCATCTGGATAACATTCAATGATGTCGCTGCATTTATTGGAAAAGGGTATATGACAGGCGAGTATGCACCTTTTGAATCCAGTCCGGCAGGAACTATACAGGCGTTTCAACGGTTATGCAGGTTGACAAAAAATATTTTTTTGGCGCATGGAAAGGCAACTCAGATAATACGGAAAAAGGCAGTATTGCCACCACAGGTAGGAATTGCTATGGACGGGATGTTTTTCATTCCATGGGAAGAAACAGAGCAGGAAATTGAAAAAGCCAAAAAAAGAATGTTTCCCGATAAGGCAGACTTCCGTTTTAGCAACTGGTGGCTTGATCCAGTCATAAAAGGCAGGGTAAGCCCATCCTTATCCAATATGATAAATAAAGAAGAAAAAAAACTGATTTCACAGCCGCTGGATTTTGTAGGGTACAACTACTGCAAGGTAAACAACTATGATGACGATCATGGCAGGAATGAGGCTGTTTATCCGGGGATGCCACGCACAGCAATGGACTGGCCGATCACACCGGATGCGTTGTATTGGGCGGTACGTTTTTATCAGGAAAGATACAGGATTCCAATTTTGATTGCAGATAATGGCATGGCGAATGTTGATTTCAAAATGCAGGGAAACATGGTACATGACCAGCAGAGAATTCAGTATTTGAAAAAATATCTGAATGGGTTAAAGCGTGCAACAGATGAGGGGTATCAGATACTGGGCTATCTTTATGGTTCTGTTTTTGACAAGTTTGAATGGACGGAAGGGTACGATAAACGGTTTGGGCTTATTTATGTAGATTATCGTACACAGGAGAGAATCCCGAAGGATTCAGCAGTGTGGTACGCACAGATGATAAATGTAAATGGAGCAAATTTATAGAAAAATGGAGGAAATGAGACATGGAACAAAAAATCAGGATTCACAAGGCAGAGCCAAACAGAGGAGTACTGGACTATTCCTATCTGCTTGATGCACCGGCGGGGAAGCATGGATTTGTGGAGAGCAGGAAAGGGCATTTCTATTTTGAAGATGGAACACGTGCCAGATTTCTGGGATTTAATGTAGCAGCAAGATCCAATACGCCGGATCATGAAACAGCGGATAAACTGGCAGACCGTTTTGCAAGCATGGGAGTTAATATTATCCGTCTTCATGCAGCGGATGCCCCGATTGGGGATGAACCGGGAAGCTGGAGCAGCTGCAGGGAAGCCCCCCTTTTGGATTATGAAAGCGGAAACAGCAGGAAATTCCATAAAGAAGGACTGGATCGTTTTGATTATTTTGCGGCAAAGTTAAAAGAGAAGGGGATTTACCTGCATATAGATCTGATTGTGGCAAGGGAATTTATGGCGGCGGATGAACTGGATTATCCGGGAGGTACCCCTTCCTGCATAAAAAGGCATCCCATGTACAACGAAAGACTGATCGAACTGCAGAAAGAGTATGCAAAAGAACTTCTTTGCCATGTCAATCCTTATACGGGGCTGGCACTGATTGATGATCCGGCGGTGGTCACAGTTCAGATCAATAATGAAGATTCTGCGATTAAGTGGACGATGGGGGCGGATGATGGCGAGCAGATGGAACCTTACCGCAATGAGGTACAGAGACGTTTCAACAACTATCTGCTGATGAAGTATGATACACGTGAGCGGTTGAAAGAAGCATGGACGCACAAAGGAATATGTGCACTAAAAGATGATGAAGATCCGATACGGGGAACTGTCAGGGGAGTAGACGGAGGTTTTTATCAGCCCGTAAATGATCCAAATGGTGCTTGGGATGGGGAATGCAGTCCGGCACGTTATGCAGATTTTATGGAATTTGGTATTTATATGAACCGCAGATTTTATCAGGGGATGAAGGACTATCTCCATTCCCTTGGAGTAAAAGTGCCGATTGTCACCAGTAACTTGATTGCAGGTGCGGCTGATGTTTATGGGCATACGGATGGAGATTTAATGGAAAACAACAGTTATTTTAACCATCCGCTCCTTCCGGTTCAAGGAAATACTTATCTGGTATCGGGACCTGAGGAGTATGTTTCAGTAAATCCTCTGACTATGCAAAAAGGGATAGGCTCCATGTCAACAACTCTTCTTAGCCTTGCGTCTGTTGCAATCGTGGAAGGAAAACCGTTTATGCTCAGTGAATGGAATGAGTATGGTCTTCATCCCTTCCATTCCACCGCTTTTTTGCAGACGATTGCATATGCCTGCCTGAATGATTGGGATGGTCTGATCCTGTATAACCATCATACATCGGAGAAATGGGATGACCAGCCGGCTGATGAAATCCTGAATGTATTTGATGTGTATAATGATCCGGCGGTTGTCTGCCAGTGGGGATTCTTGGCTTCTGTATTTTTAAAGGGAATGGTATCTGCGGCAAAGGTTAAGGCGGATGTGGTCTATACCCAGAATGACCTCCGTACCCTGCCCAGCTTCCATGCAATGCCTTCCACATTCTTCCCTTATATCATGGCAACCCGCAATGTATTCTTAGATGGAGGGGATTCTTATCAGGGAGATGCGGATATTGCGGTAAATGCAGGATTTTTAAACGGAGCGGAATTGTCTGATGCAAAGCATGGTGTATACTATGCGTGGTCTGCTTACCGGGATGCAATGCGCCGCTATAAGGAAGAAAACCGTCTGGCAAAGGCAGCAAGGGGAACGGATGAAATACAGCCGGGTGTGCATTTAGGGGAGCAGGCATTGGTATTTGACGATATTGCACAGATTGCAGGAGATGGAGATTACCGTACTTTTGCAAAGCTGATGGATCAAGCGATGAAAGAATGGGGAGTGATACCGGAAGGTACAGGATATGTGGACGGGAAGCTGGTTTCCGACACAAAGGAGATCGTATTTGATCCGGATCATTCCAGATATATGGTCAATACCCCATATTGTGCCTGTTTCAGTGGCTCACCGGATGAAAACACTGTGCTTTCTGACAAGATAAGTGTGCAGTCAAAAAATGAGAGGATATCCATGACACTGCTCCCGGTAGGAGAGGAATTACTTACAGATGCGAAGGAGTTTGTATTGACAGCAATGGGAACAACAGGAATGGATGAGACCACTTATAATCCGGGACCGGAAATGATGGGAATGCCTTTTACAGCGGTGGAGTTTAAGGGGAAATTGTATGTGGAGACTCTGGAAGGAAGGCTTCGTGTAAAAGCAGAGAAAGCAAGATTACAGATTTTGAATCCGGTAGGTAGGATTCTGAAAGAAATGGATGGGGAAGAAGACAAGGAAGGTGTATTTTTTGCTTTAAATGGTGAAATTCCGGGTGTGCAGTATCACTTAATTTTAGAGAAATGATAGTATTTTATAATTTTGAGGATTATATTGCAATATTCATAAAGGGCGGAGTAGTAAAATTCAATTAATAAAAATAACAAGGAGGCAGAGAAATGGCAAAGGACAAAAATGCAGTCCGTTATGATGCGGACGGCGCAAGGCGTGTAATGCGTGGCGGGGATTATATGGCTGATTTTGGCGGACAGTTAGCCCTTGGACTGATGGGAAATATTGTAGGGCAGTTGACTTACTTCTATACTGATAAAGTCGGTTTGGCAGTAGGAAGTGTTGGCATTGTTATGGCAATCGCAAAAGTCATAGATGCGTTTACAGATGTGATTTTCGGAAATGTCATAGATCATTCTAAAGGCGGAAACCGGAAATACTATCAGTGGATGCTCAGAATGGCGATTCCAGCGGCAGTGATCATGGTGATGATGTTTACGGTTCCTATTCAGGTGGGGCAGATTCCGGCGTTGATTTATGTACTTATAACGAATCTGCTCTTGACAGCGGTTATTTACACGATGATTGCAACACCTTTTTCAGCAGTGATGGTGGTACGAACGAACAGCCAGAGCGAGCGGGGAAGTATGGGAGTTTTTCGTGCTGTAGGCAATTATGGGGCAGGTATGCTGATTGGCATTGCAACAATTCCAGTAACAAATATGTTAGGTGGAACGCAGAGTGCATGGATAAAGTATGGAGTTGTTTTGGGAGCAGCGGTTCTTCTCTTGTTCCTGATCTGCTATAACAATGGCCGCAAAGCAGTTTTTGCATCTGACATAAGTGAGGATCTTAAGGAGGACAAGGAGGCGTCTGGCGAAGAAACAGTGCCTTTTAAGGAAGCAATGGGAATGCTGTTCCATAATAAGTATTGGGTGATCGTATTATTGTTCAACCTGATCACACAGGTCACTAATACAATTGCAGGTTCTGGCGGTACATATTACTGCAAATGGATTTTTGGGAATGACAGTCTTGTAGGACTTTTGGGAGCTGTGGGAATGCTTGCTACAGTGATAGGATTTGCTTTATCGAAACCAATCATTGCAAAGCTGGGTGTGACTAAGACCATTTATGTGGGGCTTCTTGGTGCGGCAATTCCTGCTGCAGTACGCTGTATCATGCCTACCAATTTTATGGTTTACATGGTAACAGGTTTGGTAGGAAGTTTTATCCAGATCCCCTTAATGTGTCTTTATGGCGTACTGCTGGCAATGGCTGTTGATTATAATGAGTGGAAATATGATAAAACATTGGTTGCAACTTCCAGCGGTGCAATTGGATTCGGCAGTAAGGTAGGAGGCGGGGTTGGTTCCCTTCTGCTTAGCCTGTTCCTTGTGCTGGGGTCTTACGACGCAACTGTAGCGGAAGCAACAACTTCCATGAGATATTCCATCTACGGATTCTCCAATTATCTTCCGGTAGTGATCAACCTGCTGATGTTCTTTATCTTTACCAGATTTGATTTGGAGAAGAAGCTGCCTGCAATGCGGCAGGAAGTGGCAGAGAGAAAGGCAGCAAAAAAGTAAATAGCAAGAACTGAAGAAGTAATCATTATTTGACCGGTGCATGAGAAAGAAAACTTTTATGCACCGGTTTTCTAAAATTGAAATTCAAATAGAATTTTACAATGGAAAGTTTTATTTTACAATACGGAAAACATCAATACGATTATACTTGGCATAGTTTGAAAAATGTGAGATAGATGGTGAAAAGGAGATAGTTGTAACGATGGAAAACAGTCAGAATTATTCTACGGGCAATGGGATATACAAATTTTCGCAGGATGGAAATTCATGTATGATAAAAGAGCCAAGGACACCTAGATACTGGTATAATTATTTATGGAATGAAAACCGGTATTGCGCACAGGTTTCACAGATTGGTCATGGGCGCAGCTATTATCTCAGTGAGAAAGCTGATATGTGTATGGTCAACCGGGATGATGCACGATATATATACCTTCGGGATGAAGAAGACAGCTCCTGCTGGAATGTAGGTTTTGGACCTTTGAATGTGGAAGTGGAAGAGTATCAGTGTACACATAGTATCGGGTATTCCCTGATACAGTCAAAGTACCATGAGATACAAAGTTCATGGAGGATTTTTGTGCCGCAGGAAGGGTTTCATGAAATCTGGAGCCTGAATATTCAAAATACGGGTGAAAGGGAGAGGACTTTAAGCATCTTTCCGGCAGTGAGCTTCTATCTGGAAGGGTTTTCTTACCCAAGGTACTACGAGATGTACCGGTGTATGAAAACAGATTTTGACAGGGAACTGAATGGGATTTACTGTGATTCTTCCCATCCCTTTGCACCCCATGACAGGTATCATGGCTTTCTGGCTTCTTCGGAGCCGGTATATGCATATGACGGGGATCTGACAAAGTTCTGCGGCTCCACAAGTACGATCACACAGCCGGATGCTTCTGCCTGTGCACTGTTCCAGCGTCCAGATGTGGTGGTTGGGGGAAGAGACTGTACAAACTCCGAGGCGGCGCTTTTTATTTTGGGCGGTGTATTGCAGCACAGGATTACCCTTCAGGCTGGTGAATCAAAAGAAATTCACCTGATATTTGGGATCAGTGAATCCCGGCAGGAGGCAAGACAGACAGTTTCCGGTATTTTAAGCAGGGAAGCTGTGGAACAGGAATTCCGGAAAGCGCAGGATTATTATTACCATAAATACAGTTCTCTGTCTGTGCAGACGCCGGATGAAAAGATCAACCACATCATGAATAACTGGGTAAAGAAACAGGTGGATTTCTGTATTGTCGGGAAAAAGGGTGTCAGGGATAATCTGCAGATCGCCGCAGCATTATTGAATTACAGGCAGGATAAGGCAAAAGAGGAAATACTGGAGTGCTTAAGGCATCAGTTTCAGGACGGTCATGGAGTGCTGACATGGTATCCTTATGATGATACAAGGTATTCCGACCAGCCCTTCTGGATCATCTGGGCAGTATGCCGGCTGATCAAAGAAACCGGTGATTTTTCCATTCTTGAGGAGCCTATTTCATGGCAGGATGGCGGGGAAGCAGCCATGCTGGAACACGTTAAGGCGGCTGTGAACAGGCTGATTGCCGATAAAGGGAGAAACGGGCTGGTACGCATTTATTTTGCGGACTGGAATGATGCGCTGAATGTTACCACCGATCCGGAAGCGGAATCAGTGATGCTCTCCCATCAGTTCTGTCTTGCATTAAAAGAGCTGGAATTATTGATGAAAAAATATGGCGAACATGAATATGCACAGACGCTTGCAGAAGAATATGAGACTTTGAAGAAGTGTATTAATGAGAAAGCATGGGATGGCGGATGGTATATGAGGGCTTTAAGTCCGGTGGAGAACATCGGTTCAAAAGAAAGCATCGGAAGCAAAATTTATTTGAATGCCCAGACGTGGGCGGTACTCGGTGACGTGGCGGACGAATCGAAGCTTCCTCTAGTATTGCAGGCAGTAGACAGCATGGAGCATGATTTTGGCTTCCCTTTAAACATGCCGCCATACCCCGAATATTCGCCCAATGTGGGAAGAATGTCGGGTATGCTGCCGGGATTGTTTGAGAATGGAGGCGTGTACTGTCATGCCACAGGCTTTAAGATTTTGATGGACTGCAAGGCTGGGAGAGGCGGCAAGGCAGTGGAAACCTTAAAGAAGATCATGCCGGACAGTGATACGAACCCTTCCATACAGTCAGGGGCGGAACCCTATGTGTTTACCAACTGCTATTCCACCAATCCGGGATATTATGGGAAATCTTATCAGTCATGGACTACCGGTACGTCTGCATGGTGTCTTATGGGGCTGTGCGAGGGGATCATGGGGGTAAAGCATGATTATGACGGGCTTCGGATAGAGCCTTGTTTTCCTTCCGCTTGGGAACATGCAGAGATGACAAGGCATTTCAGGGGAGCGGATTACCATATTGTCATCAGGAATCCGAATCATTTGGAAAACGGAACTGCCGAAATCGTGGTGGATGGCATTGCCGTTTCCGGATCAGTTTTACCAGATTTCAGGGATGGCAGGAAACATGAGGTTGAAGTGATTTTGAAATAACAGTTTCTGGGCTGGAGCGCATAGCATCCTTACATAAGAGCGTATTCTGAAATTGTTCTGTAATAGATTTATTCGGTGAATGGAAAGGAAATAAGAGAAATGGGAACACAATATCTGGATTGTAATCAAACACCACAGAAACGTGCTGCCGCACTTTTGGCAGAATTAAGTCTCGATGAGAAAATGGCACAGGTCAACTGCATTTTCCCTTTCGGGGAAAACTTTGAGGATATGGAGAAGATTGCGGAGGGTACACCTTTTGGAATCGGGGAAGTCAGCACCTTGGAAATGCGCAGGATAGAGACTTTGGAAGAGGCGGCACAGTGGCAGAGGAGCGTGCAGAAGATTGTAATGGATAACAGTCCGCATCACATCCCGGCTATTTTCCATATGGAAGGGTTATGCGGAGCATTTATTCAGGATGCCACCAGTTTTCCGGCAGGGATTGGGAGAGGTTCAGGCTTTGATCCGGAACTGGAAGAGAAGATTGCCGAAATCGTAAGCAGACAGGAAGCGGCCTGCGGCATTACCCATGTGCTGGCGCCAGTGCTGGATATTTCGAGGGATTCCCGTATGGGGCGGCAGGGTGAGACCTATGGGGAAGACCCTGCGCTGGCTTCGGCAATGGGGGCGGCTTATACAAGAGGAATTCAGAAAGGGGAGAATGCCGGGAGAAAGGCAGAGAGTGTAGCGAAACATTTTCTTGCTTTTCATAACTCACAGGGCGGAATCCATGGAACCCATTCTGATACGCCGGTACGTCTTTTACAGGAGATATATGGAAAGCCTTTTCAGGCTGCCATTGCAGAATCCGGGCTTAAGGGGATCATGCCCAGTTATAATTCTATCAACGGGGAGCCGGTGTCTGCATCACATACGCTTTTAAAGACGCTTTTGCAGGATGAGATGGGATTTGAGGGAATCTGCATCAGTGATTACGGAGCTGTCAGCAATGTCCATCATGTACAGCATGTGGGAGAGAGTGAAGCGGATGCAGGGCTTCTTTGTATGGAGGCAGGAATGGATATCGAGATGCCCAGTACTACCGGCTATGGGGAGGAATTGAAAAGGAAATTTGAAAGTGGCGAAATTGATATGGAGCTGCTTGATAAAGCGGTGCTGCGTGTCCTTACTGCAAAGTTCCGCATGGGATTGTTTGAGAATCCCTATGCCCTTGCGGGAGAGGAACTTAAGGAAGCTGTGTGTCAGGAGACGGATAGAGAGATATCCCTGCAGTCCGCAAAGGAATCTCTGGTGCTGCTCAAAAATAACGGGGTTCTCCCGTTAAAGGCGGATAGAAAGAAAATTGCCCTGATCGGGCCTCATGCCGATTGTGCAAGGAAATTTTTTGGCGGTTATACCCATATGTGCATGATGGAATCCACTTATGCGATTGCCAATTCCATTGCCGGAGTGAGCGGTGTAGTTCAGGCGGATGCGGACAAGATCAAAACAATACCGGGAACCAATATCCAGTCGGACGAGACGGAAGAGTTTGATGCAATACTGCACCGCCAGAAACCGGAATGCAGAAGCCTGCTGGAAGAGATGAGGAGCCGGATGCCGGAAACAGAAATCAGGTATGCATACGGTTATCCCATTGCCGGTGCAGACGAATCCCGCTTTGAGGAGGCGCTTCTGGCAGTAAAAGAAGCAGATGTGGTCATCCTGACCATTGGGGGAAAACATGGAACCTGCTCTATGGCGTCCATGGGGGAAGGCGTAGACGCATGTAATATCAATCTTCCACCCTGTCAGGAGGCATTTATCAGGAAAGCGGCAGAATTCGGGAAGCCTCTGATCGGGGTCCACTTTGACGGAAGACCTGTTTCCAGCGATACGGCGGATACATGTCTGGATGCTTTATTAGAGGCATGGAGCCCGGCGGAAACAGGTGCGGAAGCGGTGGTCAGCGCACTGCTTGGAGAATACAATCCGGGCGGAAAGCTGCCGGTATCTGTGGCTTACCATGCTGGGCAGATTCCTGTCTATTATAATCATCCCAATGGCTCGGCATGGCATCAGGGGGAGAGCATCGGATTTGTAAACTATGTGGATATGCCCCATACGCCAAGATATTATTTCGGGCATGGCCTTTCCTATACTACATTTGCGTATTCAGACCTGATGATTTCAGAGAAGGAAATAGACGCACAGGGGAGCGTTCGGATCGAAGCGGCAGTATGCAACACAGGAGAATACGAAGGGGATGAAGTAGTTCAGCTTTATCTGACCGACAGATATGCGAGCATGACAAGGCCGGTAAAAGAGCTGGCGGGATTTAAGAGAATATCGTTAAAGCCGGGAGAGAGAAAGGCAGTGGTGTTTGAGGTTCTGGCAAGCCAGATGGCATTCCTTGACAAAAATATGCGTTGGAAAGTTGAGAAGGGGAGCATCGGCGTGGAGATAGGAAGTTCTTCTGAGGATATCCGGCTTACAGGGGAATATACGGTAAAGAATGACGGATGGATAGAAGGAAGAGACAGGGCATTTTATGCAAAAACGGCTGTCAGATAGAAAGCCGGAATGTCTGCGTATGGATGAGGAATATGGCAGATGGCAACAGGAAACCCGAAGGGAGGTAAGAGAATGGACAACAGGGCAGTGGCGAAGAAGATCGCAGAGGAAGCAATCGTATTGCTGAAAAATGAGGAACAGCTTCTTCCTTTTTTTAAAGGGCAGAAAGCAGCCTTTTTTGGAAGAGCCCAGATTGATACGATTTATTCAGGGAACGGTTCGGGGGCGGCTCACAAATCGGGATGCAGAAATATACTGGAGGAATGCGAGAAAAGAGGTATCTGTGCAGAACCCGGTCTGAAAGAATATTACAGGGAGCAGATTTCAAAGGAAGAGACAACAAAAGAGGATGAATTTGACTGGGCTGATATAGGGAAAGTGATTACCAGTGGTGTCATGTATGAAATTTTCGGAAAGTACCATGCGCCTACAGAAGAATATGAGATCCCGGAAGAACGGATGGAGGATGCCAGACAGTTTTCAGATACAGCCGTTTTCGTCCTTGGAAGGAATTCCGGCGGTGAGGAGTGTGACAGACATTTACAGGGGGATTACTACCTGACAGATTCGGAAAAAATACTGGCAGGGCAGATATGCGGAAATTTTGAAAAGGTAGTGCTGATCTTAAATACCAATGGGCTGACGGATTTATCATGGACGGAAGAGTATCCTCAAATTAAGAGTATTCTGTTTGCCGGGATTTTAGGAGAGGAAGGAGCTGCGGCACTGTCGGATATCCTTACAGGCAGCGTGAATCCCTCCGGCAGGCTGGCATTTACCATTGCAGGGCAATATGAGGATTATCCGGCAGCAAGACATTTCTCATGGGATAAGGAAAAGGAAGAAAACCTGCTTACATACGAAAGTTATGGGTTAAATGCGGCGGAAAACGGAAGTGCAGGGTATGTGAAAAGTCCGGTCACTGTTTACTGGGAAGACATTTATGCAGGATACCGGTATTTTGATACCTTTGCAAAGAAGCCGCTGTATGCGTTTGGCTATGGGCTATCCTATACGGAATTTGAAATAAGGTGTCTTGGCGCTGCCAAAAAACAGGAGGGCATCGAAGTCCGGGTCTGTGTAAGCAATACAGGAAGTATAGCAGGTAAAGAGGTTGTACAATTATATCTGGCAAACGACAGCAGTACATATGAACACGCTTTTCAGGAATTAAAAGGGTTTGAAAAGACAGGGCTTCTGCAGCCGGGAGAAGAAGAGCAGATATGTCTTATGGTTCCATGGAAGGAATGGGGCAGTTATGAGGAAGAAAAAGCGGCTTATCTGATCCGGCAGGGGAATTACCGGATTCTGGCTGGAAATTCTTCACGAAATACGAAAGATGCTGCGGTGGTGAAGGTCAGCAAGGATATCCGGATAAAGCAGTGTGCAAACCGCCTCGGCATTCGGGCGTGCAACAGGGATAAGCTGGAATTTCTGACTTCTTTAAGAAAGCCGGAAGAGGCTGGCCGGGCTTTGCATCTGCCGGAGATTGTTGTGGCTGCGGAGGATATCTGGATAACAGATGCTGCCGATGCTTCTGCAGTTGATGGGAGCAGGCCGGAAAAGATAAAAAAACTGACGGTGGAACAGCTTGCGGCGCTTTGTGTGGGATATGGCCCAGGAACACCCTTTGCTGCTTTTGGGGATGGAAGCGATCCGGAGACAATATTTGATCAGGATGGAAAACCGGTTACAACCAACAGCCATCCGGCAGGATATCATGGTTATGTATCACCGGCAATTGAGGATGCGGGGATCTATTCTGTTTCCTATAAGGATGGACCGGCAGGGATCGGGGAAATGGCATGGCCATCGGAAATGCTGATGGCCTGTGCATTCAATAAGAGTATATGGTATGAATTCGGTAACGCTGTGGGCGCAGAGTGTGAAAAGCAGCAGGTTGATATCTGGCTGGCACCTGCTGTAAATCTGCTAAGACACCCTCTGGGAGGGAGAAACTTTGAGTATTTTTCGGAAGACCCTTATCTGACCGGGATCTGTGCTTGTGAGGTAACAAGAGGGGTGCAGGAAAATCATCCGGTATTGGTATGCCCGAAGCATTTTGCAGTGAATGAACAGGAAACTTTCCGCCGGGGAAGCAGCAATAAGAATTATGATGCGGCAGATTCCATCTTAAGTGAAAGGGCGGCAAGGGAGATTTATCTGAAACCCTTTGAAATGCTGGTAAAAGAAGCGGACATAGCCTGTCTGATGACTTCCTTTAATAAGATCAACGGTGTGTTTGCTGCCGGGAATGCAGACCTTTGTACCCATATTTTGAAGGAGGAATGGGGATATCGAGGTGCGGTTGTCACAGACTGGGGTGATATGGATGTAGTGGTGGACGGTGCGGATGCTGTTGCGGCAGGCAATGATATTGTGATGCCCGGCGGACCTCCGGTAATCAGGCAGATTTTGCAGGGATATCGGGAAGGCAGGATATTCAGAGAAAATTTGGAAGAGGCAGTCATGCATTTACTATATATGACTGAAAAAAATAAAGCGCACATATATGAACGGTAAAAGGCTATCTAAGTATAGATGCTTTGAGGGTGGCAAGTATAGATAAAGCGGAGCAGGAACAAAAGAGGTGATAGCATAGGACGATTACTTATACTGGAATTTAATGACAGCGAAATAAACATTTTTAATGAAATGATGGAAGTGGTAAAAAAGCACCCGGACTTTAAGAGATATGAGGTGAGGATGGAATCGGCATTATGTCTTCCGGGGCTTGAAATTTATCCTGACCGCAGGAAAATATTTCGTGACCGGAGGGAGATCAGCCTGACAGCCAAGGAATTTGATATCCTTACTTTTCTTGCCGCCAACCAGGGCAGGGTGATGACTTATGCACAGATATATGAGAATGTATGGGGTGATTATGTACAGGATATTGAGAATAACACCATTGGCTACCATATCAGCCACTTAAAGGAAAAGCTGTTCGCTGCCTCACCCTGCTCATCTTTCAACATCCGGTGTGTGCGGAGTGTGGGATATTGTTTTGAACTGCTCCCGGAAGAAGAATAGCTTTAAAAATTTATAGATACAGTCCTGTTTATGGCAGGCTGTATTTTTTTATGGGTAAAATTGTGGGATGCAGAGGTTATGGCCTGTATGGAAGCTGTTTGGCGGATTTTGTCATCCCCGCTGTCTGAATTTGCGTTTTTCCCAACCAAAAACAAAGGAAAGCCTCGTTCAATCCTAAGGGTAGTTTTGTATACTCTTCAGGTGTCTGTATATAAGGTTCAGGAAGGGGCTGCGGCAGATGGGGATGATCTCATGTGAGGCGTATTATTACAGGATTGGCAGCAGCATCCGCAGGAACCGGCAGGAGAAAGGCCTGACGCAGGAGGAGCTTGCAGAAGCAGCAGGCTTATCCCTCAAGATGGTGCAGAAGATGGAGGGAGGGCAGAAGGGATTCCGTATGGAGACGGTTATTAAGATTGCCGAGACTTTGGGCGTTACCCTTGGGAGCCTTGCCGATACACAGGGGGAGGATGAAAGGACTCTGTTCTGCCGGGAGATGTTTTATGAGCTGGCCAGGGATAAATCCGATGAGGAGATAAGGTACGCAGTAGGGATTGTGGATTCCGTATTTAAATTACATAAGCAGTATCTGGAATGAGAAGTGCCTGCAGGGAGCGGCACATAGAAAGGATAGTTTTAGTTTCCAGTTTTGGATATACAAAAGTGATCTTAAAATTTAAGGGAGGGCGTTGTCCTGATACAGGGGCAGCGTTCTTTTTTTGCCTGTATTTGAGCATTTCATAAACGGAAAACCAAAATAGGAACAAACATATCCAAAATTTCTTCAAATAGGTATCTTTATGCCTAAAAAAATGGAGCGGGATTCGGTATGCTTATTACAGGCTTTCAAACATGGCTAAAAACCTGACGTTTAGAGCCGGAGGCTTTCCGCCTGAATGTAGGAAACCTGACAACTGAATACCAGTATGCAGCGGCTTTAAGAGGTTTCCCCTTGATAAAGTTGCGCCGGACAAGGAGCTTCGCCATGACCTGCCTGCCCCATATGGGGTAAACCGAAAGACCGTAACAGGAGAAGGAAGGCAGCAAGCGGCATCCGGTGCGGGGCTTCCCATGGCAGGAAGCCCTAAGGGGAGCCATAATGATACTTCTGCCCGGTGAGGGCAGCCGGAACAGCACGCCGGAGGACGGGCAGGGAAAAGGAAGCGTTCCCTGTTACGGGCTATGGAGCGGATCAGCCATCCCGCCCTGCATACTCCCTGCCAGTAGGGGGCTGGGCAAATGAAAACCCCGTAAGGGTACTGGCTTTTTTATTAGTGGAAAACGGTGATAGATGGAATTGATTTTTAAGAAGCATGATAATCCAGCCATTCCATGGAAGCGCATAACACAAGGCAGTTATGTTTTTCCATGGGCTGGCTGGAAGGAGGTGGTGCCGGAAAATTACGCTGTGGATACAGCGTTGCTGTAAGCACAGGGGCTTTGCCCCTGAAACTATGTGGGGAGCAGCCTGGAAGTAAGAAACAGGCTGTTTCCTGGCTAATTATCAAAATATGAAAGAAAGGAAAAAGTATGGGAAGAAAAAGGAAATTTTCAAAACTTCTCCTGTTTGCCGCCATGTTATCCACCATTGGCGCAGGGGTACTGGGGAGCGTTTCCCTGCCTGTAAAAGCGGCGGAAGAGGAAGAGACCTACACAGTCAGGTTTGAAGCCTATGAGGGAACCTGTGAGACGGAAAGTGTTTCCGTACCCAGAGGGGAAAGTATTACCCTGCCGGGTGCATCCTATGAAGGGCATTACCTTGAAAGCTGGATGGATGTAACCGAAAGCGGAAATGTGCATACCTTCAAGGCTGTAGGGGCTGCCGGGAGTGAGTACACGCCGGAGCGTGACCTGTGGCTTTATGCCAACTGGAAACCGGATGAGGGTCAGGAACCGGAACCGGGGCAGGACATTACCGTCACTTATGAGGCAAGGATCGGAGATACCGGTTATGAAGAGCTGGAGGAAGCCTTTGCAGATGCACAGGCTGGTGATACTATCACAGTCCTTAAGGACTGCAGGGTATCAGCTACCCTTGAAGTCACTGCTGATAACATCACCTTAAAAAGTGAGGATGCAGGGAACCCGGTGACGATCGGCAGGGAGGAAGGCTTTTCCGGTAAATATTATGGCACAAATACCGATACCGTCCTGCTTGCAGTGACAGGCGGGAGCCTTACTACGCAGGATATCATCTTTGATGGAGGCGCAGTATTGGATAGTGATTTCAACAATTCCGGCAAAGTCTGGAACAGCCCCCTGATCTACGTGGATGGCTCTTACGCCATGGAGGGCGGAACCGTCCTTCAGAATAATTACAACACAGACGGATATGAGAGCGATGGCAGCGGCAGGCCGCTCCACACAGCCGGGGCATTACATATCAGGCAAAGCGGCAGTTTTACCATGGATGGCGGCCTGATTAGGAACTGCTGTACATCCGGCGGAGGCGGCGGCATCCGGTCAGAGGCAGGCTCCCATGTGGAAGCCGCATCCGGCACAGTCACAGGCTGCCACGCAGGGGCGCGGGGCGGCGGTATGCTGCTGGAAGGGGATGCAGAGCTTTCCGGCATGACTATCTCGGGAAACAGCGCAGGCTCCACAGGCGGCGGGATATACAGCAAGGCGCCCTTTACAGTGACAGACACCATGATTGAAGGAAATTACTCTGGTTATGATGGCGGCGGAATCTGTACCTACACAGGACACCGCCCTAAGTTTATCAGATGCATTTTTACCGGAAATGTGGCGGGAAGGGGCAGCGCAGTCCAGACATTAGAAGGGGAGGGAACGGAACCCCTTGAGATACATGACTGTACTTTCAGGGGAAACCTTTCAGAGGAAAAAAGCTATGCAGGCGGCACCATCTGCTACATGAACGAGACAGGTATCATTCTTGCAGGAAAGATTGTTATGGAAGATAACCTTACATTGGGAGTTGACCCCTGCGATATCCTGTTCTTTTATAACACAGGCGCATCCATCCTTCTGGATGAAGATTTTGAAAGTGATTCTACCTTTGTTCTTGGGGGATTCCCTGATGTGGTAAAGCCCGGAAGGGTGCTGATTGACGGGGTGAAATACCACAAGGACGCAAGCCCGGAGCAGTTCCCATGGCATACCAGAGATTACTGTACAGAGAAAAGGGGCGAAAACATCTACCTTGCAGAAGTGCCCAAGGCCTATTCCGTTACCTATGATGCCAACAACAGCCCTACAGGAGCCAGCGATATGTGTTCCGATCCGAACCTCTATACCAGTGAGGACACAGTGATCATCATGGATCAGGAAGCGCTTTTCCCTCTTATGGGAAATATTGTAAATTTCGGATATAACTTTATCGGCTGGAATACAGAACCTGACGGAACCGGAACCGATTATGCGCCGGGGCAGGAGACAAGCCTTACAGGGAACCTTTACCTCTATGCGAAATGGGAGGCAAAAGAGCCTGTCACCCTTACCTATATCTATAATGATGGGGAAGGGAGGACAGACAGCGCACAGGTGATCCCCGGGGCAAACATCGCATTCCCTGACGCTTCCAGAAAAGGCTACGGCTTTAAAGGCTGGTATGAGGATGAAGCACTGACAGTGTTTGCAGGAGATGCAGGGGAGAAGCATTATGCACCCCAGAAAGATACATCTTATTATGCCGCATGGGAAAAGTCAGAATCAACAGTCACCTTTGACGCAGACGGTGGGAAGATGGAAGGAGGAGACATTACCGCTAAAGTAGGCGATACCATTATTCTTCCCGATTGTACTAAGGAAGGTTATGAGTTTATCGGCTGGTATGACGGAGACACCTGTGCCGGACAGGCAGGGGAAGAGTACACTGTCTCTGATGATGTGACATTGAAAGCCCGCTATGAGAAGAAAGAAGCTGCCACCTGCACGATCACCTTTGATGCGGACGGTGGAAAGATAGAGGGCGGTACGGTTGTTGCAAAAGCAGGAGATACCATTACACTTCCAGCTTGTACCAAGGAAGGTTATGAATTTACCGGCTGGTATGATGGAGATACCTGTATCGGGAAAGCAGGAGAGAAGTATACAGTTTCTGCTGATATTACATTGAAAGCCCGTTATGAAAAGAAGGAAGATGAAACGGTCATCTGCACCGTTACCTTTGACGCTGACGGTGGCGAGACTGCAAGGGAGAGCATTTCCGCAGAAAAAGGCAGCGCAATTATCCTTCCTGCCTGCAGCAAGACAGGCTATGAGTTCCTTGGATGGTTCCTTGCTTCTGACGATAGCATCTGTGCCGGACAGGCTGGCGAGGAATTTACCGTACAGGGAGATATTATTTTAAAGGCACATTTTGAGAAGAAAGAGGCAGTGAAAGTTACCATTACTTTTGACACTGACGGAGGAAAAGAAGTAAATCCGATCAAGGCAGAAAAAGGCAGTATCATCCGCCTGCCCAAGACGGAAAGGGAAGGTTACAGCTTCCTTGGCTGGTACACAGAAAAAGACGGCGGAATCCTTCTTGGAATCCCCGGCAGTGAGATGAAAGCGGTTAAGGATATGACAGCTTATGCACTCTGGGAAAAGGAAACAGAAATAGATTCTGATAATGACGCTGATCCCGAAACCTGTAAAGTGACTTTCCATGCAGGAAAAGGAACGATTAAGGTAAAAGAGATTACCATTATTAAGGACGGGAGCCTTTACCTTCCCATGCCGGAACGTGAAGGATATGATTTCACAGGCTGGTATCTGGATGATGGCCTGACGCAGTTTGCAGGGGCATACCATGATGCTTACCGCATTACCAGAGATACAGACTTCTATGCAAAGTGGGAAAAATCAAAAGAAGACAGCGGCGGTAATGGAGATTCAGGCAACAGTGGAAATACAGAAAGCGGAGACAATACACAGGATAGCGATAATACTAATGAATCCTTAAATACCTATACCATCAAATATGATGCCAACGGTGGCAAGACAAAGAATGCATCCGTCAAAGTGGTAAAGGGCGGCAGTGTGAAGCTCCCGGCTTCAGAACGTGAGGGCTACATTTTCAAAGGCTGGTACACAGACAGGCAGGTATTTATCGGAACAGAGGGAGAGACCTATAAGCTCGGCAGGAGCATCAGCCTCTATGCAAGATGGGAAAAAACAGAAGAAAACAATACCAACGGAAAAGATGGCCAAAACACTCCGGACAAAGATAAGAATACAAGCGGCACTGTCTCCGGCAATTCGGCAGGCAGCCCTTCAGATAAAGATACAGATACCAATACGAAAACGGAGGGAGGAAATGGAAATGCAGGAAAAGGATCAGAGCCGGTCATCCAGACTGGCCATGCGTCACCCTTTTATCTTCTTGCTGCCCTTGGGCTGTGCGGCGTTATGCTTGCTGCTGCATCTGTTCTTGAAGGGAAGAAAATCTGTCCTTGAAGGACAGATGGAGAAATGCTGCCTGTAGTGGATGCGTATTGTAAGGATATATTTTATGGTACGGGAACAGGCAGGGATCAAATAATGCTGTGATAATCACAGTTAATGCGGCAGGGGCTTTTGCTCCTGCCTTTTGAAATCATGGCGGCAGATATCCAATTTTTAGAATTTGGCGGTATCTGCTGCTATTTACATAGAAGAAAGGAAACGCATGGAAAAAATAAAATATTTAATTAGCTGGCTTGGGGAGAAATTTTTCCCTGACCTGCCGGAAAAGAAAAGGTGGCGGATTGCCGTACAGATCATAGTGGGAATTTCCCTTGCCCTTGTCTGCATGGCAGGCATGGGGATCTTCCGCTATAAGGCAGTGAAACAGCTTGAAAAATATCAGGCGATAGCAGACGCATATGCACAGCTTGACATTATCTTAGAAGAGGGAAGGGAGCAGTCACAGAAAGAAACGGCGGCGGAACTGGAAGAACTTTTCTCCGAAATGGAAGCGGATGCAGAACGGTACAGGCGGGAGTATGAAGCGGAAATGAGGGAGAAGGGATTGGAAGCCTATGATTGGGATGCGCTTTGCAGTGAAAATGAAGATATCAAAGGCTGGCTCTGTATCCCTGATACCTTGATCAATTTCCCCGTAGTGGGAACAGATGACAACGCCTTTTACCTCTCCCATGATTTCATAAGGGATAAGAGCAGCGCCGGATGCCCTTTCATGGATAAGGACACGCAGGTATGGGATTTCAACCGCATCATCTACGGACACAACATGGGCGCAGGCTCCGATGCCATGTTCTCCACCCTGTTAGATTATGAAAAAGAAGATTATTTCAAGGAAAACCGGACCATCTATTTCACAGATGCTTATGGGAGCGCAACTGCCTATCAGGTGATGGCAGTTGTCAAATACAGCATAGACGATCTGGAAGGATGGGATTTCCGCATAAGGAACCATGGAGATATGGAAAGCTACAATGCATGGATGGAGGAACTGCAGGGAAGGGCATTATTTTATGAAGAGCCTGACCATGCGCCTACCAGCATCATTACCCTTGCCACCTGTGACAGACGGGTTTTTGGGAAAAATGGGAGATTTTTAATAATAGCAGGAAACTAATACTTAAGAAAAGAATCGAGAAAGGAGACGCCTGGGAGGTTAGTTAAAAATCGAAATATCAAACAGAGAATTGCTGAATCTGATAAAATGTGGTATAATAAATATAGATTTAGAGGACGTGGCAGATGTCCTTCTTTGTAAGACGCAAGAGGAGATTGCCATGAGCGAGATAACGATTCCGAAAATCAATTCCCGGCAGAAGGGATTACAGATACAATATTATACCACGATTCCTACTAAATATTCAGAAACCGGAAAACGCCACCAGATCACAGGGGCTTCAGAAGACGAAGTAAAGAAGAAATTTCGCAAGGAAGCAAAAAGGACTATGACAGGTCAGGTGGATTTGGAGAAGCATAAAAACGATACGGTAGCGCAGGTGGTAGAAATGTTTCTGGAATTTGCCAAAGGGGATATCAAAAAGCAGACCCACAGCAGATATTACAGGGCTTATGTAAATTATGTGAAGGACAGCAGCTTTGGGAAAATCCCCGCCCGGAAGATTAAGAAGTATCACTGTGATGATTTTATCCGTACCTTGACAAATGGAACTATAGTTTATTCTTATGTATGCCAGATAAAATGCATTGTCAGCCAGGCATTTGATTACGCCTGTGACAGGGAAATCATGAGCTGGAACTTTATGCGGAAGGTAAAAATCAATGAGGACAGGTGCAAAGAGCAGGAAGACAAGGAGCTTGGCGTATGGGAAGATGATGAAATCAATACCTTGCAGTCAGGCTCTATGGCCTGCTGGAATAAATGCAGAAAATACCGCAATTCTCCGGCACTTTTTATTCTTTGTGGAACTGGCTTAAGATTGGGAGAGTTACTTGCATTGAAATGGAGCAAGGTCGATTTGGAACACAGAACCATAAAGATTGAGAGAACGCAGACAGAGTATACGGATTACGATACCAATTCCAAAATCTATGAGGAAAGCACTCCGAAGAACAAGACTTCCCGCAGAACCATAGTCATCAATGATTTTACTTATAAATGGCTGATGGAGCAGAAGCGCAGGACAGAGCAGGCAGGGATTGAAAGCGAATATGTCATCCCGGCAAACAGCGGAAGGATGGTAAAGGAGAGCAGTGTTACCAGTACATTTAAGGCTTTCTGTAATTATGTGGGAGTGGAATATAAGTCCTCCCATACATGCAGAAGGAGTTATGTAACAAACTGTCTGGACAAAGGCATGAAGCTGGCATTGGTTTCAAAAAATGTAGGACATAAGAATAAAAGCACAACCTTGAACACCTATTATAAGTGCAAGAACGATTACGAAGACAATCTGGCTATACAGAATGAAATCTTTAAAATATATGATTTCGACTTTGGCGGTGAACAAGTGGAAGCTATGTTTGCATAATGTTATCAAAAGAGTTGATGGCAACAGAAAATGTGTTGCCAATACCATAAAAAGAACGTAAGTTCGATAAAACGCTTAAAGAAAATTTCATGCAGAAAGTGCCTGAAACACTGGCATTGCAGACCATGAAGCAAACATTATGTAGAATTATAAAAAGCCGGAAACCCTGATAAACACTGGCTTCCAGCTTGGCAACACCCCAAATAGCCCCAAAATGAAGTTCTTAAACATAGCGAAAGCCCCCGAAACCGCGTTTTGTGCAGTCCCGGGGGCTTCCTTAGGGGAGGATAAGTATTTCCTTATCTTTTGACTATTATCATTGTACCCTCTTTTTTCTTCCTTATACACGGCGGCATAAAATTTTTTGAAAATTCACAAAAAATTTCCGTGATGCTTTTCCGGAGGATTCTTAAGGAAATATAAATTTACTTTTCTCTTAAAATGTTATATACTAGGCAATGGACACGGCAAAGAGCCTGTGAATGCAGAAACGGCGGGCGGTTTTGCCGATAATTTAATTACAGGATAAAGGTGGTATGGAACGATGGCATTATTGAAGCAATGGCGTGATATGGCATATTCTGAGACCGCGAACAAGGGCGATCTGCAGAGATTATGGTCTGATTATTTTTTGAAGGAAAAGGAAATTTATGCACAGCTTTTGAAAGAGCCGGATACGGTAGTGGAAGGAACGGTGAAGGAGCTTGCCGGGAAATACGGTATTGATATCATGACGATGACGGGATTTCTGGACGGGATCAATGACAGCCTGAAGGAAGCAAATCCGATCGAAGAGATGGAAGAGGATACGAAAGTAAATCTTGGTTTCGAGAAGGAGCTTCTCTATAAGAATATGGTAGCGGCGGGTGCTGACTGGTTATATAATCTGGAAGAGTGGAACGATATCTTCGACGAGGATACGAGGAAGGCTCTGTATAAGGAACAGAAGGAGTCCACCACGATCCACAAGGGGCCCAAGGTATACCCGAACGATCCCTGTCCCTGTGGCAGCGGCAAGAAGTATAAGAAGTGTTGCGGCAGGAATGTAAAATAATAACACTGTCGATCTGCATGATCAATGGGTAAAGAGTAACACTGTCGATCTGCATGATCAATGGGTAAAGAATAATACTGTTGCTGTACATGATCAATGCGCAAAGAGTAACACAGCCGGCATGCATGATCAGTAAGCATGTGGTAATACTGGATAGTAAGCAGGACAAGAACAGATACAGGATCAGGTTTATATATGGAAAAGAAGGAATTTGAATCCCGTGTAGAGCGTGCGGCTGCGACTTTTGCGGAAGGGTATAACTGTGCACAGTCTGTCTTTTCGACCTATGCGGACTGTTTCGGCATGGATCGGGAGACGGCGCTTCGGATGTCCAGCGCCATGGGAGCGGGAGTGGGCAGAATGCGGGAAGTGTGCGGGGCAGTGTCATCCATGGCCATGCTGGCCGGGCTGAAAGAGGGCAATGCCGATCCGCATGACGAAGAGGCCAAGGAGCATATTTATGCGCTGGTGCGGCAGATGAGCTCCCGTTTTCGGGAAGAGTATGGTACTGTCGTATGCAGGGAACTTCTGGGGCTGGAGGAAGGCATGGAGGAGAGCGCGAAGCCGTCCATCCGCACGCCGGAATACTATGCATCCAGACCGTGTCCGGGCATCATAGCCTGCGCGGCGCGTATCATCGAGGAGACGCTTTTGAACGAAGAACCTTGAGCGGATACAAATTTTTGGGAAAAAGCAGAAAGACTCTTTACTTTTCCGGCCGCCTGGCATAGAATACGAATAAGACAGACAAAGAATAATCACAACACGTTGACGAGAAGAGTAGGATGTGGAACGTAACAGAGAGAGACGCCCTGTGCTGCAAGCGTCTTTGCCGGAAGCATTTGAAAACTGACTCTGAGTGGCCCCAATCCGGCCCGTTGACTCACGTTACAGTCAAATGAGAGGTTTCGGTAAGTCGTGATCAGCGCACGGAACAAGCGAGGTGGAACCGCGTAAAGTAGATACGTCCTCTGCATTGTCGTACTGGCAGTGCAGGGGGATTTTTTATTTTCCACATTTTAAGGAGAAAACGGGACAGGACTGCGAAGGCAGGCATGTATGATGCAGATAAGAGCATATGCAAATTAAGAACATATGCAAATAAGAACATGCACAACCTGTACAAAGAGAAACCGGAAGAGCAGCGGAACAACAATTCAAGAACCTGTTGGAAAGGAAAAGGAGGAAACAAGGCATGACGACGACGGAAGTAAGACAAAAGGCAACTGAACTTGCAAGAGGAGAGCTGACACTGACCAGACTGGACTTTGTTTTGATCGGGACGATCCTGCTGCTTGCAGGAATCTGCATCGGGTTACTGTCTGCTCCATTTACACATGGCATCAGCGTGTTCAGCAATAATGGGAACAATAACGGAAATAACTGCGGAAACAGCGGTACTTTGGACGACAGCGGCGTAGGCAATTGCTGACCGGTCTGAATGTACAAAAGGAGTTTGCAGGAAAGAAACACCAGAAAGAAATGAAAGAGATATGAAAGCTGCATGAAAGAAAGCGGCATGAAAGCTGTAAAGCAGGTGACAGCTGGAAGAGCAGAAGAAAACAGGAAAAGCAAAGGAGAGAGGGAATCATGAAAATTACATTAAAAGACGGATCCAGTAAAGAGTATGCACAGGCGATGAGCATTTATGATATCGCCCATGATATTTCGGAAGGGCTGGCCAGAGCGGCCTGTGCCGGTGAGGTGGACGGTGTCGTGGAGGATCTGCGGACCGTGATCGACAAAGACTGCAGTCTGAATATTCTGACAGCCAGCGATCCGGAGGGGCTTAAAGTGCTTCGGCATACCACATCGCATATTCTGGCGGAGGCGGTAAAAAGGCTTTTCCCGGAGGCCAAGGTGACGATCGGGCCGGCCATCGAGGACGGATTTTACTATGACTTTGATGCGGCTCCTTTTTCCAGGGAGGATCTGGATAAGCTGGAAGCGGAGATGAAGAAGATCATCAAGGAAGGCCACAGGATCGAGAGGTTTACCCTGCCCAGAGCGGAAGCAATCAAATTTATGGAAGAAAAGGGAGAGCCTTACAAGGTGGAACTGATCCAGGATCTGCCGGAGGACGCGGAGATTTCTTTCTATGACCAGGGCGGCTTCGTGGATCTGTGTGCCGGCCCGCATCTGATGAGCACGAAGAATATCAAGGCCTACAAGCTGATCTCTTCCTCTATGGCATACTGGCGTGGCGATTCCAATAAGGCGCAGCTGCAGCGTATCTATGGCACGGTATTTCAGAAAAAAGAGGAGCTGGAGGCGCATCTGGAACATCTGGAGGACATCAAGCGCCGGGATCACAACAAGCTGGGGCGTGAGATGGAGCTTTTCACTACAGTGGATGTGATCGGGCAGGGACTGCCGCTGCTTTTGCCAAGAGGCACGAAGATGGTGATGAAGCTGCAGCGCTGGATCGAGGATCTGGAGGACAAAGAGTGGGGCTATGTGAGAACGAAGACGCCGCTGATGGCGAAGAGCGACCTGTATAAAATGTCCGGCCACTGGGATCACTATAAGGAAGGTATGTTCGTGCTGGGTGACGAGGAGAAGGACAAAGAAGTGTTTGCCCTGCGTCCCATGACCTGTCCCTTCCAGTATTATTGCTATAAAAATACGCAGCATTCTTACCGGGATCTGCCGATCCGTTACGGTGAGACTTCCACACTTTTCAGAAATGAGGACTCGGGCGAGATGCACGGCCTGACCCGTGTGCGCCAGTTCACGATCTCGGAGGGCCATCTGGTAGTGAGACCGGATCAGATGGTGGAGGAATTTAAGGGTTGTATCGCACTGGCAAAATATGTTATGTCAACCTTGGGGCTGCTGGGCGATATCACCTGGCATCTGTCGAAGTGGGATCCGGAGAATCCGGGCAAATATATCGGGGAGCCTGCGGTCTGGAATGAGACAGAAGAGCATATCCGCAATATCCTTACCGAACTGGATCTGCCCTTCGTGGAGGATGTGGGCGAGGCTGCTTTCTACGGGCCGAAGGTGGACATCAATGCGAAGAATGTATACGGCAAAGAGGATACCATGATCACGATCCAGTGGGATGCGCTTTTGGCGGAGCAGTTCGATATGTATTTTATCGACCAGAACGGCGACAAGGTACGGCCCTGCATCATTCACAGGACGTCACTGGGCTGCTATGAGCGGACACTGGCGTGGCTGATCGAGAAATATGCGGGTAAATTCCCGACCTGGCTCTGTCCGGAACAGGTGCGTATCCTGCCGATCTCTGAGAAATATGAGGATTATGCGGAAGAAGTGCGAAAGGAGCTGGCACGGAATGATATTGATGTGACCTGTGACAACCGTTCCGAGAAGATCGGCTTTAAGATCAGGGAGGCCCGGCTTGCCAAGGTGCCGTATATGCTGGTGGTCGGCGCGCAGGAGGCGGAGGATAAGACCGTGTCTGTGAGAAGCCGTTATGCGGGCGACGAGGGCGTGAAGCCGCTGCAGGCGTTTATCGACCAGATCTGTAAGGAGATCCGGACGAAGGAGATCAGACAGGAAGTGCCTCAGGATGAGAAGAAATAAAGGGATGCCGTTAAACGGTGATGCCGGGCGCACCATGGGGCACCGGAATGGCAGGAACGCTTATGCGCCGGGCAGGGATATCCTGGGATATCTCCTGCCTGGCATCAGCGTGGTACTGCTTGGCAGGAGCCTTATGCTGTGTTTCAGCAATGATATCTGGTATGACGAGCTCTTTACCGTGGGAATGATCGGTCATTCTTACGGAGAGCTGGTGGAGCTGACGGCGCGGGATGTGCACCCGCCGCTGTACTATATGATCACCAAGTTCTTCGTGGACTTATGTAAACTGATTTTGCCGGGCGTGCACGCCGTCGCCGCGGCCAAAATGGTCTCGGTGCTGCCTTATTTTGTATTGCTGCTCTACAGTGTGACTTTTATCCGGAAAAGATTCGGGATTTTTACCGGGGGCGTATTCCTGTTCTGTGTGGTCTCCATGCCGCAGCTGAGCGGTTATACGGTGGAAGTGCGGATGTACAGCTGGGCGCTTCTGTTTGTGACGGCGGCTTTTCTGCACGGATACGGAGCGGTGCAGGGACCGGAGGACGAGGAAGAGCGTCGCCACGGCAGACTTCCCGCAGCCGTATATGGGGCAGTGGATGTGCCGAAAGACGAGGAGAGCGGCGGTGCCGACAGAGCCAAGGGGATGCGTCAGAAGATCAGTGCTCAGAGTCAGAAACTGCACGGTGCGGCGATGGCCTGCTATGCTCTGGCGGCCGCCTATACCCAGTATTTTGCAGCGGTGGCGGCAGTCATGGTCTTTCTGTATGTACTGTTTGAGCTGCTGCGCAGAGACCGGAGCAGGATTCGGGAATGGATTCTCTGGGTGGCTGCTGCTGCGGCCGGGTATACTCCCTGGCTTGTTGCCCTGTACCGTCAGGTGACGGCAGTCAATGCCAATTACTGGATTTTGCCGCTCAGCTGGCGGACCTTTGGCGGGTGCGTGAAGTTTCTGATGAAACCTGCTTTTACGAATGATACGCTGAACGTGGTGCTGGCTGTTGGGATGACAGGAATCTACGCGTCGGTAATCATCTGCAGTATAATTTGTATGGCAAAACTCTCCTATCACAGGAGAGAATGTGGCAAAAAGAGCAATAATATCCCGGCGCAGACAGGCGCTTCTATATCCGGACGGACAGCGGCTTCCGTCCGTCCGGATGCCTGGTTTCGAACCGGTTTACCTGCACAGGCGGTCTTCGTGACAGCGGGTAGCGGCGTGCTGGCCGGGCTTGTATTGTTTGGGGTTATTGTCTCCGTGCTGTTACGGCCGATTTTTGTGTATCGCTATATGATCCCGGCGATGGGATGCTTTTGGCTGAGTTTTGCGACAGGATTGGACAATTTGTGGAGTATGGCGCTGTTAAATGTACGCGGCAGGAATAGAATGAAGCGCGGCCTTCTGTTGGGCGTCATAACAGGTATTGTGATCATCGGGCTGCGAGATTATCGCGCTTTTATGGGAGAAGAGGAGTATAAGATCCTGCTGATGAACGAGACGGAGGAGGCGTTGTCTTCCATTGCACCGGAAGATGTTGTTCTCTATAATTTCGATCAGCTGCAGGCTGTGACGGCATATTATCTGCCGGAGGGAATTGACAGTTATCTCTGGTGCGGTATACCTGAAACGTTGATCCAGGATATCATCAGGCCCCTTGGGACGGTGGAAGGGACTGATGTGCTGCGGAGTTGGTGTGAGAAAGGGAGGACAGTCTGGTTCCTTGGCAGCTTTAACAGTCGTGACGATATTGTGAAGGAGTGGGAAGCGGATGGACTGCAGATTGAGGAGACGGGCAGTTATCTGCTGGAGCGATATTGGTTTAATCTGTATAAGATTTCTATTTGAGGCCATAATAACAGTGTAGTGCAGTGGAAGTTTTTCGGATTCTTCTGCTGTGATCATAGGAGGCAGTATGCCGAGAGCAGGAGGTTATTATGGCAGAATTAAAATGTGGCGTAGACAATTGTTCCTACAATAAAGATAAGTGCTGCTGCAAGGGCGATATCATGGTGGGCGGCAAACATGCGGACTGCTGTAACGATACATGCTGTGAGAGTTTTGCGCAGAAGAGAGATGATTCCTATACAAGTTCGCTGGAACATCCCTGCAGGACGATCAGCATTGATTGCGAAGCGGTCAGATGTGTGTATAATAGTAATTATAAGTGTCATGCAGAGCATGTAGATATCAAGGGCGGTGGTGCAAACAGCAGTGCCGGAACAGAATGTTCGACTTTTAAAGAGATGTAAAGAAGAAGTGTTTTCAGGGTTCCCGGCTGCTGCAGATGTCCGGATCTTATTGAGGCGTCTGCGGCTGACAGGGAGCAGGCAGAAAATGCGGCTGACAGAGAGATTAATGGAGGGAAAGTGTGAAGAGCAGAAAACACAGGTTGTTTTTGCTGTTTTTGGCTGGAGTGTGCACAATGCTGCTTTTGGCTGGATGCGGTGAAGATGAGTCAGTACATACAGGTGCAGAGGCACAGACAGAAGAGAATATGCCAGAGGAGACGCAGGATGCGGAGGAGACAGCAGGAACGACAGACACTGCAGAGACGGCAGGAACAGCGGCAAAGGAAGAAAAGGATCAAAATTCCGTAGAGGAGACAGCGCAGCAGTCCGGGCCGTGGAATAAAGAGGCGAGAGAGCAGATGGAAATTGACGAGGAGACTCGCAGGGAACTGACGGAGGAGCTTTTGGAAGAAGAGAATATGGATCTCTCGGTGATGGAAGACAGGCGTACTACCACCGGATGCAGTTTCGATATCCCGGAGGGGTTTGCGGAATCGGAGGAAGTGGCAAATCTGTATGTGCGGAAGCGCTATCCGATCGATGCGTCCACAATCTATTATGCGGTGATGGAAGAGGATATCGCCCTGCAGCTTTTGTCAGAGGAAGCCTTTGCAGAGCAGATGGCGGCGGATCTGAAGGCGTCTTATGATGAGGATGTGGAAATTGTTGTTGATGCTTTTGAGCAGATCAGGATCAGTGGCTACCCGGCATTTCGTATTCTCTGCCATTATACGGTAGGCGGAGTGGAGATCACCCAGCTGCAGTATGCCATCAATGCGGACAAAAGCTATATGATCACTTACTCGCAGACCAGCGAATATGATTATATGGAACTATACGAAGCAAGCGCAGCAACGATCACGGTAAAGTGAGAAGGGTGGGATCAGCAAATGAAACCGGCTGCAAAAACTTCTTCAAAGTATAAATTTATAGTTGACACGGGGGCGATCCTGTGTTAATTTATTAGAGATGCGATAGCATAGGACTGAAAATCAAGCAGAGTATCCACTCTCGCCTTGCAACGATTGGGTTCGCAAGTGTTCATATTTCAGGATTTACGCTGTAATGTCTGCTATTGTGGTAGAGTAGTCATGCAGGCGTAGTTCGTTTGAAATGAGCTGATAAGTGGATAGATATGCTATCCACTTTATTTTTTATGGGTATGGAGGGTAGAACCATTAGCGATTTATTCATTAACGAACAGATTAGAGACAGAGAAGTGCGCGTGATCGGAGAGAATGGCGAACAGCTTGGCGTTATGCCGACCAGGGATGCCATGAAGCTGGCGGAGGAGGCCGGTGTGGATCTGGTGAAGATCGCACCTACAGCAAAGCCGCCTGTCTGTAAGATTGTTGATTACGGCAAGTTCAAGTACGAACAGACAAGAAAAGAGAAGGAAGCCAGAAAGAAACAGAAGACTGTGGAGATCAAGGAGATTCGTCTGTCTCCCAATATCGACACCAATGACCTGAACACGAAGGTGAATGCTGCCAGGAAATTTATCACCAAGGGTGACAGGGTGAAAATCACGCTCCGTTTCCGTGGACGCGAGATGGCGCATATGAATAACAGTAAGCATATCCTGGATGATATCGCACAGGCGCTTGCCGATGTTGCGGTTGTGGATAAGGCGCCGAAGGTGGAAGGCCGGAGTATGACCATGTTTTTGGCTGAGAAGCGTTAGCTGCTTAGTTGAAATAAACTGATATCTTAGTTTGTTGTCTCAGACTGATATCTCATAATTGAAGAATATAGCACAGGAGGAATGTTAACATGCCAAAAATGAAGACAAGCAGATCGGCTGCAAAACGTTTTAAAGTAACCGGGACAGGTAAACTGAAAAGAAATAAAGCTTATAAACGCCATATCTTAACGAAGAAGAGTGCTAAGACCAAGAGAAATCTCAGAAAGCCTGCTATGACGGATGCAACGAATGTTAAGAATATGAAGAAGATTTTACCGTATCTGTAGGAGCATGAGCAGATTTTCCTGATGGCGGGATAAGTCATTCAGGAAATCCAGACTCATACTGAAATCGGCAGATTTCGTAGAATTGTCTGTGCTGCAAAGCGGCATGACGGGAAGTTTGAAGTCATAAGGAGGAAAATAGACATGGCAAGAATTAAAGGCGGTGTAAACGCTAAAAAGAAACATAACAGAGTATTAAAGCTTGCGAAAGGATACAGAGGCGCAAGATCCAAACAGTATAGAGTAGCGAAGCAGTCCGTAATGAGAGCGCTGACCTCTTCTTATGCTGGAAGAAAAGAGAAAAAGCGTCAGTTCAGACAGCTGTGGATTGCACGTATTAATGCAGCGGCAAGAATGAACGGGCTGTCTTACAGCAGATTTATGTATGGCCTGAAAAATGCCGGTGTTGAGATGAACAGAAAGATGTTGGCGGAAATGGCTGTCAACGATGCGGCAGGATTTGCTTCCCTTGCAGAGATTGCAAAGGCAAATCAGAAATAGAATAAACGATCGGAAATTTAAATAATAAGAAAATGCGGAAGAGATGGGATGAGGAATTCTGTCTCTTCTTTCAATATCCTGGAGGAGAAGACATGGGTGTATTAGATGGATTAAAACCGGCAGGCGTATTTCGCTTTTTTGAGGAGATCAGCCGTATTCCGCGGGGATCCGGTAACGAGAAACAGATCAGCGATTATTTAAAGAAATTTGCCGGGGATCGTGGCCTTACCTGTATTCAGGATGCGTCTCATAATATTATTATCATAAAGGAGGCAGCTCCCGGGTATGAGCAGGAGGCTCCATATATCCTGCAGGGACATATGGATATGGTCACTGTGAAGAAGCCGGACTGTGAGATCGACATGAAGAAAGATCCGCTTCGTCTGTGCATAAGAGACGGCAGAGTATGTGCGGAAGGGACAAGTCTTGGCGGTGATGACGGGATTGCGGTTGCCTATATTCTGGCGCTGCTGGATGCGCAGGATATCAGACATCCACGTTTGGAGATGGTAGTGACTACTGAGGAGGAAACCGGGCTTACAGGTGCAAAAAACATCGATCTGTCCATGCTGCGCGGCAGACAGCTGATTAATTTGGACAACGAAGAGGAAGGCGTCATCATCACCAGCTGTGCTGGCGGTGCAAGGGTAGACGTGCAGATTCCGTTGCAGTGGGAACCGATTATGGCGGAGGGAACAAGGATTCTGGAAATTAAGGTTCAGGGACTGCAGGGCGGTCATTCCGGTTCGGAGATTGACAAGGGCCGGGGGAATGCCAACTGCCTGCTGGGCCGGATTTTGATGGCAGCGGCAGAGGGAAGCACGGTTCGTCTGGCTGCGCTGCAGGGCGGGCAGGCCGATAATGCTATTCCGCGGGAGTCGAGTGCTGTGCTGGTAGTGATGGAAGAGGAGAAGGAGCAGGTGCTTGACAGAATCGGGAGAGAAAGGGACGAGATTAAAGAGGAACTGCAGGATACGGATCGGGATTTTTGCGTTTTGTGCATGGAAATAGGGTCGGATAAGAATCTTCTACAGGAAAATCGCGCAGACAATTCCGACAATAATAAGTTTGATACAGAAAAGACAGAAAAAATGGGAGAACTATACCGTAATGGCAGACAAATGGAGCCAAAAGAGTGTCTGACGCCGATCTGTACGGAACAGGCGCTGTCCTGCCTGACCTCACTGCCCGATGGTATCATTGCCATGAGTGACGATGTGAAAGGACTGGTGCAGACATCTTTGAACCTTGGAATTATGGTTCTTGATCGGGAGATGCTGCAGCTTGGTTATGCGGTGAGAAGCTCCATTGATCAGGAGAAAGAGGAACTGTGTGAGCGGATGAAGGAGATTGCCCGGAAGACAGGAGCATCAGTGCAGGTAAGAAGCGCTTATCCGGGCTGGGCATATCGGAAGGAGTCTCCGCTGCGCGACAGGCTGTCTGTGGTCTATGAGAGGATGTATGGACGTAAGCCGCAGCTGCAGGCGATTCATGCGGGGCTGGAATGCGGCCTGCTGGCGGCGAAGATCCCGGGGCTTGACTGTGTTTCCATAGGACCGGACATGTCCGATGTACACACTACGGAAGAGAGTCTCAGCATTGATTCTGTGGGCAGAGTCTGGGAATATCTGCTGCAGGTTCTGGCAGAGAGACAGCAGAATTTGTAAAGGCTGGAAGAGGATGCCAATTTTAATCATGAGAGGTTTGTTATGAAAGGTTACGAGCACCAGGCACAGTATTATGAGACGGATCAGATGGGGATCATTCATCATTCCAATTATATCAGGTGGTTTGAGTCTGCGCGGATCTGGTATATGAATGAGATTGGCGTAGATTATGCCGGAATGGAGAAAGAGGGGATCATCAGCCCCGTTTTGGAAGTGCACTGCACCTACAAATCCATGGTACATTTCGGTGATGTGGTGGAGATTTTTCCAAAAGTTGAAAGCTACAACGGTGTGACATTGGAACTGTCTTACAGGGTTGTGGATAAGGCGTCGGGTGAACTGAGGACCACAGGAAGCAGTAAGCACTGTTTCTTAAACAGGAAGGGCAGACTGCGCTCCCTGAAAAAGGAAAATCCGTTATTTGATCGGGCGTTTTGCAGAGCTTTGGAAACAGACGGGATCTGAGTGGATGGCAGGGACGGGACACGACTTGCACATTCCTGAAAATTTTAAAAAAAGGCTTGCTTTTTTTCCTCTGATTGGTTATAATTGTAAATGTTTTCGGGATGTGGCTCAGGTGGTAGAGCGCTACTTTAGGGAAGTAGAGGTCGCAAGTTCAAGTCTTGTCATTCCGATATGAAGCGCCGTTTGCAGCATGAGAAAACGGCGCTTTTTAATATCCTTTTTGTTTCATGACCAACGCAGCAGCAACAGCGGAGTATCAGGCAGGATTGTCAGAGGACGAGAGGTAAGATTTTGTTAGAGAAAGAAACGTTTCATCCATTGAATTACATTAAGAAGGAAGAATATTCCGGCAGTATGGAAGGCATGCGCTATATGCTCAGGAAGTGCAGTGCCGGGGAAGAAGATATTATCAGGGTGACGATCTGGCCGGAACCGTTAAATCTGCTCAAGACGCCGGAAAATCTGAAGGAGACCCTGGATGTTTCACTCTCAGCGGAAGGGGTTGAGCAGGCAAGGCAGTGGCTCAATGAGCAGTTTAAAAGCCGCCGGGAGTACTGGTTAGACAGAATGAATCGGTCCTGGGTAGAGTGATTAACATAAATATTTGGTGAAATTGTAGAAAATGTCAAAAAAGGTTGATTTTAAGGTGATGTATAGTATATAATTGCCGTATAAGTTAACATAAAGCTATTCATAAGCTGACAATGAGAATTGGGTCGGTCAAGGCGGACGCAAGAGACATAAATTAGTTTTATGGGGGAAGGGACATGGCGGCACTTAACTTTAATGCATTATTTTTTAATCATGAGATTGCGTTTTGTAAAGTATATGGTATGGAAAGCAAAGACAAGCTGGAAAAGCTGCTGGTGACGAACCGTATATCTTTTTTTATAGAGTGGCAGGAGAAGAGGTTGTGGGATAGATTATTTCACGAGATCCGTCCGGAGAAAAGTGTCTTTACAATTCGGATCAATGAAGCCGACAGTGTGCTGGCCAAGGATCTGGTGGAAGGCATGGACAGTGTGAAACTGGGTGTGGTGTGAAGGTAAGAGAGGCAGGATTTGAAGCAGGAGCATCTGTAATATCGAACTGACCCTAAAAGTTAGACCTCAAAATCTAACGTTTGGCGGTCAGTTCATTTTTTGCCTGAATATAGTTTTGTGAGTGGAAGAGGAGAAAAGCGTGAAACAGAGTGGAAGACCCATAAGGTCAAACAAGTGTCCGGCAGAGAGAAAATGCGGCGGATGTCAGTACCTTGACTTATCCTATGCGGAGCAGCTTAAGAAGAAACAGAAGACCGTGGAGAAGCTGTTAAAGTCATATGGCAGAGTGAACCAGATTATTGGCATGGAGGAACCGGAGCATTACCGCAATAAGGTACATGCTGTCTTCGATTTCCAGAAAGGAAGAGGGATTGTATCGGGAATCTATCAGGAGGGCACACATCATGTGGTACCGGTAGAAGAGTGCCTGTTAGAGGACCGCAGAGCAGATGCAATTATTGGATCCATCCGGCAGCTGGCGAAGTCTTTTAAGTTAAAGGCATACGATGAGGATACAGGGTATGGTCTGTTACGGCATGTGCTTGTGCGGGTGGGACATGCGACGGGTCAGATCATGGTGGTGCTGGTATTGGGATCTCCGATCCTGCCGTCGAAGAAGAATTTTGTAAATGCGTTATGTAAACTACATCCTGAGATCACAACGATACTCCTGAATGTCAATAATAAGCAGACGAGTATGGTTCTGGGGGAGAAGGAGCAGGTTCTTTATGGTAAGGGTTATATTGAAGACGTTTTGTGCGGCAGGACATTCCGTATTTCTTCAAAATCCTTCTATCAGGTTAATGCCGTCCAGACGGAGAAATTGTATGGTAAAGCGCTGGAATATGCAGCGCTGACGGGGCGGGAGACTGTGATCGATGCCTATTGCGGTATTGGGACGATCGGCCTGGCTGCTGCGGGGCATGTAAAGAAAATGATTGGTGTGGAGCTGAATCAGGCGGCGATGCGGGATGCGGTGGTCAATGCCAGATGTAACGGGATCAGGAATGCTGACTTTTATCAGAACGATGCGGGCAGGTTTATGGTGCAGCTTACCGAGTCAGGACAAAAGGTGGATGTGGTCTTTATGGATCCGCCAAGGAGCGGGAGCACGGAAGCGTTTTTGGATGCCGTTTTGCGCTTGAGACCGGCGAGGATCGTCTATATATCCTGTAATCCGGAGACACTGGCAAGGGATCTGCAATATCTGACACGTGGAGGGACACTGCGCAGGGAGAGCGGGAAGTCCGGCGGAAAAGCCGGATACCAGGTGGCGGAGATGACGCCGGTGGATATGTTTCCGTTTACGGATGAAATTGAGATGGTGTGCTTATTAAAGAGCCGCTGACCTTCCCGGATTCGATATGGGAAGGTTGCGTAAAAAGAAAACAGAAAATCAGGAAAGAATTAAAAACTCCAGCATTTATATGGATGATTAACAATCCAATGTAAATGCTGGAGTTTTATGATCGTGGAAGCAATGGGGCTCGAACCCATGACCTCTCGCGTGTGAGGCGAACGCTCATCCCGGCTGAGCTATGCTTCCATGTACTTTATTATAGCACTGTGTATCAAAAAAGCAATAGGTTTTGATGGATCTTAATGTCTGTTTTGTAACAAATCTACAATAATAGTTACAAAAGCGCGGTAAAATGGAAACAGAGTATAAAATAACCGCACGTTGGTCAATATATATTCTGTATGTTTTGCCTGTGTATTGCTATGATTTTCTAAAGGGAGGTGAAAATCATGGATGATAGCAGGAAAGAAGCAAACATTCAGGTAGGAAAACGGTTGAGGGAAGCGAGGAATAGTCTTGGCCGGACACAGGCAGAAATTGCCGTGTCGCTTGGTGTATCGGAAGAGCATTATCGAAAATATGAATCCGGTGCAACAGGTTTGTCAGCGGATAAGCTATTGATCTTGTATCATAAATATGGGATTGATCCTACTTATCTGATCATAGGTACCTGTCTGAAAAATGATTTTGACGTGGATTATTTCATGGCAAACTGCAATAAAGAGCAGAAAAATCAATTTGTAGACCGGGTGTTTGCATACATGTCACGGATGATCAAAAATTAGAAAAAGAACCGGATATCTGCAGAAAATCCTTTTGCAGGGCTGTCGTAATATAGCACATTTTCATAAACAAAAGATAGGGTATTGTGAGATGGGCTGATTTTACGACAGCCTTATTACTAAGAAAGTCATAGACTTTCTTAGTATGGATGGCCATGCGGCCCGTCAAGCGGCAGGCAGAGCAGGATAAGGATTTGGCAGGAAGGTAAAAGGTCTGACAACATGGCCGAAAGAAGGCCTGGGAGTTGATGAATGTCCGAAATTGGTAAGAGTTACAGCAGAGAATGGATAGTCTTCAATATTATTATAATTATAGTTTAATATGAAAAAAATAAGAATGGAATTTGCCGGGCTTCCTTTTTTAGTGCTGTGTTGCGATACCGGTTACTATAAAGTCTATGATTTCTTCGATGGTAGGGCTGGTACCTTTACAGGGGATTTTTTTCCAAAAGTTCTGAATCTTGGGATCGCTGCTTTTCAGGGCAAGGGAAACCGCGTAGGCAATCTCGTTTCGGACTTCGCATTCCGATATGCCTTCCTGTGCCGCTATTGTGCGTAAATGCTCCGAAATTTTATCTTTTTTGTCTTGGTTCATAGTTTTTCCTTTCCCATCATATGCGATGTGTAAGAGGCCCAATAGAACAAAACCTATTCTTATCATACAACATTAGAGTGGCCTTGTAAGTATTTTCTATACATGACGTGGTATTTTTTAAGTGCAATCCGTCAAAGAAGGACTTTTTGGGGAGTGGAAGACGAAGCGTATGTTACAACTGTCATATTTCCGGCACGTATATTAAATGTCATTGACAGATAAAATGGATTTACGTACAATACTATTATCATGAAGAAAAGGAAACCTGTATCGTACTTTCATGAGAATTTGTGTCGGAGAAGACATGGAGGTACAGGTATGAACGATGGAAAGTCGTGTTGTGGCTGAGGTGGGTACGGACATGATGTAAGCGTACAACGTTTTGGAATGGAGGAAAGAATGAGAAGTGCAGTTTTTTATGGAACACATGATCTGCGTGTGGAGGAGAGACAGACACCTGTACCGGGACCGGGTGAAGTGCTGATTCAGGTGAAAGCCTGTGGTATCTGCGGTACGGATGTGCATATCTATGAGGGCGATAAAGGAGCGGCGGAGGTGCAGCCGCCTACGATTCTGGGACATGAGTTTGCGGGCGTCATTGCTGCGGTGGGCAGTGATGTGGAGCGGTTTCAGGCAGGCGACAGGGTGTGCATCGATCCGAATGGTTACTGTGGGGACTGTGATTTCTGTCGGAACGGGCAGGTACATTTCTGTGAACATATGGTAGGATATGGGACGACGAAAAATGGCGGTTTCGCGGAATACTGTGTGGTGGATGCGGGCCAGGTATACCTTCTGGGTGAACATACTACCTTCCTGCAGGGAGCGATGGCGGAGCCGGTGGCGTGCTGTCTGCACGGTATTGATATGTGCGGTATTGAGCCTGGACATCAGGTGGTAGTCATCGGCGGCGGCATGATCGGGCTTTTGATGCTGCAGTTGGCGAAGCTGGCAGGCGCGGCCAGGGTGGCTCTGCTTGAACCGGTGGCAAAGAAGCGTGATATGGGAAGAAAGCTGGGAGCTGATGTGTGTATCGATCCTTTACAGGAAGATGTGAAAGCACGTCTGGAAGAGGAGGGGATGACCTGGATTCGCACGGTGATCGAGTGTGCAGGACTTCCCGCTACCATGGAGCAGGCCATTGACCTGGCCGGGAAGAAAGGTACGGTGATGATGTTCGGTCTGACCAAACCGGATGCGCAGATCGCGGTCAGGCCTTTCCAGATCTTTCAGAAGGAATTGACGCTTCGTGCGTCTTACATCAATCCGCATACACAGCACAGAGCGCTGCAGCTGATCGATTCCGGGCGGCTGGATGTGGAGAGCATGGTCTGCAGGACGATCGGGCTTGCGGAGTTGGAAAATGTGCTGGCGGATCCTGCACTGCGTGCGGAAGGAAAGTATATTGTGGTTCCGGAGCAGTGATATGGCAGACGGAGCGGTATTAAGGAGACGTGAATATGAACACCAAAAATATAACTGGTTATCAGAATTGTGAAGAGGCGGCAAAGTACACCCTGGAATGCTGCGTTGACAGTGTGGAGTCCGCTCTGGCGGCGAAGGAGGGCGGTGCGGACCGTCTGGAATTGTGTGCCGGTCTGATCATTGGCGGCACGTCTCCGAGCCTGGCATTGTTTGAGCAGGTGAAGGCGTGCTGTGACTTGCCGGTGAGAGTGTTATTGCGGCCCCGTTTCGGTGATTTTCTCTATACGGATCATGAGTTTCGAATCATCAGACGGGAAGTGGAGCTTTTCAGGGAGGCCGGGGCGGAAGGTGTCGTGATTGGTTGTCTGAAAGAAGACGGCAGTCTTCACATGGAACAGATGCGGGAACTGATGGATGCTGCCGGGGACTTGAAGGTCACACTGCACCGCGCCTTCGATGTGTGTGCGGATCCGGTACGAACCTATGAGCAGGCGTGGGAGCTGGGAATCGATACGATCCTGACATCCGGACAGGAGAGTGACTGTCTGGCAGGGATGCCGCTGCTTAAGAAGCTGTGCAGCCTGCAGACGGGGCGTTTTGACAGGGAAGAAGGGCGGCGGACGGATTGTTTTCATGAGGATGCAGAGAAGGTGCAGGGACAGGACAGAAAGCCGCAGATCATGGCGGGAGCAGGCGTGACGCCGGAAGTGATCAGGAAATTCCGGGAGCAGACGGATATTACCGCTTTTCATCTGTCTGCCAAGAAGATCATAGACAGTGGGATGCGCTATCGCAGGGAAGGCGTGCCCATGGGACTTCCGGCTATGAGTGAGTACAGCATATACCGGACTGACAGGGAGATTGTGGCCGAAGCCAGGCGGGCGTTGGCCTGACTTCGGCTTTGTCTTATCGATACAGTGTATAATCCAGGGCCTCTCTTATAAACCCGCTTTCTGCCAGCGTCTTTGACGCCTCAGCAGGATATTCCTTTACAACGATCCGTTTCCTGCCGGTAAAAATACGGCCCTGGCGGTATTCTTCTGTAAAAAGCTGCAGCGCTTCTGTCAGGCAGGAGGCGTCAAAGACACGAAGCACTCTGCCCTGTCGCTCGAAGAGTATGATCGGCAGGCCCCCGCGAAGTGCAACGGCGGTGCCGGGCAGATTGGCGAAGGAGAGGCCTGCAGTGTGGGGAAGAAGTTTGCCCCAGGGCTGCAGGGGGTCTGCGGCGTTGATCCAGATCAGCTCCTGGACAGGATGAAGCAGCCGGGCTGTGATACCGCCGAAATCATCTTTGCGGATGAACTGTGCGCCGGAAAAGCCTTCCACGAAATAGCCCCTGCGTACCTGCCCGGTATACTCCTGAACACGCAGGCGTGACAGGGCTTCGGACCAGGACAGGCCGCAGAATGCGGCGGTTTCCCGGCACAGGATCAGGCAGCGGTCAAAACATCGGTCCATCTGCTCCTGAATGGTCAGGGGGCGCAGCGGTCGAACCAGATCCCATCGTCCGGCATTCAGAGCTTTTACCTTTGCACCTATCCGCTGTCTGGCAGCGGATTTTTTGATCTTTTCCCGATTCTGCCACTGGCGCACGGGCAGGAAGCTGTCAGCGCATACGAGACCTTTTTCCATCAGGGAGAGCAGGGTGTCGTAGGGTGATTCGCCGGGTAGTACGTTGTTCAGCGCCTGCATGAAGCTGGCTCCCCGGCGGGAGAGCGTTTCTATAACGGTTATTTCCTTTTCGGACAGCGTTTCTGCGGAAGCCGGTTCCGGCTTACAACACAGTTCTTCTACGGAAGCTGTCTCTGGCGACAGTCTCAGGCCTGCGGCAGTGCCTTCCCAGTCTATCTCATCGGTGCGGTCAAATCGGATTCGGCCGTCTTCCATATGCCAGAAATATTCCCCCTTTGCCAGAAAACTGTCCAACAGGTTTTCCCGATAACCTTTGACCCGCAGAGGCAGCAGCTGATCTTCCCAGGCGGCAGCGGGAAACGGCGTCCCGGCGAGAGAAGAGAGCGCATGGGAAAGGGCTTCTTCCGGCGGCGCCGTGCGGCTGACGCGGGAAAGAAGCAGGGAAGCGTAGGAGGCGGGAGGACAGGTGGATATTTCTTCCCGGCGGTTTTTCAGTGTCTTTGTGCGGGCACGTTTGTAGAGCTGTGCATGATAGTAGACTGCGTTTGTGGATTCTGCGGCAGCGGACCTATGGCAGACGGCTTCTTTGCGGCGACACAGCTCCTGCAGCAGCGCTTCGGCGGCCTCCGTGCTCCAACCGTAGCGTCCGGCAGCCTGCCAGGCCTCTGCGCCGCCGCGGTAGCGGAGCATTCGGCGCAGGATGGCAAGACATGCTTCCTGATCGTTTTCTTCCAACGCTTTCCGGTAGTCTTCCTGGTGTTCGGCGGCGATCCAGAGGCCCTGTTCCAGGTAAAGGATTCGCTCTTCCTGTTCCAGCGTTTCCAGCCATTGGACAGGGACATCCAGGTCTCCTGCGGCCAGATCGCCTTCTGTCATCAGGAGTGAGTGGAGCTGTTTCTCATTTTCCGGGAGTCTGCTTCTGTCCTGTGTTTGAGCCAGCTCCCGGCGGCCAGGCAGCAGCAGTTCTTTTTCCTGCTGGAGCGCTTCTTCCACCGCGGCATGAATGCGCCTGGGTGTGGGTGCATAATCGTACATGACAGCCGCTTCCTGACTCCACTGCAAAGGCAGGGACATGGGTGAGGCAGTGTCGGTGTAGACTTCCCGCACCACGATCCCGCCGCACCGGATTTGTTCCAGCACTTCCCGGACACCCTGTATATCCCAGAATTGTTCCATGCATTCTTTGGTTGTTTCGCGGATCAAAGGGTGATCCTTTTCCCGAACCACCTGCTCCAGCATCTCGGCGCCGCGCAGCCGCTGCATCCAAAGCGGATGCCGTCCGGAGCCTTTGGCTCCCATCATCAGCGCACGGCCGCAGTTGTAGCGGAAGGCCATGTTGAAAACGGGTGTAGCCGGAAGCAGGGCACCGAGAATGCGTTTTGAAGAAGCCGGGTCAATGCGGGACAGAAGTCCTTCCGGCATGGACTGGTCGTCATAGGAATAGAGCAGGAAGCCGTCTTCTTCATCCACGCTTCCTACTTCCGTTCCCATTTCGTCCCCGGCCAGCCGGGCTGCCAGCAGGGACAGGGGAGCGTTGATGCGGCGGCCGAAGACAGAGTGGATCATCAGCTGGCTGTTGCCGGACTGGTCTCGGAAATGTTCCGCCAGGATGGTCTTGTCTGAAGGAAGCGTGCCGGTGGAGGCAATCTGCCTTTTCAGATATTCTCCGGCCAGCACAGCGGCGGATTCATCCAGTCCCAAGGCGGAGAGAGCACTGTTGATCCGGCCTTCCTGGGCGGCATCTTTCAGGCTGCGCAGTATTCTGCCGAAATGTTCGCCGGTCTCTTTGCTTCTTCCTTTGATCTCACCCTTCCAGAAGGGCAGTCGCGCTCCTTCTGCCGGCGCCTGGGTCACTGTCAGTGTGTCCCGGCCGATATGAAGCACTTTCCAGCCAAAAGCCCCCAGAATAAATCGGTCGCCGATTCGGGTCTCATAGACGAATTCTTCATCTGCTTCCCCTACCTTCACGCCGCTTTCGGTGCGTACCGTATATAATCCCTTATCGGGAATAGTGCCGCCGGCGGATATGGCCAGCATGCGGCTGTAACCGTCTCCTTCCACGTGCCCGTGGAGACGGTCGTAGAGGATTCTTGGCCGGACCGGAATGTCCCGTCTGTGTTCGTAGTCGCCGGAGAGCATCCGCAGCACGGCTTCCACATCCTCCTTCGTCACGTCGCGGAAGGGCCATGCCCGGGGCAGCAGCCGCATCACATCATCCACTTCATAGCCTTTAAAAGCCGCCATGGATACCAGATGCTGGGCCAGAATATCCAGACAGCCCTGCGGCGGATTGGTTTTTTCCACAAGGCCTTCTTTGGCCATCTGGGCTGTCATACCGCAGAGCACGCTCTCGGCCGCCGTACGGGGGAAAAGGTACATGATGCTGGTAAGACCCGGGTTGTGTCCGGCCCGGCCCAGACGCTGCATGGTGCCGGAGACGGTACGGGGGCAGCCCACCTGCAGCACCTGTTCAATCTCACCGACATCGATGCCGAGTTCCATGGAGGAGGTGGCGCACAGGAGCCGCAGCCGGCCTTCGCGCAGGGCCAGTTCCGTCTCGGCGCGCTGTTCTTTGGAAAGACTGCCGTGATGGACTCTGGCAAAATCCTGGCCGCCTATTTGATTTACATAATATGCCAGCTTTTCCGCATACCGGCGTCCCTCCACGAAGGCGATCACGCTCCGGGTTCCCTGGCAGTATTTGTAGACAAGCTCGGACAGTTCCTGCCAGACGGGATCTTGGCGCCGTCTGCTGGTATCCACGTAGGAACCGAGTATCTGTAACTCGATTTTTTTGTGCATGGCGGGAGCGGCCACGAATACCGGTTCCGGGGCCAGATACTCGGCGGCCAGAGAAAGGGGCGCAATGGTGGCGGAGAGGCCGATCCGCTGCAGCGGTGCACCGCACAGGATATCCAGTCTGGCCAGGGAGAACATCAGGTGGGCGCCTCGCTTGGTGTCGATCAGTGCATGCAGTTCGTCGATGATGATGGCTTTGGCGGTACACAGCATATTCTGGCCGGTTTTGGAAGTGAGCAGCAGATAGAGGGATTCCGGCGTGGTGATCAGGATATGGGGCGGCTTTTTGATCATCTGCCGGCGTTCCTGAGGCGTGGTGTCTCCGGTGCGGATAGCGGTTTGAATGGAAGTATCTGCGTCGATGCCGGAAAGAGGCCTGCTTAAATTCTCGCGGATGTCTGTGGCCAGTGACTTCAGGGGGGATACATAGATCAGATACAGGGCCTGTTCCAGTGTTCCTTCGGCGGCCTTTTTGTGCAGCCGGTCCAGAAATACGAGGAAGGCGGAGAGGGTCTTGCCTGTCCCGGTGGGGGCGGACACCAGCACATGCCCGCCGGCGGCGATGGCCGGCCAGGCGGATTCCTGTACGGGGGTGGGGGCTCCCAGCGATTCATGAAACCACCGGGCGGTGTCGGGGGAGAAGAGGGTCAGGCAGTCGGAAATTTTGGGGTTTGGCATGGTTTTGGCGCTCCTGTTTTTGCTTTTTGTTTCCTGATTTTGTTATAATTTTAATATAGCATGACGGGCCGGTGGCTTCAAGACACACCATGTGGTATGTGGATTATTCCATGAGCTGCGGCTGTAAAAATATAAACTGGATAATGCGAAGTGTTACAATAGCTATTTGCTTTGTTATGTGCTATATTAGATAGAAATGAAGCAGCCTGAGGCAGATGCGGATGGCAGGATGACCCAGGCAGGCTGGAAAATTAAGAGATTGACGGAATGGAGGGAATTATGAAAATTTATGATATTTCGCAGGAGGTATTCGGAAGCAAAGTATTTCCGGGAGATCCTGCGCCTGACATGCAGGCGGTGATGAGAATAGCGGAAGGCGGTAAGTGCAATCTGTCGGCATTTTTCATGTGTGCGCATAACGGCACCCATGTGGATGCACCGTTTCATTTCTATGAAAACGGGAAGACCATAGAGGAGACGGATCTGGAACGTTGTATCGGGATTGCTTACGTGGCAGTGCATGAGGGCGTCGTGACGGCCAATGATGCGATCTCGATTCTGGAGAAGGCCAGGGAGACGGACCGCCGGAGCAGGAAGCGGATCTTGATTAAGGGAAAAGCGGTTGTCTCTTTGGAGGCGGCAAAGGTGTTTGCAGAGGCCGGGATTCTGCTTCTGGGCAATGAATCGCAGACGGTAGGACCGGAGGAGGATTCAAGGGAAGTGCATCTGCAGCTTCTGGGCGCAGAGGTTACGCTGTTAGAGGGAATCCGGCTGGGCGAGGTGGAAGAAGGCGTCTATTTCCTGAATGCTGCACCGATCAATCTGGGTGGTGTGGACGGTGCACCCTGTCGGGCCGTATTGGTGGAACTTGGTTAATTGTTTAAGAAGAAGGAAAGAGAACGCGGGAGAACAGGAGAGGCTTGGCATATGGGAAGATCGGTTGCGATAGGCGTTCAGGATTTTGAGACCATCACAGCAAACAATTATTTTTACGTAGACAAAACGGATTTTATTCGGGAATGGTGGGAGAATGGGGACAGTGTGACGCTGATCATCCGGCCCCGGCGTTTTGGCAGGACGTTGAATATTTTCTGCGGACAGGCAATGTCCTGACGGAAAAAGACCTGGAATATTTTAACAGGGTCTCCGACTATATGACGGAGGCGGATGCCGTTATCCTGGAATTTAAAGTGCATGATGCGGAAGAGGAAAAAACGCTGCAGGATACGGTGAGCGCGGCGCTTGCACAGATTGATGAGAAGCGGTATGCGGCAGTGCTGGAGGCGGAGGGGATACCGGCAGAGCGTATCAGAAAGTACGGGTTTGCATTTCAGGGGAAGAAAGTACTGATCGGATAGATGCCGTTTTGATGAAATATGCATAAAATAAAACAGTGTACAAATGCTATAGAGGGAAAGGCGGGAATGGTGATATGCAGCTGGCACTTGGATTATTGATCCCTTTTGCGGGGACAACACTTGGTTCTGCAATGGTATTCTGGATGAGACGGGAAATGAACAGGAAGCTGGAGAAGATGCTTCTTGGATTTGCTTCCGGGGTGATGATCGCGGCTTCCGTGTGGTCTCTGTTGATCCCGGCTATCGACATGGCGGAAGAACAGGGGAAGGTGGGCTGGTTCCCGGCAGCAGTCGGGTTTCTTGGCGGTATTGCATTCCTGCTGGGGCTGGACAGTCTGGTGCCGCATCTGCATCTGGAGAGCGCAGAGCCGGAAGGACTGGAAGCCAATTTAAAAAAAACAACCATGCTTGTCCTTGCGGTGACGCTGCACAATATCCCGGAAGGCATGTCTGTGGGCGTTACTTTTGCGGGAGCGCTGCTGGGAAATACCGGCATTACGATGGCAGGAGCGTTTACGCTGGCGGCGGGCATCGCCATTCAGAATTTTCCGGAAGGGGCGATCATCTCCATGCCGCTTAGAAGCGAGGGGATAGGCAGGTGGCGTGCTTTCGTCTACGGTGCGCTGTCGGGTGTCGTGGAACCGGTTGCGGCGGCAGTTACCATCCTTTTGGCAGAGCAGATCGTGCCGGCGCTTTCCTATATGCTGGCTTTTGCTGCCGGAGCCATGATCTATGTGGTGGTGGAGGAGTTGATCCCGGAATCTCAGGCGGGAGAACACAGCAATATCGGTACCATTGGCGTTGCGGCAGGGTTCGTACTGATGATGATACTGGATGTTGCGCTGGGATAGCGCTGCACATGAAACAACAGCTTTTTGGAAAAGGTATTCCGATACTCACCTGGCGAAAGCCCGGTGAGTTTTTTGCAGGCATTCCGCATTTTGTGGAGAACACTGGCATCTGTGCGGAAAGCGGAGTGTTGAAGACAGCTCCGGTGATTGCATTTTACGAAGAGTTGGGATAAAATATTATCTATGAATACATCATTTTTTTTATCAAAAACACCGGGTGAGATACAGAGACTAATCGCAGACCGTATCCGTACCATCCGCAGAAGACGGAAAATATCACAGGTGAAGTTAAGTCAGTTGTCAGGCGTAAGCCTGGGGTCTGTAAAGCGATTTGAACGAAGCGGTGAGATTTCTTTTCTCTCCCTGATCAAAATTGCAACTGCGCTTGAGCTGGAAGAAGAACTGGAGCATTTATTTGTGGACGTTCCGCCTGCGTCTATAGAGGAGATCATTCGTGGACAGGATTAGACAGTTAAATGTGTTTTATCATGAAAGAAAGGTCGGAACCCTGGCTTTGTACAAGGAAAGGCTGGCAGCTTTTGAATATGACAAAGAATGGATCGAAAGTGGATTTCCAGTCAGTCCGTTTTCCCTGCCGTTGGAAAAGAGAGTCTTTCTTCCTAAAGCAGATCCCTTCGGGGGTCTGTTTGGTGTGTTCGCGGATAGTCTTCCCGATGGATGGGGCCGTTTGCTGGTAGACCGCCTGATGCTGAAAAACCATATAGATCCTGTCACGGTCGGAAATCTGAACAGGCTTGCTATCGTAGGGGACTCGGGTATGGGGCGCTTTCCTGTATGATGAGCAGGAAGCATGTTATAAACTTACTCCGGCCTATGATCTTACTTACAGTCATTCTCTTAACGGGGAGCATGCTACGACGGTCAACGGCAACGGGATAAATCCGGATATGGAAGAAATACTGGAGGTAGCGGTTCAGGCAGGTATCAGGGAAACGCAGGAAAAATTGCGTGCGATATACGGGAGTGCGTTGAGGATATGCTTGAGGGATATCTCGAAAAGCATATGGTTTACAAAATTTAAAGGAGGAAACAAACATGCTGCATTATTTTGAAGAGAAGGACGGCAGCCTGCTTTTCCGGGAGAACGGGGAGAGTGTGATGGTAACGCCCTGGGGTGCAAACAGCTTTCGGGTACGGGCGGCGTTTCTGGGTGAGATCGAAGAGGGGAGTGTGGCCCTGTCTGCGCCGCAGGATCCGGCACAGGAAGGCAGTATCAGCATAGAGGAGCAGCGGGCGTCCATCACCAATGGGAAGATCCGGGCAGAGCTTACCGTGAATCCCTGGGGGAAGGCGCTGCAGATCACTTTCTATGATCAGAAGGGAAAAGTGCTGCTGCAGGAGATTCCCAACGGCGGCGCGCTGCAGAAGAAGGCGAGGCATTTCCGGCCTCTGGCCGGCGGCGGGTATCATCTGAAAGCCAGTTTCGTGTCCGATCCGGAAGAAAAGATCTACGGTATGGGACAGTACCAGCAGGAAACCTTTGACTTAAAGGGATGCAATCTGGAGCTGGCCCACAGGAATTCACAGGCCAGTGTTCCTTTCTATATTTCCAGCCTGGGGTATGGCTTCCTGTGGCATAATGCAGCCATCGGTGAGGTGCATTTCGGCAGCAACACCACGGAATGGATCGCGGAAGATACCAGGCAGCTGGATTACTGGATCACGGCGGGAGACACGCCGGCACAGATCGAGGAGGCCTATACGGCCGTGACGGGCAGGGCGCCGATGATGCCGGAGTACGGTCTGGGCTTCTGGCAGTGTAAGCTGCGCTATTACAATCAGGAGCAGGTGCTGCAGATTGCCCGGGAATACAAGAAGCGTGAGATTCCGGTAGATGTGCTGGTGATCGATTACTACCATTGGCCCCGTTGCGGTGACTGGCGTTTTGACGAGGAATATTTCCCGGATCCGGCGGCGATGATCCGGGAGATACAGGATATGGGTATCCGGGTGATGGTATCCATCTGGCCGCAGGTGGATTGGCGCAGTGAGAATTATGAGGAGATGAAGCAGCAGGGACTTCTGGTAAAAAGCAATTCCGGCGTGGACGTGCAGATGATCTTCCACGGCAACAATGTGTTCATGGATGCCACCAACCCGCGCACAAGGGAGTACGTGTGGGAGAAATGCCGGAAGAATTATGCAGATCTGGGCATCAGCACCTTCTGGCTGGATGAGGCGGAGCCAGAGTTTACCACCTATGATTTTGCAGATTACCGTTATCATGCCGGTTCCGTGGCCCGGATCGGCAATATCTATCCGCGGGAATATGCACGGCTTTTCTATGAAGGACAGAAGGCGGACGGACAGGAGGATATCGTGAATCTGATCCGTTGTGCCTGGGTGGGCAGTCAGAAATATGGAGCGCTTGTCTGGTCGGGAGATATTATGTCAACTTATGAGGACTTCCGCAAACAGATCTGCGCGGGCATACATATGGGGCTTTGCGGAATTCCCTGGTGGACCACGGATATCGGTGGATTCCACGGCGGCAATATCCACGACGATGGTTTTAAGGAGCTGTTGATCCGCTGGTTCCAGTTCGGTACTTTCTGTCCGGTCATGCGTATTCATGGCTGCCGCCAGCCCGGGCAGCAGATCGTCAATCAAGCGGGCGAGGTGCGTGAGTGGACAGGCGCGGAGAATGAGGTCTGGAGCTACGGGGAAGAGAATTATGAGATCATGGTGAAGTTCATCCGTATCCGGGAGATGATGCGTGATTATACGCGGAGCGTCATGCAGGCGGCACATGATGTGGGGGCGCCGGTGATGCGGGCCATGTTCTATGAATTTCCGGAGGATAAGGTATGCTGGGAGATTCAGGATGCCTACATGTTCGGGCCGGATCTTCTGGTGGCACCCATCTGTTATGAGAAGGCAGCAGGCCGCAGCGTATATCTGCCTGCAGGCACGTTCTTCGTGCACGCCGGGACGGGCAACAGATATGAGGGCGGCCAGTGGTACGAGGTGGCGGCGGACATTCATACCATACCGGTATTTCTGAGAGAAGGCAGACAGGACTACCTGATCGGGAAGATTTGATCCGTGCCTGGAAGGAATGTTGAAATAAGAAATGTTGAAACAGGATAGACAGAGGGAGACTACTGTGAAAGAAAGTAGACCTTCATTACTATTTGTGCCGCTGACGGAAAGGCGGCGGAATGGAGATTGCTATGGATAAAAACAGATTTGCCATCACTCCGCCTATGGGGTGGAACAGCTACGATTACTATGACACCACGGTGAACGAGGCACAGGTCAGGGCGAATGCGGACTATATGGCGGCGCATCTGAAAGCGTTCGGCTGGGAGTATGTGGTGGTGGACATTGAATGGTACAGTAACGATGCGGGAACGGTGCGGGACAGGTTCCAGTACATTCCGTTCGGGGATATCGAGATGGACGAGTACGGCAGGCTGCAGCCTGCGCCGGAGCGTTTTCCCTCTTCGGCAGGCGGAAAGGGCTTCGGGCCGCTGGCGGACTATGTGCACAGTCTGGGATTAAAGTTCGGAATCCATATTATGAGGGGGATTCCCCGTCTTGCGGCGCAACAGCGTTGTCCGGTGCCGGGGGCCAAAGAGACGGCAGACAGGATCGCGGACCCTTCTTCGATCTGTATCTGGAACCCGGATATGTATGGTGTGCGCGGTACGGCGGACGGACAGGCCTACTATGATTCCCTGCTTGCCATGTACGCGCAGTGGGGTGTGGACTTTATCAAGTGCGATGATATCTGTGACAGCAGACTGTACAGGACGGAGCCTTTCTCCGGCTGGGAGGAGACGAGAATGATCCACCGGGCCATCGAGAAGTGCGGCCGGCCCATCGTCCTCAGCCTTTCACCGGGACCGGCTCATATCGACAGGGCATGGGAGTACTGCAGGTATGCGAATATGTGGCGGATCACCGATGACTTTTGGGATGAGTGGAGCCTGCTCAAGGCGATGTTTGTCCGCTGTGAGATGTGGCAGGATCACGTGCGGGAAGGCTGTTTCCCGGACTGCGACATGCTGCCGCTGGGGAAACTGGGCAAGGGCTTCGGGAACGGCGAGTGGGATACCCGCTTTACGAGAGAAGAGCAGAAGACCATGATGACATTATGGTGCATGTTCCGCTCTCCGCTGATGATCGGGGCGGAGCTGACACGGCTGGATGACTGGACGCTGTCTCTGCTGACAAACGGAGAGCTGCTTGCGATGCTGGGGGAGAACTGCAGCGGAACGCAGCTTGTGCGCACGGAAGAATACGCTGTCTGGAAGAATAAAGACGAGGCGTCCGGCAAGCTTTGTGTGGCGCTTTTTAACTTAAGCGACGGGGACAGAGAGCTTTCCATTGCCCTTTCTGCGCTTGGCGAGGAGATCTGCGAGAAGCAGCAGGATGCAGAGCTGTATGAGATCTGGGAGAAAAAGGAGAGCAGCACGGTAGACGGCAGGATCGCGGTACAGGTACCGGCACATGGAGTGAAGGTTTATCGGGTTGGCCGATAGAAGGGGGCCGGGGCGTGTGCAGCCTGTTGTGCCAGGAGTGCTTGGGAAAAAATAGAGTAATAAACAGATTTTGAAAAATAAAGTGGCATCGGCCGGAAGCGGTCGGTGTCTTTTTTTGGGGATGAACGAAAAAAAGAGGAAGGACTGCGTTTTTAACATTTGCGGTATGGAAAGGCTCCAATCTGACAAAAGGTAAAATATAATTGACACAAAGACTGCTATATGATACCCTGTTTTTGAAAGGGGGGGGGGTAAATGGCAAGGAATATCCCGATCAAAGTAGCACGTGCCGAGAAGGATATGACACAGAAGGAGCTGGCTGAGGCCGTGGGGGTTTCCAGACAGACGATAAATGCGATCGAGCAGGGAGAATACAATCCTACGATCAGGTTGTGCCGTGCCATCTGCCGGGTATTGGGGAAGCGTCTTGACGATCTGTTCTGGGAGGAAGGTTGAATAAATTCTCTGATGAGCAATTTATTCAACCAAGAATTTGTGCAGAAGCGTCACAAATTCTATTGATCGCAGAGCAGAATTTGAAATTCTGCTCGCGTCCTCAGCGTAAAACGCTTCGGAATGGGAGGAAGAATGAGAAGGAAGCAGTCAGGGCGCAATAACGCAAAAGCAGGGGATGGTAGTAGGAGGTCATGATGTATGAGAAAAGGAAAGCTGCGAAGGAACAGACTGGATGAGAGGCAGGAGCAGAAGCTGTTGCAGATCGAACATAACGGCTGCTGGATCGCCTTCTGGGGATTGGCGATCTCTCTTTTTGTGGGGTACTGTCTGGGACTGGAATGGAGAAATCTGGTAGGAGAATGGATCGTCTTTATGGGGCTGTCTCTTTACATTGTGATTGCCTGCTTGAAGAACGGTATCTGGGACCGGAAGCTGGAACCCACGCCGAAAGTGAATCTGTGCGCCAGCATCATTGCCGGAATCGTCTGCGGGGTACTGCAGTTTGCCAGATCCTACCGGAAATATCAGGCCCTGGCGGGTTCGGCTGCCGCGGGTGTATTTATGCTGGTATTTACTGTCGCAGTCTGTTATGCGGCGGTATCGTTCGTGGCGTTTCTCTACCGCAGGCGGGTGGAGCGGCTTGAGTCGGAGGAGGAAGAGGACGAGGAGGATGAGCAATAGGATCCATCCGGCGGAGCGCATGGCGTGAGAAGCATCCCGGTGCGTCCGCGTCTGCAGCAAAGCGTCAGGAAGTAAAAGAAGAAAGGGAAAGGGGAAGTAAACGTGATCAAAGCGGATCATCTGATAAAAACTTTTGTCAGAAATGAAAAGAAGAACAGGAAAATGGAGATCAATGCCGTTGACGATATCTCATTGACGGTGGAGGAAGGAGAGATCGTGGGTATTTTGGGGCCCAACGGGGCGGGCAAGACCACACTGCTGCGCATGATGTCGAGGCTGATGAAGCCCACCAGCGGACAGGTCAGCATCCGGATCGGAGAGACGGAGATGACGGACGAGATCGAAGTCAAACGGCATATCGGTTATCTGTCCAACAATACGAAGCTCTACGGCAGACTTTCGTCCCGTGAGCTGCTGCAGATGCTGGGCACCATCTACGGTATCCCGGAGCAGACGGTGGAAGAGAGGATCAGGCAGATCAGTGAGGTCCTGTCCATGGATGCTTTTCTGGATAACCGGATCGAGAAGCTCTCGACGGGACAGACGCAGCGGGCGTCCATCGCCAGATGTCTGGTGCACGACCCGCAGGTCTATATCTTCGATGAGCCGACGCTGGGACTGGATATCATCAGCAGCGCGTCTATCATTGATTTCATGAAAAGGGAGAGAGACAGAGGAAAGACAGTGCTCTACTCCACGCATTATATGGAAGAGGCGGAATATCTCTGCGACCGGATCGTGATGATCCATCGGGGGAAGATCATCAGCGAAGGCACGCCGGCGGAATTGAAGGAGCGGACGAAGAAGGACAGCCTGCGGGATGTTTTTTCAGGGCTGATCCTGGAAGAAAGCGGCAGTATACTGCCGGATGCAGCCGACGGCTCATATGAGCAGACAGGCGGTATAAAAGGAGGGCGTGCATAATGAACACGAAGATTATCAGGACTTTGGTGAAGAAAGAAATGCTGGATGTCTTCCGCGACAAGAAGACCGTGATTATGATGATGGTGGTGCCGGTGATCCTGTACCCGCTGATCTTTATAGGCGCCATGCAGGTGGTAGCTTTCATCTCTTCCAGTATGGAGACGCAGAATTACAGGATCGCGGTGGATGCCGGGGATGACGACGCCTTTTTACATAAGCTGCTGGAACAGGGGGAAGCTGACGAAGAGGAAAATGCATACGAGATCACGATCGTGGATGCGGCTTCCGTTGCGGACTATGAAGCCGCTTTGAATGAGGAGACCATAGACGTCTATGTTGCGGGAAAGATGCAGGACGGGCGGATGCAGTATGACGTATATTATCTGAACTCTGTCACCAACTCGGATTACGCGGCCGGCATTGTCATGGAGGCTTTCGATGAGCTGCGGGAAGAGATGACGAGACAGCGGATCGAGGCGGCCGGTCTTAACGTGCATGAGATTCTGGAGCCGATCGGCTATGAGAAGGAAAACATGTCCAGCAGTGAGCAGTCTCTGGGCAGTATCATGGGTTCGGTCCTGCCTTTCATGCTTATCATCAGTCTGCTGATGGGCACCATGTATCCGGCCATTGATACGACGGCGGGTGAGCGGGAGCGGGGAACGCTGGAAACCATACTGACCCTGCCGGTGACGAACAGGCAGCTGATCGTGTCGAAGTTCATTACGGTGGCGGTGATCGGCATGATCTCGGCGCTCCTGAATATTCTTTCGATGGGCGGGATTGCCTTCTATATCTATGCGATTCTGGAGATGCAGTCGGATGTAGGTTCCTTTGACATGGCGATGTTCGTGCCGGCGATCCTGGTATGTATGCTGGCCATATTTGCCTTTTCGCTGTTTATCAGTGCGGTGACCATGTGCGTGACTTCATTTGCGAAGAGCTATAAAGAGGCCAACAACTATATTACGCCGTTGATGCTGGTGGTAATGTTTGTGGGCTATATCGGGTTCATTCCCAATCTGGAGCTGACCCGGGCCATGGCCATGATGCCGGTGGCGAATATCTGTCTGCTGATCAAGAATATGCTGGTCTTTAAGGTGGATTACGGTTTGATCGCGGTGGTGCTGATCAGCAATGTGGCCTATGCGGTGGTGGCGATCCTGTTCTTAAGTAAGATCTATGACAGCGAGGCGATTCTGTTCTCGGAGCAGAAGGGGAGTCTGCAGCTTTTTGAGAAAAGAAGCAATCTGCGAAAAGGCGGCGTGCCCACCGTGTCTGACGTGTGGTTTGTGGTGGCGGTGACGATCCTGCTGGTTCTGTATGCGGGCAGTCTGTTGCAGGTGAAATATGGGCTGGCGGGCGTGTTCGGCACTCAGCTGATCCTGCTTCTTGTACCGCTGGCACTGGTGATTTATACGAAAAAAGATATGAAGCTGACCTACGGTTTTACAGGCACAGGGGCGGCAGGTTTTGTCGGCAGCGCGTTTTTGGCAGTGGGAGTGTATCTGATCAATATTATGCTGGCTGGCGGTTTGATGAAGCTCTTTCCGCAGAGTGCGGAAAATGTGGAAACGACTTTTTCCGGGATCATGGGAGACAATGTGCCGGCGGCATTTCTGGTGATCGCGCTGGCGCCGGCTGTCTGTGAGGAGATGCTGTTTCGGGGGCTGATCCTGCATTCTCTGAAGGCGAGATACAGGGTGGTTTCGGCGATCGCCATAACGGCGGCGTTGTTTGGCGCTTATCATATGAGTCTGGTGAAGTTTATCCCGACGGGGCTTCTGGGCGCCGTGCTGTGCTATGTGGTATGGAAGACGGGAAGCATCTATCCGGCTATGCTGATGCATTTTCTGAACAATGCCTGCAGTGTGATCGTCACCTACTTTCCGGAGCAGGCCGGCAGAGTCGTGCCGATGCTTGTCAAAGACAGCGTTACCTTCGCTGACATGCTGCTGCTTCTGGGAGCAGGGCTGCCTATGTTGGGGATTGGGGTCCTGGTGCTGAGAAAGTGCAGGAAGAGTTGAAGAATTACATAATCTTTACAAAAAACGTGCGCAGGCGCTGTCAGCTGACAGGCCTGCGCACTGCGTTTTCCTGAAACCGGAAGTAATCCGGGCGGTGTCTGGACTGGGTGAATTCAAACATGATGCCGTCACTGTTGTAAGTATAGCTGCTGACTACGGCCATACAGTTATAATCCTCCGCATTCAGATCCAGATATTTCTCATCGATCTCCGTGATCTTCTCAACGGTCATGATCCGTCTGCTGTTCACGATCGTCATATGCAGCGTGTTTTCCAGATAGTCGTAGATGGAGGCTTCCGCGATCTCTCTGGTCAGACCGGGCGTGCATTCCTTCAGGAAGTAGTTGTGGTTTATGATCAGCGGCATGTCATCCAGATAGTGCAGCCGCTGGATATAGTAGAGCTGTGTGCCGGGCGCAAATCCTGTCTTCTCGGCAAGGGAAGCGCTGGCCTGTATCTCCATGAAAAGAAGCACCTTCGTGGCTGCTGTCTGGCCGTTGCGCCGGGCAGATTCCCGGAAACTCTCGATCTCACCGATGGCAAATGCCGTCTGGGCGGCCGGGCGGTAGATGTTGCGGACGCCCTTGCCCTGCATCGTCTGGACATAGCCGTCGGTGACAAGGCGGCCGATGGCGCGCCGGACGGTGTTGCGGGAACAGTCGTAGGTTTGGATCAGAAGGTTTTCGGAGGGCAGAAGTTCCTGATAGGCAAACTCGTCAGTCTCAATCTTTCTTTTCAGATCCTGATAGATGGTGTCGTATTTATTTCTGGGCATTGCAGTGCTCCTTTCTGTAATCTGCGTTATGTCGGCTGCAATAGCAGAATCCTTTCTTTTCTATTATAATCTATTATAATTTACAGAGCAGTAAAGTCAAGGGTGGAAGAAAACTTGTTTAAACAAATTTTGAAAATGATGTTGACATGTTTAAACAAGTGTGATATATATAATACATAACATGTTTAAACAAGTTACGAAGCGAAAACGAAGCAGACATGAGGGGCATAGAATACGGATGCTGCAGAACAGCCAGTTCATTGTGGGGACCGGAATGCGGGAGTTGCAATGAGGGACGGCACGGAGATAGAACAGAGACCGGCCGGAAGCGCAGAAGGAATCTGCAGATCCTGAGAATGTGAAACCTCGGAATGGAGGAGAATATGGGTAAGTATACGCAGGACGCGATGGAATTGCTGCGTTTGGTAGGCGGCAGGGAGAACATAGCGGCGGTTTCGCACTGCATGACGAGAATGCGGTTTGCGCTGGCGGATCCTTCGAAGGCGGATATTGCGGCCATCGAAGCGATGAAGGTGGTCAAGGGCAGTTTTACGCAGTCGGGGCAGTTTCAGGTGATCATCGGCAATACGGTGGCTGATTTTTACAATGATTTTATCGCGGCGGCAGGAATCGAAGGGATGTCCAGGGATGCGGTGAAACAGGCCGCGAAACAGAACCAGAATGTATTGCAGCGGATCGTCACCGCACTGGCCGAGATCTTCGCACCGCTGATCCCGGCAATCATTACCGGTGGTCTGATCCTGGGATTCCGCAACTGTATCGACAGTCTGTATCTATTTGAAAACGGGACGAAGACCCTGTGCGATATCAGCCAGTTCTGGGCGGGGCTTGACTCGTTCCTGTGGCTGATCGGCGAGGCGGTCTTCCACATGCTCCCGGTGGGCATCTGCTGGTCGGTGACAAAGAAGATGGGAACCACCCAGATGCTGGGCATCGTCCTGGGCCTGACGCTGGTATCGGGACAGCTGTTGAATGCTTATGCGGTAGCCGGCACGGCAGCGGCGGACATTCCGAAATGGGATTTCGGTTTTGCCAGAGTGAACATGATCGGTTATCAGGCGCAGGTGATCCCGGCGATCCTGGCGGCGTTTACACTGGTCTATCTGGAGAGGTTTCTGCGGAAGATAACGCCGCAGGTGGTTTCCATGATCGTGGTGCCCTTTGGCAGCCTTTTGCTGGCGGTGATGGCTTCTCACTTCGTGCTGGGGCCTGTGGGCTGGAAGATCGGTTCCGCGGTTTCGGCGGTGGTATATGCGGGCATTACCGGCCCGGTCAAGGTAGTATTCGGCGCGCTGTTCGGTTTCGTCTATGCGCCGCTGGTGATCACGGGACTGCATCATATGTCGAATGCCATTGATCTGCAGCTGATCGCCGATTACGAAGGCACCATGCTGTGGCCCATGATCGCTCTGTCCAATATTGCACAGGGATCTGCGGTTCTGGGGATGATCGCATTGCAGAGAAAGAATGCGGAGGCGCAGGAAGTGAATGTGCCCGCCTGCATCTCCTGTTATCTGGGGGTAACGGAGCCGGCCATCTTCGGCGTTAATCTGAAACAGGGGTATCCTTTCGTGTGCGGCATGATCGGCTCTGCCCTGGCGGCAATCGTCTGTGTGGCGACTTCCACCACGGCAAATGCGATCGGCGTAGGCGGCCTGCCGGGCATCCTTTCCATCCAGCCGGCTTCCATGCTTAACTTTGCGATCTGCATGGCGATTGCGGTGGCAGTGCCTTTCACGCTGACAACGATGGTCGGCAGAAGAAAGCTGTCGGCGGTATCTGCGCCATCACAGAGCGGCGCGGCACAGCAGGAACTGAAAGCGTTTTTATCGGGAAAAGCAATTTCCCTTAAGGAAGTGGGGGACGGTGTGTTTTCGGAAGGCATTATGGGAGACGGTCTGGCTATTGTGCCCACTGACGAGGTGCTGCGGGCGCCGGCGGATGCGGAGGTGGCGGTATTGATGGAGGATTCCAGACATGCCTGCGGGCTGAAACTGGCGGGCAATGTGGAGATTCTGCTGCATATCGGGATCGACACGGTAGATATGCAGGGGACGGTTTTACCTATCTTGTTTCACTTGGACAGCAGGTGAAAGCGGGTGATGTACTGATCCGTTTTGACAGAGAGAAGATCCGGCAGGCCGGGCATCCGGACACGACAGTCTGTGTCGTTACGGAAGAAGGGGAGGCAGCAGGCAGTATCCTGTATCATACCGGTATGGATGTGAAAGCAGGAGAATCGGTGGTCGCAGCCTGGAGATAGAAAGACATATAAGGCACAGCGGCTGAGAGAAAGGCAGGCATAAGACATGACAGAATTCAGAGACAAGGTGGTATATCAGATTTATCCAAAATCTTTCAAGGATTCCAATAAGGACGGATTTGGCGATTTGCAGGGCGTGATAGAGAAACTGGACTATCTGCAGGAGCTGGGGATCGACTATATCTGGATCACGCCGGTGTTTCCTTCTCCGCAGAAGGATAACGGTTATGACGTGGCTGATTACTGTGCGATAGATCCCCGGTTCGGCACCATGGCGGACATGGAGGAACTGATCCGGGAGAGCGGCAGGCGCGGGATCGGACTGATGCTGGATATGGTTTTTAACCATACCTCGACGGCCCATGAATGGTTCCAGCGCGCAATGGCGGGGGAAAAGGAATATCAGGATTATTACATTTTCAAGGAGGGGGCGCCGGATCGGGCGCCCACCAACTGGCAGTCCAAATTCGGCGGTTCGGCCTGGGAGTATGTGCCGCAGCTTGGAAAATGGTATCTGCACCTTTTTGATGTGACGCAGGCAGACTTGAACTGGGAAAATCCGCGGGTGCGGGAGGCGCTTAAGAAGGTGATTCTTTTCTGGAAGAAGAAGGGTATCCGGGGCTTTCGCTTTGATGTGGTCAACTTAATCTCCAAGCCGGAAATCTATGAGGATGATCACGAGGGAGACGGCCGGAGATTCTACTCGGACGGCCCCCATATCCATGAATATTTAAAAGAGCTGACGCGGGATACCGGCATAGAAGAGCTGGTGACGGTGGGGGAGATGTCCTCCACGCGGCTGGAAGCCTGCGCCCGCTACTCCAATCCGCAGGAGCGGGAACTGTCCATGTGCTTTCATTTCCATCATCTGAAGGTGGACTACAGGGACGGGGATAAATGGGCGCTTATGGAACCGGACAGAAGGGCTTTAAAAAAGCTGTTTGAACAGTGGCAGACCGGGATGCAGAGTCAGGGCGGGTGGAGTGCGCTGTTCTGGTGCAACCATGATCAGCCGAGAATTGTCAGCCGCTTCGGGGACGAAGGGCGCTACTGGAAAGAGTCGGCCAAAATGCTGGCGGCCAGTATCCATCTGATGCGGGGGACACCCTATATCTATCAGGGAGAAGAGCTGGGGATGACGAATGCCCATTACAGCCGGGTGGAGCAGTACCGCGATGTGGAGAGCCTGAATTATTACATGATCCTATTAGGGCAGGGGAAGACGAAGGAGGAGGCACTTGCCATACTGGCAGCCCGTTCCAGGGACAACAGCCGCACGCCCATGCAGTGGTCGTCGGAGACTTACGGCGGATTCAGCGAGAAGGAGCCATGGATCGCCGTGCCGGATTCTTATCAAAAGATCAACGCCGCAGCGCAGCGGTATGATGACAGCTCCATATTTTCCTTTTATAAAAAGCTGATCGCCCTGCGCAGGGAAAAGGCCGTGATCTCACAGGGCTCGATTGCTTTTCTCGCGCCGGACAATGCCGATGTGCTGGCTTACAGGCGGCAGTGGGAAGGAGAAGAGCTGGTGGTACTCAACAATCTGACAGCCGAAGAAACCACGGTCACGGCAGAACCGGCGTGGACGGCGTATCGGAAGATTCTTGGAAACTATGAGGATATCGCGGCTGGGGCAGAAAGACAGGAAAGACCGGCTGGACAGGCGGATAAAGTGACGGGGAGCCGGCCAGACAGGATGGGAGAGCGGATGGCAGAAGGCAGGATCGTGCTGCGGCCGTATGAGACGGTCGTGCTGGAGAAATGACATATCATATCTGCAGTTTGTAAAAAATATTCTCTTTTCGGAATCGTGTACTCAATGAAAATGGGGTAATAAATATGCATTGCGGGTGGCTGGCAAATATTTTATAATCAAATTACTGCTTTTTATAAAGCAACGGGTTTCGGCGGGTTTTCTGAACCTGGTTGTTGTGGTTTTCTGAAATGCTGGTAAGTTTCAATTTATTTGTGCATTGTGCGGCCTGTCATTAGCACAGGGGGAGGAAGAGATGAGGCGGCGGGTTATTTTTCTGGATATTGACGGTACACTGACAGAGGCGGGCAAAAACGAGCCGCCGCAGTCGGCGCTGTGGGCTATAGAGCAGGCCAGGAAGGCCGGGCATTTCGTATTTCTGTGCACCGGCAGGAATTATGATATGCTTTCTCCTTTACTGCAGTATGGTTTTGACGGTGTGATTGGCAGTGCCGGCGGGTATATTGAGTGCCGGGGCGAGGTGCTCTATGACTGTCCGATGACGAGAAGACAGACGGAGCTGGTTATGACGGTGCTGGCCGGGAACGGAGTGTTTCGAACGGTGGAATGCATGGAAGGTGCCTTTACGGACGAGGGCTTTAAGACCTTTTTACAGGAACATGCCGCGGAGGGGAGAAACAGTGAGCTTCTGCGCTGGCGGGAGCAGATTGAGCAGTCTCTGCATATTCTGCCCATGCGGGAATACCGGGGGCAGCCGGTGTATAAGGTCGTGTTTATGAGTCCTTCCATGGAGGCCCTTGCCAGGCCGCAGGAAGCGCTTCGTGAGGAGTTTGACTTCTGTATTCATGGAGAGGATCCTTACGGTTTCATAAACGGCGAGATCATCAACAGACAGTTTGATAAAGGGAAAGCGGTGGAGAAGGTCTGCGCACATCTGGGTATCCCGGTGGCGGATGCGATCGCTTTCGGGGACAGCATGAACGACAGGCAGATGCTGGAGACGGCAGGCCTTGGTATCTGTATGGCCAACGGAAGCGAACAGTTAAAGGAACTGGCAGATGAGATCTGTCCTGCGGTGTGGGAGGACGGTATTCGGGCGGCGTTTGGAAAGTATTGTCTTACAGTCCCCTCTGTTTCCATGTATTCTCCAATGGAGTGATTCAGAATATTGGAAAAACGCACCTGAGTATGAAGCGGTATATCTACATAAATTTTGTGTGAGGCGTGAATTTGCACACAGAGAAATGACAAAAAGCAGCAAAGCGGATATAATTCAATCCTGTTTCAAGAATAACGCTGTTCTGTGGGTCTTTAAGATGAAGTGCGAGGAAGAAAATCTGGAGATTGACACATTAACACACTTATAGTATCATAACCGAAATGGAATCATCCATCGAAGCAGGGAGAATTGAGATGAATTTTTATAGGACAGATCGACTTACGAGGGAACTTAGCTCTGTACAATCCAATCCGATGAAACATTGTACAGAGTATGGCGCATAAAGGACGCATTTAGATTTCATCGGAAAATGAGGCAATAGGGATACTGTGCAGCAGTATCGTGATTGCCTGTTTTCCGTGTGCAGATTAAGCGTATGAAAGGCTATGGACAATGTTTTGTCTGTAGCCTTTTGTCATGTTTGGGAATTTGAAATTGTAAGGGCAGAAGGCAGTACACAGATGTGTGTGGACGCTTTCTGTCTTTTTACGTTGACCATAAAGATATTTGAGAAGTGAAAGGAGAATGATTCATATGAGTTTATTGGATATAGAAGGTCTGACCCATTCTTTTGGAGAAAATGTGCTCTATAAAAACGCGGAAATTTCCCTGAACAGGGGGGAACATATCGGAGTTGTGGGACAAAATGGAACCGGGAAAAGCACACTGATCAAGATCTGCACCGAGCAGATTATGCCCGATGCAGGCCGTGTGGTCTGGCAGCCCAATATAACCGTTGGATACCTGGACCAATATGCGGAGCTTGAGAAAGAAATGACGATGCAGTCCTTTTTGAGGTCGGCATTTGGGGAGTTGTATAAGATTGAAAAAGAAATGACAGCAGCTTATGACGAAGCGGCCAGGGGGCATATGGAATATTTTGCTATTGCGGCGAAGCATCAGGAGCAGCTTGAAATCCATGATTTCTATTCAATTGACACGCAGATTGAACAAGTGGTTAATGGTCTGGGGCTGCAGGCAGCAGGGCTGGACAGACCGCTCGATCAAATGAGCGGCGGTCAAAGGGCAAAGGTGATTCTGGCAAAATTACTTCTTGAGAAACCGGACGTGCTGCTGCTCGATGAACCGACTAATTTTTTGGATAAGGAGCATATCTGCTGGCTCGCTGACTATTTGTCAGGTCTGGAGAATGCTTTTATGGTGGTATCACATGATCGCGCTTTTCTGGAAAAAATTGCAGACAGGATCTGCGATATTGACAATGGCACGATCACAAAGTATTACGGTACGTATTCGGAGTTTGTAAGAAAGAAAACCCTGCTGCGGGAGGATTACGTGCGTCAGTATGCAGCGCAGCAGAAAGAGATCAGGAAGACGGAAGAATTTATCCGTAAAAATATTGCCGGAAGAAAATCTAAGATGGCCAGAGGACGTCGAAAGCAGCTGGAGCGGATGGAGAAAATGGATGCCCTGGTCCAGAATGAGACAACGCCCTGTTTTCATTTTCCGGAAGTGCCACTTACAAATGCAGAACATCTCTTCGTCAAGCGGTTGGCAGCAGGCTATTATTACCCGGTTTTATCAGGGATTGATTTTACGATCAAGGGTGGGCAGAAGGTAGTGATAACGGGCTTCAACGGAATCGGAAAATCCACGTTACTGAAAACGCTGACGGGACAGATTCCGGCCCTGCAGGGGTACTATAGGTTTTCGGATCAGGTTACGACGGGCTATTTTGAGCAGGATTTAATCTGGGAAGATGGAGCGGGAACTCCTGTACAGATTGTTTCCGACAGTTATCCGGGTATGGTGATGAAGGAGGTGCGCAAAGCGCTTGCCAGATGCGGCATTTCGAGCAAACATGCCATGCAGCCAGTGGGAACATTGAGCGGCGGTGAGCAGGCCAAAGTGAAAATGTGTCTGCTGACGCTTAAACCGTGCAATTTTTTGATTCTGGATGAGCCGACAAACCATTTGGACCATCAGGCAAAAGATGCGCTGAAGGATGCATTGATCGAGTTCCCGGGTACGATTCTTCTTGTCTCGCATGAGGAAGCGTTTTACAGAGAATGGGCGCAGCGGGTGATCGATCTGGAAAAACAAAAATGACGTTACCTTTACGGCAGTGTATATACTTGCAAGAAAGAAAAGGAAGGTGATGATCCGTGTTGTCTATTGGCGAGCTTTCTGAACGTTTCGCACGGTCATCCCTTCACAGGGATTTCAATCTGTACAATGTAGTCTTCGATCCGGTCAATGACATTCTCATTGATACCCGTCTCATAGGAAAATTCGTGGAGTGTCAGGCCGTGTGCTCCGGCAAAAGCAAAAATTTCTTCATACCGCCCGGGAAGTCTGTCAAAGGATCCTTTGTGGAAAGCCTTCAGGTAGCGTCCGCCGGGAGCCGTGTGAAGATCCGGCTGGCAGGGCAGGAAAGGAATCTCGATAAAGAGTCTGGAATACTCGTCATATTTGCCGGCAAGCAGGCTGGAGACGGCGATCATGGAGCCATAGGAGGCATCATGGAGTCGTCCCAGCCTGTATTTTTCCGTTTCGGCGGTGATCAGCTCCACTTCCTCCTCGAAGGAGGTTTCCCGGTCGATGGGGACCGTGACCAGACAGCGCGCTTCCCGCTCTATGATGCTGATCTCGGACAGATCCATCGTCAGCAGGGTGGACATGTTCCGGTGGTGGGAGCACAGGGTGGAGCGGACTGCCTGCAGGTGGGTAATGCGCAGGTCAAGCTCCGCGATCTTGTCTTCCAGCAGGCTTTTTAAACTGCCGGCAGAGCGGTTTTGCATGAAATCCTGTATCTCCTGAATGGAAACGTCCAGTTCCCGGAGCAGCAGGATCGTCTCCAGAATGGGACTTTGATGGTAGTTATAGCAGCGGTAGCCGTTTTCGGGATTGATGACGGCGGGCTTGAACAGACCGATCTCATCGTACCACATCAGTGTTTTTTTATTGATTCCGTGCATGGCGGCGAACTGGCCTATGGTGAGCAGCCTGCTTTTTTTGTCCATAATGATCTGTCTCCTTCTTTGTTTTTCGTGTAAAAAATTTTCCATGTGATTTTTTGTAAGATTGTCTTGACCGTACAGTTACTGTACGGTCTATGATACCTGATACAGGAAGAAAATACAAGATGATCGGAGGATAAACATATGGAAAACAAAAATGTATATGAAAAACCTGTAACGCTGAAAAATATATTGAAATTTGCCGTGCCGACCATTGCCATGACGGTATTCATGTCTTTTTATACGATGGTAGACGGCCTGTTTGTATCGAATCTGATCGGTACGGATGCGCTTTCGGCCATCAATCTGACGGCTCCTGTCATCCAGCTTGTGACGGCAGTCTCTACCATGCTCGCCACCGGAGGGAGCGCGGTGATCATGAAAAAGATGGGAGAGCAGAAAACAGAGGAGGCGAAGCAGGATTTTACCTTTCTGATCCTGGTAAATGCAGTGGTGGGTATTGTTATGTGCGGGGCCGGATATGTGGCGATGGAGCATATTTTCGCCGGCATGAATCTTTCGGCGGCCGTAGAGGGATACTGTGTGGAATATTTAAGCCGCTATCTGGTGTTCACCGTGCCGATCCTGCTGATGAACAACTTTACGCTCTATATGATCGCCAGCGAGAAGGCGACGCTGTCCTTAATCTGTTCCGTGACAGGCGGCGTCCTCAATATGGTACTCGACTACGTGTTTATCGCAGGGTTTTCCATGGGGATCAGCGGTGCGGCGGTGGCAACAGGGCTGGGATATTCGGTGACGGCGGTTGCCGGTCTGTTTGTTTTCAGCCGCAAAAAGAGTCTGCTGCATTTTACGAAACCGGTATGCCGCTTCAAGGTTCTCGCCGGTGCGGCCACAAACGGATGCTCGGAGATGGCTACCGCGCTTGTCACCGGGATCATCACGATGATGTTTAACTGGACGATGCTTCACTATGTCGGGGAGGACGGGGTTGCGGCCGTCACCATCATCATGTATGTGCTGATGTTTGCCAGCTCCCTCTATACGGGGTATTCATACGGTGTGGCGCCCATGCTGAGTTATTACTACGGGGAACAAAATCACCAAAAACTGAAAAAGCTGGTTGTCACGAGTCTGAAAGTGATCGCATGTATCTGCCTGATCACGGTTGCCGCCTCCTTTATGCTGACAAGACCGCTGGTATCGGTATTTGCCAGGCCGGATAATCCGGTGTACGAACTGGCGGTAACGGGGAACAGGATCTGTACGGTGGCGCTTTTCTTTATCGGATTTAATATTTTTGCCAGCGGGATGTTTACCGCATTGTCCAACGGGATCGTTTCGGCCGTGCTGGCATTTTCCAGATCGTTTGTTTTTATGCTGATCACCATGATCGTGCTTCCGCTGCTTCTTGGCGTGAACGGTATCTGGCTGGCGACTCCGGCGGCGGAGCTGATGGCGCTTATGCTGTCCGCGTTTATGTTCCTGAAATATAAAAAGCGGTATGGATATTAAACAAAGGCAAAATCGTATGTCACGCATATAATTTATTATACCCTCCGGCAGGCACGATACGGAATGCTACGGAGCGGTGAGAAGACAGGATACAAATAACAGCGATCGATACCGGAATGAGGTTGTTTCAATGAATAACTTTAATTGCATGTTTAATCCGCCGAATCTGTTCGGGATGAGGAGAAATTACAACAGAAACTATGATCAGAATACGGCGCGGCCTCCGCACGATCGTGGGTCCGGTTATTGCGAATCCGGTTGCTATGAATCCGGAGAGCTGGGGCCGGCAGAGGAAGCGGATCTGACAGGTTGTCCGGAGGAATGCAGAGAATGTGACCGGCAGTGGATGAGAGAGGGATGTGACCGGCAGCGGATAAGAGCGGGATGTGACTGGTCCGGTCACTGCGGTGGATGCGGAGAACCCGGCCCGCAGGGCCCAAGAGGTGAACGGGGGCCGCAGGGATATCCAGGGGAACCGGGAGAGCCGGGGCCACAGGGACCACGAGGAGAAGCCGGCCCGCCCGGTTGTCCGGGGGACCGCGGTGAGACGGGCCCGCAGGGGGTCACAGGGCCGCAGGGCCCGCAGGGCGAACCAGGGCCTCAGGGGCCGAGAGGGGAGCCTGGTGCGCGCGGTCCGGCAGGTCCTCCCGGTCATCCGCAAAACAGTATAGTTGCCTCTTTTTCAGGAGAGGAACTTATCCTGCCGGAGAAGATCAGACTTCCGCTTAAAATGGATATAGCAGATATGACCGGCAGCATCTTCCTTTGCGATGATGATTCCGTGCTGCTGAATCCCGGATGCTATGCTGTTTACTATTATGTTGCAGCAGAGACCAGGCGGCATGGCTTTATGAAACTTACGCCGGTCATTAACGACTGTGCGCAGACGGTATACAGTGCATATGCCGAGGCGGAAAAAAGAAATAAAATGTCCGTGCTGTCAAGATATTTTATTGTTGAATTACCATGCGAGTCCACATTGTTCTTCACATGGGATTCTTCGGCAGGGGAAGTGCAGGCCGATATGAATCTGATCATAGAAAAACTTGGCAGACAATGAACCGGAGGAGCGGGAGACTGGTGTGAAAAATCCATATGCGACAGATTTTTCACACACAAATTTGTGCCTGCGCCCAAATTTGCAGACTGAGCAAGAATGGGGGATTAATATGCCGACAATAAGTCTTTGCATGATCGTTAAGAATGAAGAAATGCACATTGCGCGCTGTCTTGAGAGTATAACAGAACTTGTAGATGAAATAATTGTTGTCGATACCGGCTCCGTAGACAGGACGGTGGACATTGTATCCAACTATACTTCCAAAATATATTCGTATCCATGGAAAGATGATTTCTCTGATGCCAGGAATTTTTCGTTTTCCAGGGCATCCATGGAGTACTGTATGTGGATGGATGCGGACGACATTCTGGAAGAAAAGGAAAAGGATAAGTTTTTGCAGTTAAAGCAGACTTTGTCATTGGATATAGATTTTGTGATGATGAAATATCATACTTCTTTTGATGAAGCCGGCAAACCATCTTTTTCTTATTTCCGGGAAAGATGGATCAGAAACTGTCCTCAATACCGCTGGGTCGGTGCGGTGCATGAAGTGATCCCTCCGGCGGGCAATGTTGTGTATTCCGATATTGCGGTCAGTCATAAAAAAATAAATGCCGGCGACCCTGACCGTAATCTGAACATCTATCGGAAGCTGCTTGCAGAGGGAAAAAGTCTGGATCCGCGGCAGCAGTATTACTTTGGCCGGGAGCTGTATTATCATAAGCAATACGAAGAGGCTGTTTCAGTGCTGGAACGATTTCTGCTCTCGGAGGAAGGATGGATTGAGAATAAGATAGAAGCATGTTCGATCTGTGCCGATTGTTACCGCGGTCTGGGGCGTGAGCGGTCTGCGCTGGATACGCTGCTTCGCAGCATGAGTTTTGACCAGCCAAGAGCAGAATTGTGCTGTGAGATCGGGAAATATTTTTTGGAGCATGGGGATTACCCTACGGCTGCCTATTGGTATGAAACTGCGTTGAACCGACCGAGGAATGAACAGGCAAACGGGTTTGTTCTTCCTGATTGTTATGATTATATACCTCTTTTACAGCTGTGTGTCTGCTTTGATAAAATGGGCGATTTAAAAAAGGCAAAAGAATACAATGAAAGGGCAGGGACCCTTAAGCCCTACTCTAAAGCATATCTTTATAATAAACAGTATTTTGACAGCCGGCAGATTTCTTAGAGCGTGTTTTCGACACGCTCTATTGTTTTTTTACAATATGTAACAGAAATTTCGGGTAAGCATAAATTATTTGTAGAAAAAGATACTTAAATGTATTTTTTTAATTCATTGAGTAGAAAGGATACGGATTTTATGGATAATAAGAATTCATGTAACAATTCATGTAGCAATTCATGTAACAGTTCCGGAAACAATTCATGTAACAGCTCTGGTAACGGTTCATGTAACAATTCGTGTAACAATTATCAAATGCATTGTCAGCATCATTGTTGTGCACCCTGCTGTGAGCGTGGTCCTGCCGGGCCGAAGGGCGATCAGGGAGTGATGGGCCCCCAGGGAATCAAAGGAGATACCGGCTGTCCGGGGCCGAAGGGTGACAGAGGTGAGCCGGGTCCTATGGGGCCGCAGGGTATTCCCGGGACTCCCGGAGCGAGAGGACCCAGAGGAAATACAGGTCCGGTAGGACCTACCGGAAACACGGGACCGAGAGGGTATGCCGGTCCAAGAGGGTATGCCGGTCCGCAGGGTATTCAGGGCATTCAGGGTGTTCGTGGTGACATTGGCCCGAAAGGGGATCCGGGATGTGAAGGCCCCAGAGGAGATGCCGGTCCGCAGGGGCCGGCAGGACCGACGGGCCCGACAGGACCTGTGGGGCCGCAGGGAGATGTGGGGCCGCAGGGACCCAGGGGAATTCCCGGCCCGACGGGAGCGACAGGCCCAACGGGTGCCATGGGGCCCCAGGGTGTAACAGGTCCGCAGGGCGTTCAGGGTGTGACAGGGCCGATCGGACCGCAGGGGCCGAAGGGGTGTCCGGGTGATGATGGCCCGATGGGAGCAACCGGTCCGACGGGAGCGACAGGTGCAACGGGTGCGAACGGTGTGACGGGCGCGACGGGTCCGACGGGGGCAACAGGAGCAGCAGGAGCAACAGGAGCAGCAGGTGCGACGGGTCCGACCGGAGCAACGGGAGCAGACGGAGCGACAGGCCCGATAGGAGCAACGGGAGCAGACGGTGCGACAGGCCCAACGGGAGCAGATGGAGCGACGGGTCCGACGGGAGCAACAGGAGCAGATGGAGCGACGGGTCCGACCGGAGCAACAGGAGCGGACGGTGCGATAGGAGCGACAGGCCCAACCGGAGCAACAGGAGCAGACGGTGCAACGGGTCCGACCGGACCAACAGGGGTTGCGGGTACGGGAGCGATCATTCCATTTGCATCAGGGGTTCCGGTTTCTGTGACGACGATCGCCGGAGGGCTGGCAGGGATTCCCGCTTTTGTTGGCTTTGGAAGCAGCGCACAGGGGTTAACGCTTCTGGGATCAACTATAGATATCACCAATGCCAGTGGAACGCTTTCCAACTTTGCATTCCAGGTTCCACGCAGCGGTATCATTACTTCGTTCAGTGCCTTCTTTAGTACAACATTGGCGCTTTCATTAATCGGTTCGACAGTTACGGTAAGAGCACAGATCTATCAGTCGGCGACACCGAATAACGTATTTTCTCCGATCTCCGGAACATTGTTAAATCTGGCGCCGGCACTTACCGGAGCGGTATCGGTTGGCACTCTGTTAAACGGTTCTCTGACAGGGCTCAATATTCCGGTAACGGCACAAACCCGTCTGATGCTGGTATTCTCGGCAACGGCAAGCGGGGTGTCTCTGCTCAATACTGTTGTAGGATATGCAAGCGCTGGTTTAAGTATTAATTAGTGCCGTTTATTAAAAAAAGAATTCTGGTAACAGCTCTGCGTACATGCTGCGCAGAGCGCACCGGCGCTATGGCGTTCATGCTGTCCGCTCATAAGCTGCAGCGTTTTCAAGGCGGATCATGACCCGGACTAAATCGCCAGAAAAAAGAAGCATGATGACAAATCAAAAGGGCATCATCTGCCGATATTATAATAAATATAGTAAGCGACATAGTAAATTTCTGCTTCCGGCTCCTGTCAAAGCCATCCTATATGAAAGTCATATATGTCATTTATCTGGTGGACAGTGAGCTGGAAGATCACAAACTTCGCTGCTCCGGGCGGATGGTATTAAAAGCGCATGATATGGTTATCCGCTGTCTGCTTCGTATGCAGCATGATATCAGTCAGAGTATGTCAGAAGGCGGCAGGTTTGTACCGGATGCGGATTTTGCAACAATGAAAGAAATGGCGGAGCCGGTGATCAACCAGGGATGTCACACCGGAGACGGCTGGCTGGTAGCGGCAGAAGTGGCAGACCTGGTGGAAAAAGGGTATGAGAATATTCTGATCGTGCATCCTTTCGGCTGCCTTGTCAGCCATGTGTGTGAGCGGGGGATTATGAAGAAACTGCATAAACGCTACCCAGGTGTGAATATACATACCATCGAATATGACTATGATTCGGCTCCGGCACTGCGGGAGAGCCGTATTCTGCCGGGGATTGGAGAAGGCAGGGAAAATGTAAAAGAGGATTGAAAGAAGAAGTGGTTTTAAAATAGGAATAAGGGAGAAAAAAACACCTGCTGTAATAGAAAAAATGAAAAAATATTTGCATAATTTATTGACTAAAGTGAAAAAATCACATAAATTATATGTATCCAATATGGGAGGTGGTTTAAATTGCTTATTCGGTTTAATATAAAAAATTTTCTTTCGTTTTCGGACAGGGAAGATGGAAGATCAGAAGAGTTTTCTATGATCGCAGGAAAAGTAAGAAGCAAAAAAGAACATCTATATGAGGATGGAAAACTTAAACTGCTTAAGTTTGCCGCAGTTTATGGTGCAAACGCTTCTGGTAAATCTAATCTGGTGAAAGCATTGGATTTTATGCAAAGGATCGTGGTGTCCGGTTTTCCGGAGGGACATACTGACAGATATTGTAAAGTTGCAGCGGAATGCAGAGATCAGGAAAGTTATTTTGAATTAGAGATTTTGTTAAATGATAAATATTATGCCTATGGGTTTGAAGTGATTTTAAATCAAAGCAGATTTACGTCGGAATGGTTGGTGGAACTGACAGCAGACAATAAAGAGAGATTGATTTTCAGTCGTGATATCGTTAAAGGGACTTATGAATTCGGTGGAGCGGTCAAGACAAAAGGACTGCTGGAAAAACTGAATGTTTATGCAGAGGACATCCAGGAGGATAGCGGCGTATTACTGTTGTCTATCATGAATCAGAACAAGAAAACTTTGTATCAGCAGTTTGAACAGGCGGCCATATTTCAGGATGTCTATATGTGGATAAGAAATGGGCTGGATATCAACTATCCGGATAGACCCATTTCTGATTATTCTTACATGGCGGAAACAGAAAATGTTGAAGAAATCTGTAGAATTATAGCAGCTTTTGGAACCGGTATCACAGACTTTCAAATGGTAGAAGTGCCTGCGGAAAAGGTGTTGGGGCATTTACCGAAAAGGATACAGGAAGATCTGCTCGCTGACATGGAAAAGAAGACTGTGGATAGGAAGACAGAGCCTGATGAGGCCGCAACAGGAATCATTATGCGGAGTAACCGGGACTTTTTTATTCTCAATATAGATAAAGAAGGAAACATGATCTGCAGGACGATCAAGTTTTCGCATGGGAAAAAGAATATTTTGTTTGAATTGTCAGAAGAATCTGATGGTACGGTAAGGCTCTTGGATTTATTGGAAGTGTTAATGTCTGAAAGCGGTAAGACATATATCATAGATGAATTAGACAGATGCCTGCATCCAGGTCTGACATATAAATTTGTTGAAACATTTTTAGAATTGGCGGCTCAGAGAAATATCCAGTTAATAGTGACGACTCATGAATCGCGTCTGCTGGATTTTGACCTGTTGCGGCGTGATGAGATCTGGTTTGTAAATAAAAGAAGATCCGGAGAAAGTGATATCTATTCTTTAGAGGAATACAATGCCAGATTCGATCAGAAAATTGATAAAGCCTATTTGGAAGGACGTTATGGGGGTGTTCCCGTTTTCAATACCGTATTTCCGGTCAGAGAGGTATAGGAATGAGGGAAAAGAGAGCATTTGCAGAGCGGACACGAGTGTTTTTATCGGATAAGACTTTAAGAAAGTATTTTCTTGTATATGAAGGATCCGTGACAGAGGCTATATACTTTGAGGCGGTTGATTCCATGCGCGATATTATTGGGATCAGTCCTTTGATTAAGCTTATACCTGTCATTAGAAGCTATAGTGAAGATGGATGGAGTAACCCGAAAAAAATTCTGAACCGTGTAATTGAAAATTTGGAAGAAAACAGAACGAACCAAATTTCGTATGAAACTTTATTGAATCGGATTATGGATTATTTTTATGAGCAGAAGATAATAACGTCCAGCAAAGTGCAGGCGAGAAGCGTTTGGAATACAATGTGCAGAATTTGCAGAGAAACATGTTTAAAAGCACTTGACTCATATGTTGATGATATTGAAGAGAGCTGTAGTCTGATTTTAAAAACACTACAGGAGGAGTATGAACTGGTTCATGTGATTTCAGATATTTCAAACATCATAAAAGAAGGTGGCTTCACATATGCGGAAGGATTCGACAAAATTTGTTTGATCATAGACCGTGACAGGGAGAGTTTCCTTTCGTCATCTAAAAACGATCAGTATAAGTATGTTGTTGATAAGTGTGAAGAAATGGGATTTAAGTTATATGTCACAAATCCATGTTTTGAATTCTGGTTGTTGCTGCATTTTGATAAAGTATTTGAGCTTGACAGGGACAAACTGTTGGAGAATCCCAAAGTAACGGCAAAAAGAAGGTATGTAGAACAAGAGCTGAGGAAGATTTGCCCCGGATATCAAAAAACTTCTTATAAAGCAGAGGAATTGGTGATGGACATAGACCGTGCTGTTGATAACGAAAAGAAATTCTGCGAAGATGTTGTAAATTTGGAAAAGTCGATAGGCAGCAATGTCGGAAAGCTGATCATGGAGATGCGGGCACAGGGCGTGTAAGTCTTTTAACGTTGAATCGGGGGAAGGTTACTAAAGAATTGTGAAGGAGGAACAGTATGAAAACTGTAAAACGAAGTTCAAGGGGAACACATTTTTCGATGTGTGTCCAGCCGGCGTTTATCATCGGCACGAACAATGAGGATGGAAGCCATAACTTTGCGCCGATCACATGGGTCAGCATTACAGGGGAGAAAGACGGCGATTATCTGCTGATCATCAGTATGTTTGGGACAAAAAGAACGAAACAGAATGTGATCAGGACGGGTGTTTTGAGTGTCAACCTCGTCAGTACGGATATGCTGGAGCTTATGGACTATTTTGGCACACATCACGCCGAAGACGGGAAGAAGGAGGATATTTCATACGATGTCTGCAGGGGAGAGGTCGTGGATGTCCCGATTCTGGACGCAAGCCGGTGGGTCTATGAATGTGAAGTGGTGCGCTCAGTCGAAACCGGAGATTCTACCACTTTTTTCTGCCGAATCAGGAATGTTCAGGTAGATGAGCAGGTTGCGTGCGAAGATACTTTTGATGTTGACCTTACATAACTGGATCCGGTAGTTTATTCGGGCATGTATCACAGCATCGGAAAACTGCTTGGCAGGATAGGAGATTTCTCGCAGCAGGGCATTTGACCGATAACTGCTACACCAACGGTTTCAGATGCCTGTTCCAATGTATACTGACAGATTGCACATTTCATGGATGAGGTTTATAATTTAAGAAAACGGAAAGAATGGGGAATAAGGGATGGATGATCTGTATGCAAATATCAGGAAGGATGTAAAAACAGGGCATGACAAAGCACTGACAGTTATTATCGCGGGAATACTGGTCCTGGCTGCGGTGGTCCTGATTGTCGGTGGCTGGGTTGTAGGGTATAACAGACGGTTCAAGGTTTTTGTCAAAAATCTCTCGAACAGCACCACTTACGCCTATGAGAATGAGAGTCTTATCGCCGAGATGGACGGCAGGTATTACAAAATATCGGCAGACAATATGTACGGGATCTATTCTTATATTACTTTTAACAAGTCCGGCAAAGAGAGCAGGAGTATACCGGAAGGGGAACCGATCGTGCTTTCGTATGGAGACGGTTCTGTCCTGAAACTCTGGGATCAGCCGGACGCCCAGCGTGCAAATGGATACAGCCTGTTCCTGCAGTATACGGATACAGACGGCAGGGATTATAGCTATATCAACTACAAGATGACGCTGGAGACGATCAGGACAAGATATTTGATGTATGACAACATTGAAGTTGACGGGTAAGGCAGGCAATGCATTGCCCAGACTGTGCCGGGAGCGGAAGTGGAAGTATCGCATTTTCGTTTCCGGTTTTATTTATGATTTTTTTCTATAAAAAATGAACCACCTGTAAAGTCATGGCGAATATAGAGTGAACAGGCAGAGGAGGTGAGGCATTGAATGCGAAAGAGATAGAAAGATGTATTGATGAGTTCGGTACAGATATATATAGATTTTGCCTGAAGCTGTGCGGGGACAAAACGGATGCCGAGGACTTATATCAACAGACGTTCCTGAAAGCGCTGGAAACGGAGTGGACGCTTGACTGGGAGAAAAATCCGAAAGCGCTGTTCTTTTCCCTGGCGCACAATCTCTGGAAAAGCGACAGGAGAAAACAGGCCAGACGCAGTCAGATCGCTCCCTGTGACAATCTCGATGACGACGCGGAGATGATACTGCGTTCCGGAGAGAATATCGAAGAGCGGTATTTTCAAAAGGAGCTGATCACGGAAGTACGTCAGATCATACAGACCCTTCCGGAAAAGTTTCAGGTACCTTTGCTGTTATATTATCTTTCCAACTGTTCCATCGAGCAGATAGCGACTGTCATAAAAAAGCCGCCTGGTACTGTGAAAAGTCGATTGTTCAAGGGAAGAAACATGATCAAGAAAAGATTGGAGGACGCTGGTTATGAGAGATGACCGCATTGACACGGAAATAGAAGAAATCATCCGGGCTTCTATGAAAATGACCGATGTACCAACCCCGGAACTGAATGATAAGCTCAAAACGGCCCTGTATCAACAGGAAGCCGTCCTGCAAAAGCGGCCTGCCGCACATACCCTGTCGCTCTGGTATATGCCCATGCTTTTAAATCTGGTAACTTTTACGCTGCTGGCCGTTTTGGCTCTTACAGTGATCGAGAATGCTTACCTGTCTTACTTTGCCGCCGGGATCTGCTTCTATATTGCCCTGGCGGGCATATTGATCACCATAGTAGGGGTAAAAAGAACAAACATAAAAGAGGACATCACGATCCGTATTGAGAAAAGAGGTGTATTGGCATGAACAATACGAAAAACAAAAAATTTCCGCTTTATATCGGTATAGGTATCATCCTGCTGCTGCTTTTACTGCGGTTTTGCCTGTTCTATTTGAGAAGCGATGGTTTCAGCGGCCTTTCCATGATGCTGCCCGTCCTGCTGCTGTGCTTTATCGCCGCCGCATTGTGCACTTCCGGTTTTTTTGCTGCATGGGTGTATCAGGACTGCAGGAGGCGGGGCGACGACCCGATTCTGTGGGCGGTTATAGTTTTTATTGCCACGCCGTTTATCGGCCTGCTGCTTTATTTTCTGCGCCGTTCGGAGATAAAAGAGACCTGCCCGGCCTGTGGACATAAGATTTCATGGCGGGCAAACTACTGTGAAGAATGCGGAACACCAGTCAAAAAGGAGGATAACAGAGTTATGGTAAAACAGGGAACACATCATTTGCACTTTATGGTTGCCGGTATTATGAGCCTGGTGCTCATGCTGACCTGCCTGACAGGATTTATCATCTGCGCGGTCACCGGAAAGGGGATCAACAGAGAGATCGCTTCCAATGAGCGGATCTGGAATGCGGGAGTGATCAGCATGAATTATAACGCCTGTATGGATGGCGTTTGGAAACTGGATTTCAGAAGCGCCAGCGGCGGATTTGTGAAAGAGCAGAGCATGACCATCGAGGATGCAGACAGCCAGCTGCTTTATGCGGATATTTCCTGCGGCACGGTGCCGGAGGGGGCCACACTTGTCCTGTGGCTGGTACAGGGAGATGTGGTGCAGTCCGTTGATGTTACGGATCTTTCCGAGCCGTTATCCTATCCGCTGCAGGAATTTGAGAACGGAAAGATTTATGTCAGGCTGCAGATCAACGGCGTAGAAGATACGGTCTCGGAGATCTGTATCAAATAACAGAATTTTGAGAATTTTTTGAGAATTGACATTTACACTCTCCTTAGGAGCTGCAGGTGACGGATCGTTCACGGCAGCGCCGCAGCAAACAAAAGGAGAGTGTTTTTTATGTTGATCGAAGCAGAAAACGTAAGCAGGTTATACGGCAGCGGCAGCAGTCAGGTGGCCGCCCTGCAGGAAGTCAGCCTGACGATAAGGCCGGGAGACTTTTTGTCGATCATGGGGCCTTCCGGCAGCGGAAAGAGCACCCTGCTGCATTTATTGTCGGGACTGGACCGGCCGACTTCCGGCAGGCTGCTCTACGACGGGCAGGATATCTACGGGCTGCGGGACAGGGAGCTGTCGGCCTTTCGCCGCAGCCGGATCGGTTTTATCTTCCAGCAGTTCCATCTGCTGCCGGTACTGACAGCGCAGGAAAATATTTTGATGCCGCTTCTGCTTTCCGGCGGGAAGGCAGGCGGGCAGAAGAGAGGACGGCGGGCGGCGGCAGAGAACGGGTCCTCCAAAGAGGCTGGAGAGGAGCAGGACACGGCTTCTTATCTGGCACAGCTGACGGATCTTTTGGGAATCGGAGACCGGCTGACCCACCTGCCCCATGAGCTTTCCGGCGGACAGCAGCAGCGGGTGGCCATCGCCCGGGCGCTGATCGCCAGGCCGGACATTATCTTTGCAGATGAACCCACCGGAAATCTGGACAGTAAGAGCGGCGGGGAGGTGATGCGGATGCTGGAAGAGATCCACCATCAGTTTGGAAAGACGCTGGTGGTGATCACCCATGACAGCCGGATCGCACGGCGGGCCAGCCGGCAGTTTGTGATCGTGGACGGGAGGCTGTCCGAGGTGTCGTCAGCACACAAAGACCTGTTGGCGTAAAGACTGAGATTCTGGAGAGGTGAACATGAAACCATATCGTATATCGTGTTATATATTGGCACAAAAAGAAATTCTGGAACAGAAGGTGGTGTCTTTTCTGATCCTGACGGCGGTGGTCTTATCTACGATGATGACAACGGCGGTGGGGCAGTCGGCAGGCGTGCTTACCGCCATGCGCAGGCAGCAGGCGGTGATGCTGGGAGGAGATTACCATGCGACCTTCGTCCAGATGAATGAGGAAAAAGTACGGATGCTGGAGGCGGACGAGCGGTTTTCCTACACGGGACGCTCCGTTCCTGTGGGCAGTGTGGAGCTGAACGATCTGCTGCGGCTGGATCTTGTGGAATATCAGGGAAAAAGTATAGAGACGATCCCCGCCCATACGAAACTGGTGGAGGGGCGGCTTCCGGCGGCGCCGATGGAGATCGCGCTGTCAGAGGATGCGCTGCAGTTTCTGGGATTTGACGGAAAAACAGGGGACAGAATAACGCTGTCTTTGTCAAAAGCGCTGCGGCACGGCGTTGCCATAGAGGCATATGACTATCAGGCAGAGTTTATACTTACCGGTATTACGGAGAGTAATTATCTGGGGTACGTGGCCGGCTCTCTTCTGGGACTGGTCGGGGAAGGGACGGCCGGGGAAGTTCTGCCGGATGAGTATTTCTATTACAGTGTGAATGTGCGGGTGAAGGATCCCAGGCATTTTCAGGACTGTATGGACGATATCGAAGAGAAACTGGAGATTCATGAGCTGGATACGATCTATAACCAGCTTTACCTGAATGCGCTTGGCATCCGTTACCGCGGGGAGCACGATCATGCTGATCTGGCAGACGGCATGGATGACGCCGGGTTTTCCTATATGATGCTGGCCGGTGTTCTGGTAACGGGACTGGTGCTGACGGCGGCCGGACTGGTGATCTATAATATATTGAAGATCGCCGTGACAAGGCGTATGGGCCGGTACGGCATCCTGCGGGCGATCGGTGCGCAGAAAAGGCAGCTGTACGGCATCGTGGCGGCGGAGGTGCTTTTGCTGTGCGCATTGGGAATACCGATCGGGATGCTGCTTGGAAGGCTGTCGGCAAAAGGGATTCTTGAGGCGGCGCTGAGCCAGCTTTCCCCGGAGCTGTTTCTGGTACAGGATGCGGTAAGGCTGCAGGAACTGATCGCCGCCAATGATTCCGGTAAGTGGGGATTTCTTGCGCTGAGCGCTCTGATCACCCTTGTGTCTGCATTTCTGGCGGCGGCGCCGGCGGCACGGTACGCGGCTAGGGTGTCTCCGGTGATGGCCATGCATGGAATGACAGGCAGAAACCTTAAGCGCAGAAGCCGCAAAATGCGAACCATACGGAATTTCGAACGGTATTATGCAGGGCTTAACCTGCGGCGCAACAGGAGCCGCACGGTGATCACGGTTATGTCCCTGGTCATGAGCATTACCGTGTTTATCACACTGCAGAGCGTTCTCGCACTGGTGGATCTTTCGAACAGGGTGCCGGAACATCTGGGGGATTATTCGGTGGTCAACGAGTACGCCGGATTTACAGAAGACGAAATGAACGATCTGGCGGCAGACCGGAATGTGGCGGCAGTGGCGGCGCAGCAGTTTTCCATCTATGAGCTGGATGAACAGTACAGGCCGGTGGGGATCGACACGGATTTTGCACTGGGGATCGGAGAACGGTTCCAGATCTTCGGCTTAAACGATACGTGGATGGAGGATGTTTTTGCAGGACAGTTGTCAAAAGAGGCGTGGGATGCCTTACAGGCGGGAGAAGGGTGTGTTGTACGCAATCCCCTGCAGATGGAAGTGGCAGGGCAGAAAATCGGGACGACCTGCATCGAGGAGGGAAGTACCATCGTGGTGGCAGGGAAGAAGCTGCCGGTCCTGTTGGCCATGAATGGGTATGACGGTTATTTCAGTGTGGGCAGCAGCGGTTTTATCAACGGCGTGCAGGTGATCGTAAGTGACCGGCTCTATCCTGAACTGACCGGTACGGACTGTTATGCGGAGCTGCGGCCGATTCTGGAAAAAGACGCGGACAGGGAGACTTTTGAAGAGAAGCTGGCATCGCTTGGCAGCCGTGTGGCCGGGACGACCTGGGTGTCTTACGAGCAGACGGACCGACAGCTTGCTAAGAGCGCCGGCCAGATCAATCTGCTGGCCTGGGGGATGATCCTGTTGATCGGCATGATCGGGATTCTGAATATCATCAATACCGTTTATACCAATATTCATACGAGAGTGACGGAGATCGGGATAAAACGGGCAATCGGTATGAGTGTGGGAAGCCTGTATCGAACTTTTCTGTGGGAGGGGGCTTACTATGGCATGATCGCGGCCGTGACCGGCAGCCTCACCAGCTATCTGTGTACGATGCTTATGGAAGCTGCCATGTCCAATGTGCTTACGTTGGTGCCCGTGCCGGTGATACCGATTCTGGAGTCTGCGGTGGTTTCGGTGGCGGCATGTCTGGCTGCCACGGCGCTGCCGCTGCGCCGGATCTCACGGCTTGGCATCGTGGAGGCCGTCGGGGCGGTAGAGTAGAGCAGTCTTTTGTAGATATCGTAATCTTCCTGCTTGAAAACATTGAATACCACTTTTTCAAGCCTATTGTCTGTCTGCAGGAAATCGCGGACTGTCTGTACCGCAATTTCGGCCGCCTTTTCCTGCAGAAAATGAAATTCTCCTGTGGAAATACAGCAAAAGGCAATGCTTTTCAGTTCCTGATCCGATGCCAGTTCCAGACAGGATCTATAACAGTCTGCAAGCTGGTCACAATGCTTTTTTGTCAAAGCGCCTGATACGATCGGGCCGACTGTGTGAAGCACATAGCTGCATGGAAGATTGAAAGCGGGTGTGATCTTCGCTTTTCCCGTCGGCTCGTCACAGCCCTGTTCTGTCATCAGCTCATCGCAGGCTAAGCGCAGCTGGATACCGCTGACGCTGTGAATGATATTGTCCACACAGGAATGGCAGGGTATGAAGCAGCCTCTCAGCGTGCGGTTTGCGGCATTGACGATCGCATCTGTTTTTAAGGTGGTAATATCACCACGCCAAAGGACAAGGCGGTTATCGACGGGGGATACGGGTAACGTATCACTGTCAGTAATGCCTTTTGCCCTCACTTCCTCAGTCAGATATGCGTCCTGCATCCTGAGAAATTCTATATCGATCAGACGGGGCGGACGGATATTCATAAGGGAACGCAGCAGGCGTTTCCGTTCAGCGTCCCCGTCAGGGACAGGAACCGCGTCTGACTGCCCGCTTTCATTGAGCAGATAGTTGATCATAAATTCAAGTCGTTGTGTCTGTGTCATAGCCGCCTCCGTTCTGTTGTCTGTAAGACTATCATACAGCCGCAGAGAGAAAACGTAAAGGAAAACGTAATCTCAACGATAGACTAAAATAGAGAAATTTTCATTTTACCGACTTGACATATACAGAGATATTCACTATACTTAGGTTACTAAGTAATGGAGGAGAGATATGCAACACGATAAGCACGCAGCACGTTATGTCAGCAAGCTGTCAAATAAATTACGCAGAAAAATTGATGCCTTTTCAAGTAAGGAATCTTTCAGCGGTTCTCAGGGACGGGTGCTGCATTTTATTTTGGCTCAAAGCAATGATGTTTTTCAAAAAGATATAGAAGAAGAATATAGCCTGCGCCCGCCAACAGCAACCGAACTGCTGAAAAAAATGGAGAAAAACGGCTTGATCTATCGGGAAGCTATGGCAAGTGACGCAAGAATGAAACGAATCATTGTCAGTGAAAAAGCATTGCAGTATAAGGATATGGTGATAGCAGATATTACCGCACTGGAAGAAGAACTGACGAAAGATATTTCGCAGAATGAGCTGGATATTTTTTTCAAAGTAATTGAAAAAATGCTTGATAACATTTCGTGAAAGTGTTAAGGCTGTCGATAAATCGGCAGCTGTATTTTTAAATATAAACTTAGGAAACTAATAAATGGAGGTGTCACTATGAATGAAACAAAAGTGGATTACTTAAACGGGAAACTGTTTCCCATGATTTTAAAATTTTCCATACCGGCAGCCATCTCACTATTGATAACAGCTGTTTATAATATCGTGGATAGAATGTTTGTTGGCAATTTTAATGGAACTTCCGCATTAGCGGGCTTATCAGTCTGTTTTCCCTTATCCTATATGATGATGGCTTTTGCTTTGATGTGCAGTGCGGGAGGATCTACCTTTTTCAGTTTATTCTCCGGTCAGAACGAGCCGGAAAAGATGAATCAGTCTTTTGGCAATGCGATGGTGCTTGTTTGTGTGTTTGAAATCATACTAAGTGCTTTGCTGCTCCTGTTTTCAAATCCGATTTTAAAGGTTTTCGGAGTTACACAAACCGCATATCCATATGCAGTTTTATATTATCGGATTGTGGCTTTGGGGTGTATTTTTCAAGGACTATCACAGTTATTTTGTGATTTTGTCCGTGTGTCGGGAAAACCGGTTTTAGGAATGTGCGTAACGGGCATAGGAGCAGTCACAAATATTATTTTGGACGCTGTTTTCATTATTGTTTTTGATTGGGGTGTTATAGGAGCTGCAAGTGCTACTGTAATAGGACAGATTTTTTCAGCTCTTTTCGGAGCGTATTTCGTATTTGGAAACCGAACACAGGTTAAAATCTCAAAGGATATTTTTCATTTGAACAAAGAATTATGTTTGCAGATTATTTCCTGCGGTTTTGCTTTTTGGGCAGCACAGATGGCTATGGGATTGATCAGCCTTGTTTATAACAGTCAATTAGGAAAATATGGCGGTGATATTGCAATCAGCGTATATGCTGTCATATCAAGCATTATGACGTTTGTAATTATGCCCGCAAGCGGTATCAGTCAAGGAATCCAACCAATAATCGGGAATAATTATGGCTCTGGAAATTACAGGCGGGTTATAACAACGCTTTATCAGGCTGCCGTATTTTCCGTGTCCATTACCTGTTTTATTTGGATAATGGTTCTTGTCTTTCCAAAACAGATTCTTGGTGCTTTTGGTGGAACGGAAGAAATGTTCCGAATTGGAATTTCCGGTTTGCGTATAAATTTCTGTATTACACCTGTTTTGGGATTTGTAATGTTAGCTACCACATTTTTTCAGTCAATTAACCGTCCGGCACCATCTATTATCATAACGGTTTTGCGACAGATAGTTTTTTTGGTGCCATTTATCTATATATTGCCGATTCTTCTTGAAATCAATGGTATTTTCTTTGCACAGCCTATCAGTGACTTGCTTGCAACCGCTCTTTCAGTATTGCTTGTTTTGAAAGAGAAAAAAAGAATAATGTGCAATTCAGTGTTAAGTTAAAGATTGAATTTCTAAATCGAAGCAGGCTAACCTCAGTGAACAAAGGCGTGTATTCCTTTGTTCACTGAGGGTATTGAACTGGAAAAGAAAGTGGGGATTTTGGAGGGCGTGTATCGTACTGCGGTCAACATGTGCATTGACAAAAGAAAGAGGTTGTGATAAAGTACCTTCAATAACATAAGAAAAGCGACGACGGAAAGAGTAGTTTAGTTGGAAGCATCCAGAGAGAACAGCAACTGGTGGAAGCTGTTTATGCGGAGATTAGACGAAAACCATTCCAGAGCTGTGATGCTGAAATAAGTAAGTGTTACCGTATGCCTGCGTTAAAGGATAGGATTTGATAGAATCTGAAGTGAAAAGTTAAGGTGGAACCGTGCTGAATGCACCCTTAAGACGATAGGAATATGGTCTTTTGGGTGCTTTTCTTATGTTGTTGCCAGACAGTTAAAGTTGAAAAGAGAGGAGCAACAGAGTATGAAGGTTCTACGAAAAAATGGAGAAATTGTAGAAGTAAACTTTGAAGAACAGGAGGGTAAAAAGGCATTTTGGCATACGAGTGCACATGTGCTTGCACAGGCGGTAAAGCGTTTATATCCGCAAACGAAATGTGCCATTGGGCCGGCGATCGAAAATGGATTTTACTATGATTTTCAATTTGCATTTCCATTTTCAGAAGAGCATTTAGGGACGATCGAAGCGGAGATGCGAAAGATCGTCAAGGAGTCTCTTTCCCTGCAGGTCTATGAGAAGTCAAGAGAAGAAGCGGTCAGTTTTATGGCGGATGCAGGTGAAATGTATAAACTTGAGTTGATTCAGGAACTGCATGATGCAGAGCAGATCAGCTTCTATAAGCAGGGTGAATATGAGGAATTTTGTGCAGGGCCGCATATTTCTAATGTGTGCCAGATCAAAGCGATCAAACTGTTGTCGGTGGCCGGGGCCTATTGGAGAGGCAGCGAAGAGAATCAGATGCTTACGAGAATCTACGGGATCTCTTTTCCAAAAGCGGCACAACTGGATGAATATCTGCATATGGTTGAAGAGGCAAAAGCAAGAGATCACAGAAAGCTGGGGAAAGAGCTTGGAATATTTACGATCTTTGATGAAGGACCGGGACTGCCTGTATTTCTGCCAAAGGGCATGATCCTGAAGAACCTGCTGATTGATTATTGGAGGAAGATCCATCGCAGAGAAGGATATGTTGAGATCTCTACGCCTATTATGCTGGAAAGAAGTCTCTGGGAGACATCTGGTCATTGGGACTTTTATAGAGATTCCATGTATTCTCTTAAGGTCGAAGAGGATGATTATGCGATCAAACCAATGAGCTGTCCGGGCGGAATGCTGGTGTATAAGCTGAGGCCAGGATCCTATAAGGAGCTTCCGGTGCGAATGGGAGAATTGGGGCTTGTCCATCGTAATGAAAAGTCCGGAACATTACATGGGCTTATGAGAGTACGTTCCTTTACGCAGGATGACGCCCACATTTTTATGAGAGAAGATCAGATAATGGATGAGATACAGGGTGTTATGCGCCTGATCGATGAAATGTACCGGAAGTTTGGTTTTTCATATGAAATAGAATTGTCAACGAGACCGGAGCACTCCATAGGAAGTGATGAGGAGTGGCAGCTTGCCACGCAGGCTTTGGAAAAAGCAGTGCAGGGACTGGGTAAGCCTTATGTCATAAATGAAGGAGACGGTGCATTCTATGGACCGAAACTGGATTTTCACCTGAAAGATTCCATAGGCAGAACGTGGCAATGCGGAACGATTCAGCTTGATTTCCAGCTTCCGCAACGATTTGATATCGACTATATTGGAGCGGACGGAGAGAAACATCGCCCCATTATGCTGCACAGAGTTGTATTCGGCTCGATAGAACGCTTTGTTGGTATTTTGCTGGAGCATTATGCGGGAAAATTTCCTGCCTGGATCGCACCGGTACAGGTTAAGGTCCTGCCGGTCTCAGATAAATATAATGACTATGCCCGGAAAGTTGAGAAAGCCCTGGAAGAAAATGATATCCGGGTGGAAGTGGACGTCAGAAGCGAGAAACTTGGCTATAAAATTCGGGAAGCGCGCATGGACAGGGTGCCGTATATGATCATCACAGGCGAAAACGAGAAGAATAATGCATCTGTATCCGTAAGACAGAGAGACGCAGAGCGTGATCAACAGGACCTGGGAGAGATGAGTCTTGAACAGGTGGTCGATCTGATCAAGGGGGTATGTCTACTCGACTCCTGTATATGATGGGAAAAATACAATACGGTGGAAAACACAGTAAAAATATGTAAAAAAGAGCTGCTTGTAAAACAGACGGCTCTGGTGTACAATCAAAACAGGAAGGTTTATCGGACATGAGTTCCGATCTGCCCTCGGTATAATAAGATTAAAAAAGAAATAGTATCTTACTTTCTCAGGGTAGGGATGCTGTTTCTTTTTATGATTGTCCAGGTAAGACAGAGCCGCAAAAATGACAAGCAATAATGTCAAAACTTCCATCACGCTCATGGGCACCACCCTCTTTCGTAAGACTGGAGGGCATCTGTCAGAAAACCGCATCCTGCTTCCTTTTCAATTATACAATCCCGTTATAACATAAATACATATATTTTTTTGATTAAAAAATGGATATACTGGCGTACCGGCACATCCTAAAGTATAACCTTCATACAAAGGGATTGACAGATTCGTTACTCTGATATATAATTCGAATTATATATAATGCAAATTATAAAACGGGAGGTACGGATATGCCTGCAAAAGCAAAGGTTTCAAAAGAGATGATTGTGGACGCTGCCTTTGAGATTGCCCGTAAAGAGGGCATGGAAAATATCAATGCAAGGACAGTATCAGAAAAGCTAAACTGTTCTACGCAACCCGTTATGTACCACTTTGCAACGATTGAGGAATTAAAAAAGGCGGTCTATGCAAAAGCAGACTGCTGTCACTCGGAATACCTGATGAATAGTAAAGACCCACAGAAGGGTGCTGTGCTTGGAATTGGATTGAATTATATCCGCTTTGCGATTGAAGAACCGCATTTGTTCCGCTTCCTTTTTCAGTCAAATTTTTTCACTGGAACTACGCTGCTTGAAATGATAGATGCCGAGGAACTTATGCCTGTTATTTTGGCAATGCAGGGAGCGGTCGGAGGAAGTATCGAGCAGGTGAAAGAAATTTTTTTGACGGTTTTCCTGTTTGCGCATGGATATGCAAGTATCATAGCCAACAATTCGTTGGTTTATGATGAAGAACTCATAAAGTCACATTTGGAACGAGCTTACAGAGGTGCGGTATTAGCCGTACAGGAGGAAAAGGTTGAATAAATTCTCTGATGAGCAATTTATTCAACCAAGAATTTGTGCCGAAGCGTCACAAATTCTGTTGATCGCAGAGCAGAATCTGAAATTCTGCTCGCGTCCTCAGCGTAAAACGCTTCGGAATGGAGGGAAAAATGAAAAAGTTATATGAGAAGAGCGAGCAGACGTTTGCGATTATTTGGATTGTGATTTACTGTGTTTTGCAGTCTCTAGCTAATCCACTAAATGAAAAAACAGGGATTGAATACTCTGTAAGTGCTGTTTTTTGTATCGTACAGGCCACGGTCCTTTTTGTTTTTATGCGGAAAAACAATTTACTGAAACGGTACGGGCTTTGCAAAACTTCCGTACCTGCCCGACGATTTCTTTACTATGTGCCGCTTTTTATCTTAGCCACAGAAAATCTTTGGAACGGTATTGCGGCCAATTATTCGCTGTCGGGAACTGTTTGTCGTATTGTCTGTATGCTTTGCGTGGGATTTATCGAGGAAGTGATCTTCAGAGGTTTCCTGTTCAAAGCAATAGCAAAAGACAATCTGAAATCCGCAATTATGATTTCAAGCGTAACCTTTGGCGTGGGACATTTGATAAATTTATTCAACGGAAGCGGTATGGACTTAGTAAGTAATATGTGCCAAATTTGTTTTGCGATTGCGGTAGGTTTTTTGTTTGTAACTATATTTTATCGTGGTGGAAGTCTGATCCCCTGTATTATTACGCATTCTGCTGTTAACACTTTCAGTACTTTTGCAAATAAAGTGGGATTAACGGTGGAAAAGCATATCCTTCATGTTATTGTTATGATTGTACTAACTGCTGCCTACACTTTAATCCTCACAAAGACGCTCCCGAAAAGGCAGCGAAAAAATGGGAATGATGTGGTGGATGTAGTTGTGAGGTGAAAATCAGATTGAATTACCCCCTTTTTGGAATTCAGTTTCCTGTAATTTCTGCAGGAATTTCTGTGCCGGTTTTGAAAAGACCTGATATTTTTTCCAAATGATGTTCATGCGGGCTTTGATCTTTGGTTTAAGCGGTCTGAAACATAAGTTGCTGTCTCCTGATACATTTATAAGTTTATCGAAACATATCGCATAGCCCAATCCCTCATCCACCATTAACGAACCGTTAAAAAGCAGACTGTAAGTAGCTACGATATTCAGCTGTTCCTGTTCTATGTGAAAGAAATTTTTTAAATCTGAATATTGAAATGCCTGTCTTGAAATGATAAGAGGCTTGTCCATTAAATCCTCTGCTGTCACGAATTCTTTTCCGGCAAGCTCTGTATCACGCCGCATTAAAACACCCCATGTATCATCGTGGTGGATCGTTATGGAGTCATATTTTGCAGTATCTACATTCCCGAAAACAATACCAAAATCAATAGAGCCACGATCAATGGCTTCTGTGATCATTGCTTTATCGCCGCTTACAATGTGAAAATGAACAAGCGGATAGTCCTTTTGGATTTCCTTCATGGTTTTTATCAGAAAGCGGTTTCCATCTGTTTCGCCGGCACCGATCAAAATATCTCCGGCAAGCACAGCGTCGGACGCAGCAATTTCATCCTCTGCTTTTTGGATCAGTTCTATTACTTCTTCGGCCCGTCTGCGGAGGATCATGCCTTCTTCGGTAAGGGTAATTCGTCTATTTCCCCGGATAAAAAGTTGCTTTCCGAGTTCTTCCTCCAATTCTTTGAGCTGACGGGACAGCGTAGGCTGGGAGAGGTGCAGGAATTGTGCTGCACCTGAAATGCTGTTTTCCCGTGCTACCGCCAGAAAGTATTGTAATACTCTCAGTTCCATAAAAATCCTCTCCTCTGCCGGTCATTTTTGGAGTATCGTATATCATTGGCTCTATCCCGAACGCTGACAATACATCCAACCCTGTATCTGCTCGATTTGTTAAATTGTTCATTGCCATTATCTTATCACAAGCGCATACACGATTCCATAAAAATTTGTTTAAGCTCCCGTTCTCGCTTTCAAATAATTGATATGCCTGTTTGCTATGGAATAGTATTTGACATAAGTATTTGTTATATATAGAAAGCGGACTTATAATAAAACAAAAGAACAAACTTCAAAATTTTAAAAAAGACCTTTAAAAAATATTTCACTGTTTCCTGTAAACCGAAAGGAGTATCTCTTATGCAAATGATCAAAAACAAAACCTTCGACGAAGAACGGGCGTTATACGCTGCCCAAAACCTTTTTGTTCAGGACTGTGCCTTTGACGGCCCCGCCGATGGTGAGAGCGCTTTTAAAGAGTGCAGCGATATTACCGTAGACCATTGCTTTTTTAACCTCCGTTATCCGTTCTGGCATGATAACGGTTTGAAACTGACAAATTCCGAAATGACCGGGTTGTGCAGAGCATCTCTGTGGTATTCCGAAAATGTGGAAATCAATGATACCAAACTGCACGGAATCAAGGCACTGCGTGAATGTGCCAATATCAAAATGCGCGGCTGTGATATTATTTCTTCGGAATTTGGCTGGTCGGTGCGTGGGATCACAATGGAGGACTGCACCGCCAGCAGCGAATACTTTATGATGCGCGCAGAGCGTATAGATTTTCGTCATGTACACATGAAAGGCAAATATTCGTTTCAATACATCACCGATTCCGTGTTTGAAAACTGTGTGTTTGATACAAAAGACGCATTTTGGCACGCAAAGAATATTGTTGTCAGAAACAGTGTAGTGAAAGGCGAATATCTTGCATGGTACAGCGAAAACATTACCTTTGAAAGCTGCAAAATCATTGGCACGCAGCCTCTTTGTTACTGCAAAAACCTGAAGCTGGTTGCTTGTGAGATGGTGGATACCGATTTGAGCTTTGAGCGCTCCGAGGTGGAAGCGACACTTACCGCCCCGATCGTCAGCATTAAAAATCCGCTGTCCGGCTGTATCTGTGTACCCGAAGTCGGTGAACTGATCATGGATATTGAAAACGCACACGGAGAAGTGATCGTTGGAAACAAGGTTTGCAAAAACGAACCCTGCGATTGCTGTGCATGACGGTATTCGCCCTGCCTGCGTCCTGAATGCAAAGCGCTTCGGCATGAAGGAAAAATGAACTGTTTACTGCGGGGTATTTTTATTGGGAAAGTATTGGGAGAGAAGAAGGAGACAGTATGGCAGATATATCACAGAAAGAAAACAGTATGGGAACACAGAAAATGAATCGTCTGATCTTGTTTACCGGGATACCCCTGATGGTCAGTTTGTTTATCAATTCCCTGTATAATTTTGTAGATTCCATGTTTGTATCACAGGTATCGGAGAAGGCGTTGACGGCCCTTTCTCTGGCAGCTCCTGTACAGCTTCTGGTATCGGCGCTGGGACTGGGAAACGCAGTGGGGTTGAACGCCGTGATATCCAGGGCGCTCGGAAGAAAAGAGGCGGGAGAGGTCCGCAGGGCGGCGGATGCGGCAATTTTTATCGCTTTTTGTTCATGGGTTGTGATCACCGTATTGTGCCTGCTGTTCGTGAAGCGCTATTTTGCATGGCAGTCAGGCGGGGATGAGGAGATCGCAGCGTATGGCGTTCAATATCTGGCAGTATGTATGTTGTTTTCGCTGGGACAGATGGGGCAGTGGGTATTCGACCGCTTTGTCATCGCAAGCGGACGTTCCGGTCTGTTTCTGTTTACGTTGTCGGCAGCTTCGGTAACGAATCTGATTCTTGATCCGATTTTTATTTTCGGCCTGTTTGGCGTGCCGAGGCTGGAAACACTGGGCGCAGCCATTGCCACGGTGATCGGGCAGACGGTGGGAATGTTTGCCGGGATTGTCATTAACCGCAGATGGAACCGGGAGATTCCTTTTGGGTTTACGTGCCGGCCGGACAAAAGAAGTGTCGTGGAAATCTTGAGAGTCGGTTTCCCATCCACGCTGGTGCAGATCCTGACTTCCTTTGTGGGTATTTTGATGAACTCCATTTTGATCACATTTTCCTCCACGGCCGTAGCCGTCTACGGAATCTGCATACGCATCAATGGGATTTCAACAGTGGGAAGCCACGGGATCACCAATGGTCTGATCCCGATTGTTGCTTATAACTATGGAGCCGCCGACCGGAAGCGTGTCGCAGGGGCAGTGCGGTGGTCGCTTCTGTATGGCGCATTGTTTTATCTGTTCTTTTTTGCGGTGCTGGAGCTTGCGCCTGCATGGGTGCTGCGTATTTTTGAGGCCTCGGACTATATGCTGGCGATCGGGATACCGGCGCTTCGCATCCTGGCATTGGCATGGCTTGTGGCTGTTCCGGCGCTGGTCATTTCGGCAGGGCTGCAGGGATTATCCATGGGCATGAGCAGCATGATCCTCACGATGGCGAGACAGGCAGTTCTGCCGCTTGTTTTTGCAGGGATATTCAGCAGATTCGGAGATCTGGAACTGTTGTGGACCGGTTTTATCCTTGCGGAATTTCTGGGGATACCGCTGACAGTGTGGTTTTGGAGGAAAGGTTATGGGCAGCTGGAGTCGTCCACCTCTTGTTGCAGTTGTTGGAGAAAAGTATTGGAGGCTCTTGAAAGAAGCTGATATTTTTTCCATACAATGCAAAGTTCTGCCTCCAAAGCAGGGAAAAGCGGCCTGAAACAAAGATTGCTGTCCCCGGTTGTATTGATGAGTTTATCCAATGCAATCACATATCCAAATCCTTTTTTTACAAACTGAGCTGCATTATAGACCAGGTCATAGGTTGCAACGATATTGAGCCTGGAAATATCTGACTTCAGCCAGCGGAACATTTCTGTATTGATTGAGGTCTGATGGGATACGATCAGGGGCTTATCCCACAAATCTTCGGCACAGATATTTTCTTTTTCTGCTAAGGGGCTGTCTTTGCGCATCAGAACGCCCCATAGGTCTTTTTGGGGGAGTTTTATGTAATTGTACCTGCTGATAGCTGAGGCCCCGACTAACAGCCCGAAGTCGATTAAGCCTTTATCCAGTTTTTCCATAACACGTTCTTCATCACCGCTGTAAATGTGGTAATGGATGAGCGGGTGTTTTTTCTGCAGATTCTGTGCTGCCTGCGCCAAAAAGGATATGCTGTCTGTTTCACCACAACCGATATAGATCTCGCCATTTATATTTTCATTGGAAGCGGTTAGTTCAGCTTTTGTTTTTTCCATTAGATCGACCAGCTCTTCCGCACGTTTGCGAAGGAGCATTCCGTCTTCGGTCAGTGTAACTTTTTTGCTTCCACGGATGAGGAGCTGTTTCCCCAGCTCTTCTTCCAGGTCTTTTAGCTGCCTGGAAAGGGGCGGCTGTGTCATGCGGAGTGTCTCAGCCGCTTTGGTGATGCTTTCCTCCCTTGCAACTGCAAGAAAATATTGTAATACCCGAATATCCAAGTAAAAAACCTCCTTAACCACATCAATGATCTTATTATAACAGACAATCTATACTTTTCAAGTATGACAATTCATATAATATATGTATTTGATATTAAGAAAAGCAAGTTTTATTATAATGGCGTGGATGGAGCAGTTGAGTCAGTCATTATTATGCTGTTACGACATTACACTGGCGGGCGATTTATATCTGCCGACTCACTATGAGGATAAGAAGAATCCGGCAGTCATTGTTGCAGGAGAAAAGGCACATTCCCGTTATTATTCGGAAGATGCCTATGCCGCAGCGTCAGAGCCGAAAGAACTGCTCATTGTTTCGGGGGCGGATCATGTGGATCTGTATGACAATATGGAAAAAATCCCGTTTGATAAGCTGGAACAGTTTTTTAACACAAATTTGAGATAGAGGACAGGAGGATTTTTAGATGAGTACAACAATACCGAAAATTGCATTAGGAGCCTGGTCCTGGGGTGCGGGAGCAGCCGGAGGGGATCAGGTATTCGGGAACCATTTATTCGAGGAAGAATTGAAGCCTGTGTTTGAGAAAGCAATGGAGTGCGGACTGAACCTGTGGGATACGGCGGCGGTTTACGGAGAAGGAACTTCGGAACGGATTCTTGGTAATTTTGTAAAAGATGTGCGCCGGAACAGCGTTATCCTTTCCACGAAATTCACACCGCAGATTGCGGGCAGTTCGCCGGATGCCATGCAGGAAATGATTGACGGCAGCAAAGAACGTCTGCATACCGATGTAATTGATGTTTACTGGATACACAATCCGATGGATATTGAAAAATGGACGCCGGATTTAATCCCTCTGGCAAAAAGCGGACAGATTAAGACAATCGGCGTTTCTAACCACAACCTTATGGAGATAAAAAGGGCAAATGAAATTCTTGCTGCAGAGGGATTGAAAATTTCTGCGGTGCAGAACCATTATAGTCTGTTACACCGTTCTTCGGAGCGTGCGGGTATTCTTGATTACTGTAAGGAGAATGGCATTACATTTTATTCCTACATGGTGCTGGAGCAGGGGGCGCTTACCGGACGGTACAGTAAGGAAAATCCATTCCCGGAGGGAACCGGAAGGGCAGAGGCTTATAATCCGCACCTGAAAGAACTGACAGCATTGATTGATGAACTGAATATCATTGGAACACGTTTTGATGCCAGTCCTGCACAGGTCGCGACAGCATGGGCGATTGCAAAAGGTACACTGCCGATTATCGGGGTGACGAAAGTGCGTCAGGTTGAGGAAGCTGCAAAAGCGGCACAGATTGTACTGACTGCTGATGAAATCAGCCGCCTGGAAAGGCTTGGCGATGAAACAGGCGTCCATACGCTTCGGGAATGGGAAAAGGAGATGTAGACAATGACGGTAAAGGATGTGATAGGAGGATTTCGGGAAGAGGCAGAAGAAAATGTCAGGCGTGATGCCTATGCAAATGAACTTTTTCAGGAAGCTGTCCGTATAGGAATGGAGCTGAATACGATATACCATACACCGGAGGAGCTTCGGGAGATTATGAGCAGGCTGATCGGAAAAAAGGTAGACGATTCTTTTCGGATGTTTCCCCCGTTTTATACGGATTTCGGGAAAAACATCACAATCGGAAAAGATGTTTTTATCAATTCGGGATGCCACTTTCAGGATCAGGGCGGGATTGAAATCGGGGATGGTGCATTGATCGGTCATAATGTTGTGCTGGCGACAATTAACCATGACCTGAATCCAAAGGAAAATCGGAAAAATCATTATGCGCCGATCAGGATTGGCGCTCATGTATGGATCGGTTCTAACGCAACCGTATTGCCGGGAGTGACGATTGGCGATTGGGCGGTGGTTGCGGCGGGGGAGCCGTTGTGACACGGGATGTTCCTGCCATGACGGTAGTAGGAGGTGTTCCCGCAGGAGTTTTAAGGACTATTCAGGAGGAGGAACGCTATGAAACGGCTGTATAATCTGATACTGGCTTGTCTGCTTATGGTTTCGTTATCAGCCTGTGGAAAGCAGGCAGGGACAGATTCTTCTACGGATCAAGTAATGGAGCAGCAGGGGCAGACAGAAAGTGCAGGGACAACGGAACAGACTGAACAGGAGCAGCCGGCAGTATCGGAAGCCGAACAGACTGAGGTACAGACAGAAAATATTCTGACTGATAGAGAAGAACAGAAAATAGAGGGAGGTGATAACACGGTGACGGGAGATATTTCTTTTAATTTTGAAACAAAGACGGTTTTATTAAACAGTGGATATGAAATGCCCATATACGGGCTTGGAACATACAGCCTGACCGGGGATACCTGTGTAGAATCCGTCACGGCAGCATTAAACAGCGGTGTCCGCCTGATTGATACCGCCTATATGTACCATAATGAGGAAAGCGTGGGAGAGGCAGTCAGGAACTCCGGCATACCGAGGGAGGAAATCTTTGTTATCACAAAGCTGTACCCGAACCAGTTTTCCGATGCGGAAGCTGCGATTGAGGAGGCGCTTGCCAGATTAGATATAGAATACATTGACATGATGTTGCTCCACCACCCCGGTGCTGGTGATGTGGAGGCTTATCTCGCAATGGAAAAAGCAGTTGCGGACGGTAAAATCCGTTCACTCGGTTTATCAAACTGGTATGTGGAGGAACTGGAGGAATTTTTACCACAGATAAATGTTACACCTGCTCTGGTCCAGAATGAAATACACCCGTATTATCAGGAAAATGATGTAATCCCTTACATTCACAGTCTTGGGATTGTGGTGCAGGGCTGGTATCCCCTCGGAGGCAGGGGATATACGGCAGAGCTGCTTGGTAATGAGGTGATTTCGGAAATCGCTGCGGCACATGGGAAGTCATCGGCACAGGTAATTCTCAGGTGGAATCTGCAAAAGGGCGTTGTAGTCATTCCCGGCTCCAGCAATCCCGATCATATACAGGAAAACACGGAATTGTTTGATTTTGAATTGACGGAAGAGGAAATGGAGCGGATCAATGCTCTTGACCGTGGCGAGAAGCATGACTGGTATTGAGAAAGCTTCTGATAAGATGACGGACAGCACAAAAACGGTATTATTTGATTTAGATGGTACAATTATTGATTCAGAGGAAGGAATTGGATTTGGCAGACGGAGGGAGATCATTATGAAAGTATTGGCAATAAACGGCAGCGCAGGAAAAGACGGGAACACAGCAATCCTTATCAATACAATATTTGAGGAATTGCATCAGGCAGGATTTGAAACGGAAATGGTGCAGCTTTCCGGGCAAATCATTGAACCCTGTAAGGCTTGTTGGGCCTGCGGCGGGAGAAAAAACTGTGTGCATAAAAAGGACTTGTTTCAGGAAATTTTTGAGAAGATGACGCAGGCAGACGGGATAATCCTTGGTTCCCCGGTCTATACAGCAAACATTTCTGCGAATATGCAGGCATTTTTAGAACGGGCATCGGTGGTGACAGATATGAACAGGGATGCGGATTTGCTCAAATATAAAGCAGGTGCGTCCGTTACGGCAGCCCGTAGGGGCGGTGCAATCGCCGCTCTTGATGCGATGAACCGTTTTTTTATGCTGCAGAATATGTTTGTGGTTGGATCTTCTTATTGGCCTATGGCTTATGGACAGATGCCGGGGGATGTACAGAAAGATGAAGAAGGAATGGAAACCATGAGAAATCTTGGCCGGAATATGGCATATTTGTTGAAAACTCTGGAAGAAAGGCGGCGATAAGATGAAAAACAGGATTTGCATTTTGCTTTCATTTCTGCTGCTTTTTATCCTGACCGGATGTGGAAATAATGGGATCGGGAATGGAGCGGAAAGCACTCTGCCGCAAACTGATGGGCAGACAGGACAATCTACGGATTATGAACAGGAAGGTTCCGGAACAGAAATGCAGGAATCATCAGAAGCGGTTTCAGAGCCGGAACAGGAGTCAGATATGGAAACAAAAACCTTAGTAGTATATTTTTCTGCAACTGGAACAACAAAGCCATTGGCAGAATACGCGGCGGAAATTCTAAACGCCGATCTTTATGAAATAGTACCGGAAGACCCTTATACGGAGGAAGATCTGGCATATTATACGAATGGCCGGGCAGATCAGGAGCAAAACGATTCTTCCGCACGTCCTGCGATTTCTGGCGGTGTGGAAAACATGGCAGAATATGACACTATCCTCCTCGGTTATCCTGTCTGGCATGGGCAGGCTCCCCGGATCGTCAGTACTTTTTTGGAAAGCTACGACTTTTCAGGAAAAACAATTATTCCGTTCTGCACTTCCCATAGCAGCGGTATTGGTTCCAGTGCAGATAATCTTCATCCTTTATGTTCTGATTCCACAGAATGGCTTGAAGGCAGGAGATTTGCAGGTGGGACATCAAGAGCAACCATGGAAGAATGGTTGAACGATACCGGTATCTCAAAATAAAGATAATTTTGTGGTTAAAAATTGCTGCTGCGTCAGTATTGTTCATGGATCAGGGGATTGTAGTACCATCTAGTAAAAAAAGGCCGTTGAAAATGCCCTGCAAAGTAGATAAAATAGACTGTGTAAAAAGGGAATTCAAAAGAAGGGAAGGGCATGACCATGGACCAACACAAAATCCTGCTGGTCGAGGACGACAGGGAGATCAGCGAAATGTTACAAAACTATCTGCAGACGGAGAACTATGAGGTGATCTGTGCTTTTGACGGGGAGGAGGCCTGCAGGCTTTTTGCGGAGGACAGTTTCAGCCTTGTTCTGCTGGATCTGATGATCCCGAAAAGAAGCGGGATGGAGGTCATGCAGCAGATCCGTCAGGGCAGCTATGTACCGATCATCATTTTGTCTGCGAAGGACACGGAGACGGACAAAACGCTGGGTCTGGCGCTGGGGGCGGATGATTACATTACGAAGCCCTTTTCCGTGGTGGAGGTGCTGGCGCGGATCAAGGCGAACATCCGCCGGACGATCCAGTATGACAGGGTAAACGCTGATGCCGCAGCGGCGCCGGAGCTGCTCACGGCGGGGGAGTTGTCGATGAATCCTGTCGACTATACGGTGATGAAGAGGGGCAGTAAGGTGGAGCTGACGGCGAAGGAGTTCGAGATTTTGAAGCTGCTCATGTTAAACCCGAAGAAGGTGTACACGAAGGAGCAGCTCTACTCCCTTGTGTGGAACGACGCTTATCTGGGGGATGAGAACGCGGTGAATGTACATATCAGCAGGCTGCGCAACAAGATCGAGGACGATTCCCGCAATCCGCGTTATGTGGTTACTGTCTGGGGAATCGGCTACAAACTGGGGGAAGGGTTATGAATAGTACGGTTATTATCGTTTTCCTGTCAATATTGGCAGGATTTCTTTTGCTTATCGTTTTGTACCAGCAGTTTGGGTGGAAGGCGGGGATCCGCAGAAATCTGCGGGAGGTAAACGGCAGACTGGGGAAGATTCTGGAATCGGACAGTGACGAGATGGTGTATGTCTTTACAGAGGAAGCGCAGCTGCAGGAGCTGGCGGCGCAGATCAACGGACTGCTGGAAAAGCATTTAAAGGTGAAGGCCGATTATCGTCGGTCCGAGATCGCGTCCCGGAAGATGCTTTCGAATATTTCTCATGACATCAAGACGCCGATGACGGTGATCCTGGGATATCTGGAGATCTTACGCATAAACAGCGCGGCGTCGGACGAGATGCTTATGAAAACGGAGCAGAAGGCGAAAGAAGTGATGCAGCTGATCGATCGGTTTTTTACGCTGGCCAAGCTGGAATCGGGGGATCTGGCGCCGGAACTGTCCAGGATCGATCTTTGTGAGCTGTGCCGTAAGGGCATACTGGATTTCTATGAACTGCTGACGAACCGGGCATTTCAGGTGGAGGTGGATCTGCCGCAGGAACCTGTGTGGGTGCAGGGGAATGCGGAATCTGTGATGCGCATACTCAACAATCTGCTCTCCAATGCGGTGCGCTACGGGGCGGACGGCAAATATCTGGGGCTGGCCATACGGGTGGAGGAAAAGGCGGCCTGTGTGGAGGTGACGGACCGGGGCAAAGGGATCGAGGCGTCCTTTGCGGAAAGCGTGTTTGAGCGCCTTTTTACTATGGAAGATTCCAGAAACCGGGAGATACAGGGCAACGGGCTGGGACTGACCATCGCCAGGGATCTGGCAAGGCAGATGGGAGGCGAGATCATGCTTAAAAGTGTGCCCCATGTGAAGACCGTGTTTACGGTCAGTTTCATCAGGTGTCCATAGCCGGCGCGCTGGCTGAAAAAGAAAGAATTTCGTAAGATTTGTGCAACAGTTTTGCAACAAGATGCCGTTACAATAGTATTCAGAAGCGACGGAGAGAAAACAAGAATCGTTACCCGCCGCATGATAGAAGGGAGGCAGACAAAATGCCATACATGATACAGACCAACCATCTTTCCAAAACGATCGGTGGAAAGGAACTTGTAACGGATGTGAATCTTCATGTGAAGAAAGGAGAGATCTACGGATTTCTGGGGCCCAACGGAGCAGGCAAGACAACGGTGATGAAGATGCTGACCAATCTCTGGAAGCCTACGGCCGGCAGTGTGGAACTGTTCGGGGAGACGCTTACGCCACAGTCCTGCGAGGTGCTGAGACGGATGGGGAGCATCATAGAGTTTCCGATCTTTTATGAGCATATGAGCGGCTATGATAATCTGAAGATGCACTGTGAGTATATGGGGTACTATCAGCATGACAGCATCGAGAATGTGCTGGCCATGCTGGAGATTACGGAGGCGGCAAACAAGCCGGTGGGGAAATATTCGCTGGGCATGAAGGAGCGGCTGGGAATCGCCAGAGCGATCCTGTGCAAACCGGAGCTTCTGATCCTGGATGAACCCACCAATGGACTGGATCCGGCGGGCATGAAACAGATCCGCAGCCTTTTGAAGAGACTCTGTACGGAATACGGTATCACGATCATGATTTCCACGCATATTCTGTCGGAAGTCGAGTCCATCGCGGATACCATCGGCGTGATCCATCATGGCAGGATGGTGCAGGAGATCGGGATGCGGGAGATCGAGCAGATGAGTCTGGCTTATATCGAGCTGACGGCCATGGATCCGAAGCGGGCGGCCTATGTGCTGAGCGATAAGCTGGGACTGACTAATTTTAAGATTCTGGAGCAGGGCGTGATCCGCATCTATGACGGAGCGGTGACGGTACAGGAGTTGTCGAAGACGCTGGCGCTCAATGATGTGGCAATTACGGCGCTGGGCCGGAAGACGGAAAATCTGGAAAACTATTTCCTGAAAATGACGGCAGAAGGAGGAGAACACCATGTGGAAGTTGATTAAGATGGAGTGGAAAAAGAATTGTCTGGGGAAGATGATCCGTAATGCGGCGATCATGACGACGGCGGTACTGCTTTTTGTTCTGCTGACGGCGGGTGAGGCCGGAGCAGACATGGCCGAAATGGGAATGTTTGATAAGAGTTTTATACATGCATCGGTGGAACTGTACACCCACATGTCTTATATGATCTTTACGGGGGTGCTGCTGGCCGGTTTCGTTGTGGATGATTATAAAAAAGGGACGATCCGTCTGTTGTTTTCCTATCCTGTCAAAAGGAAGAAGCTGGTGCTGGCAAAGGTTTTTGCCGTGTGGATCTTCAGTTTTACAGCGATGGTGATCAGTAAGCTGGTGATGTATGCGGCGGTGCTGGCAACGGGACCATGGATCCATATTCCGGCGTCGGATATTCCGTATGGCAACTGGCCTTTCTGGGTAGAATTGTTCCTGAGTGCGGCGGCTATGGTCAGCATATCCTTCCTTGCGCTGCCCATCGGTATGAAGATGCGTTCTTCCAAGGCGGCCGTGGTGGCTTCTATTATCATAGTCTGCTTTACCCAGGGAAATATCGGGGAGTTTACGCTGGCGAACAATGTAGCGTTTTATCTGTGCCTGTTCGGGCTGGCGATGGTGTCTGTGTTTTTGGCGATCCGGCAGGTGGAACAGAAGGATGTGTGAAGACAAAACAGGTTGAGAGAAGGAGTGAGAAGAGAATGCAGTATACAACCAAATATGAGACGCCTCTTGGCAGTGTGCTGCTGGCGGCGGACGAGACGGGGCTTACGGGATTGTGGTTTGACGGGGCAGGATATTATGCGGCAGGACTGGCGGCGCGGCATGAGGAAAAGGAAGTGCCGGTGTTTGAGAAGGTGCGGACGTGGCTGGATCTCTACTTCTCCGGGAAGCAGCCGGAGTGCCTGCCGCCGCTCCATATGATCGGGTCGCCTTTTCGGATCAGGGTCTGGGAGATGCTGCTGCAGATTCCCTACGGGCAGACGATGACTTACGGGGAGCTGGCGGCGCAGATCGCGAAGGAGAGGGGGATCGAACGGATGTCGGCACAGGCTGTCGGCGGGGCGGTGGCGCACAATCCGATCTCCATTCTCATTCCGTGTCACCGGATGGTGGGAACGAACGGCAGCCTGACAGGGTATGCGGGAGGCATCCCGAGAAAGGTAGAACTGTTAAAGCTGGAAGGCGTTGCGGTGGAGAACCTGTTTGTGCTATAGTAGTTTTATGCTGCTGCGCTCTGTCAGTTTGCGGTAAGAATCAGAGAGGAGAACCCGCGTGCAGAAATTATTGCTGTTGGAGGACGATATCAGCCTGATCGACGGGCTGACGTATTCACTTGAAAAAAACGGATTTGAGATAACGGTGGCACGATCGGTGCAGGAGGCCGGCAGGCTTTTGACGGGAGAGGGCAGGCAGTTCGACCTGCTCCTGTTTGATGTGACGCTGCCGGACGGAAACGGCTTCCGTCTGTGTGAGCGGCTGCGGGCGGCGGGAAATGAGACGCCGATCATATTCCTGACGGCCTCGGACGAGGAGACCAGCGTGATCAGGGGGTTAGACTGCGGCGGGGACGATTATATCACGAAGCCTTTTAAGCTGGGGGAGCTCTGCTCACGGATCCGGGCGCTGCTGCGGCGCAGTACGGGCCGTAAGGCGGAAGAGGGAATCTTAAGATCCGGCGATCTTACCGTGTATCTTACGGAGGGCAGGGTGACGCTGCGGGGAGAGCATGTGGAATGTACGGGGGCGGAGTACCGGCTGCTGTGCCTTTTTCTTGCAAACAGCGGGAAAGTGCTCACACGCTCCGTGATCCTGGATAAGCTGTGGGACGGCGCGGGTAATTTCGTGGATGACAACACGCTTTCCGTATATGTGCGCAGGCTGCGGGAGAAGCTGGAGCGTGACCCCTCCGCACCGGAATATCTGAAAACAGTCAGGGGACTGGGCTACCAGTGGCAGGCGTAAAAGCATAAGGCGTACAAGCGTCAGGCATAAAAGCATAAGGTGTACAAGCGTCAGGTGTGAAGAGAGGAATGTGAGCGGAAGGAGCGGGGAAGTTGAGCGGCGGGAATAGTCTGAAATTTTTACAGGAGAGACAGGCCCGTGGTCTGTACGGGTTTCTGGTGATGGTCTGCATTTGGCAGACTTTCTTTTTGGGGATCTGCGGGATATGGCACGGGGATCAGATCAGGCATGTGCTGACACAGCGGGAGCTGGCGGCGTCTTCATACCTGTTGGAGCAGGATGTTCTGCCGACAGTGGTCGCGGCAGCCTGGAATCATACGGAGGTGACGGAGGCGGGCAGCGTGCTGCTGGCACAGATCGGCCATACGGAGCAGGGACAGGGCTTTTTGCTGCAGCTTATGGGGCAGACATCGGGGCCCTTTTTGCTGACGCTGCTTACAGGGGGGATTCTGTCCGCGGCCGTCCTGCTGCTCGGCGCGGGGTTCTTTTTACAGAAAAGAGAGCTGGCCTATGAGGAAGCGGAACGGATCGTGACCGGGTATGCGGAGGAGCGGTTTACAGAGCATTTGCCCATGGGGGAGACGGGCGCCGTTTACCGGCTTTATAATAAGGTGGAGCAGCTGGCCTTGTCGCTGCAGGCCAAAAGCGAGACGGAGCGCAGGGCCAGGGAGTTTCTGCGGGACATGATCTCGGATATTTCCCATCAGCTGAAAACGCCGCTGGCAGCGCTTACCATGTATATGGAGATCATGGCACAGGAGGCCGACCGGGAAGAGACCGTGCGCAGATTCACGGAGAAATCCATGCGGTCGCTGGAGCGGATGGAGCAGCTGATTTTGTCGCTTTTGAAAATGGCGCGGCTGGATACGGGCAACATTGTTTTCGAGAAGCGGCAGTGTTATGCACAGGAGCTGGTATCGCAGGCAGTTATGGAACTGTCGGAGCGGGCGGCCCGGGAAGGAAAAACGATCTTACAGGAAGGCAGCCCGGAGGAGATGGTCTGCTGCGATCCGGCCTGGACGAAGGAAGCGCTGGGCAATCTGGTCAAAAATGCGCTGGATCACACCAGTACGGGCGGCGCGATACAGATCGTCTGGCAGCGGTCCCCTGCGCTTATGCGGCTGTCTGTGAAGGATGACGGGTGCGGCATCCTGCCGGAAGACATCCACCATATTTTCAAGCGCTTCTACCGGAGCAGGCAGGCGGACGACAGACAGGGCGTGGGGCTGGGCCTTTCTCTGGCCAAAAGGATCGTGGAGGAGCAGGGCGGCAGTCTGTCGGTGGAGAGCCGGCTCGGGGAGGGCAGCGTGTTCCGGATCTCTTTTCCACTGTCCGGCTGAATGCATGGATGGAAGTGAACCTGCAGCCGGCAGCTTACAAATCTGTAAGCGGGGATTCATCGTGGCGTAAGGTTTGGGTGCTATGCTTTTTCTATACAAAATGTAGTGTCTGCGGGGCAGAAAGTTCTGTGCACTGGCAGAGAAATGTCTGCACAGTGGCATAGAAAATCTGTAAAGCGACAGAGAAATATCTGCGGGGCAGCGGGCATGGAAAAAAGTATAGAAGAAAGGCAGGGTAACGTATTGGAAATCGTAAGAGTAGAGAAGCTGAGTAAGACATACGGAAAGGGCGAGGCGCAGGTGGCAGCTCTTAAGAACGTGTCCTTTTCCATGGAGAGAGGGCAGTTTGGCGCGGTGGTGGGCGAGTCCGGATCGGGCAAGAGCACGCTTCTTAACTGTGTGGGCGGTCTGGACCGGGCGGACGCCGGGAAGGTATTCATAGGTGACAGGGATCTGTTTGCGATGGGAGAGGAGGAGCGGACGATCTTCCGCAGGCAGAATATCGGCTTCATCTTCCAGTCTTTTCATCTGATCCCGGAGTTGAATGTGGAGCAGAATATCATTTTTCCGCTGCTGCTGGACTACAGGAAGCCGGAGCAGACGCGGGTGGAGGAGATACTGGAAGTGCTGGGGTTAACAAACCGGCGTAAGCATCTGCCGGGGCAGCTTTCCGGCGGGCAGCAGCAGAGAGTGGCCATCGGACGGGCACTGATCACGCGTCCGGCGCTCGTCCTGGCGGATGAGCCCACGGGGAATCTGGATTCCCGGAACAGTGAGGATGTGATGGATCTGCTCTGTAAGGCGTCCAGACATTATCAGCAGACCGTCTTGATGATCACCCATAACAGGAATCTGACGTCGGCGGCGGACCGGGTGTTTCAGGTGACCGACGGTACACTGTGTGAGTTGGGAGGTGACAGGCGATGAAACATTATCTGGATCTGATCGCCATCTCGGCCGGACGGCATAAGAAGCAGACGCGCATGACCAGGCTGTGTATTGTGCTGGCGGTGTTTCTGGTGACGGTGATCTTTGGCATGGCGGATATGGAAATGCGGGCGCAGATGATACAGGCTGTAAAAAGTGACGGGAACTGGCATGCAGGCTTCGTGGTGGACGCGGAGACGGGAGCGCTGATCGGTGAGCGGCCGGAGGTGGAGAGGATTGCCCGGTATGGTGTTGTGAATTACGGCCTGCAGGACGGCTACCGGATCGGGGGAGTTGAGACCTGTGTCTGCGGTCTGGATGCTGATCTTCTGGAGATGTTCCCGGCGGTGACGGTTCTGGAAGGAAGGTTTCCGCAGCAGGACGACGAAGCCATGCTGAATGAGGCGGTCAAAAGCCGGCTGGGTCTGCGGGTGGGTGATCTGGTCAGCCTGACCGTACCCCGGGGAGAGAGCAGACAGTACAGGATCACCGGCATCACGAAAGATATGATACTGACGGCGGAACATGATGCTTTCGGGATGCTGCTCACCGCGGAGGGATATGATGCCCTGCATACAGGAGAGACGGACGCCGAACAGGAGATGGTCTATTTCGTGCAATTCAAAAAGTTTTGCAATATCCAGAAAGCCATCGGTGATATCTCGACACAGTTTGGCCTTGCGCCGGAGCAGGTGCGGCAGAACGCCAAGGTGCTGATGCTCATGTTTCAGAGCGGGGATTCCTATCTGATGAAGTTCTATTTCGTGGCGGCGGTGCTGGCAGTGCTGGTGGCGGTGGCCGGTATCTTTATGATCGCTGCCAGCATGAACAGCAATATAGCCCGCAGGACGGAGTTCTTCGGAATGATGCGTTGTCTGGGAGCCACGAAGAGACAGGTGATCTGTTTTGTAAAAAGAGAGGCACTTGGCTGGTGCAGACTGGCGGTTCCGGCGGGACTTCTTGCCGGTGTGGTGACAGTGTGGGCGGCCTGCGGTATGCTGCGGTTGTTAAGTCCGGGGCTTTTTGACAGTATGCCGGCATTGGGGGTCAGTGTCTTAAGTCTGGTGGCAGGGACGTTGATCGGTCTTGTTACGGTGCTTCTGGCGGCCGGAGCGCCGGCAAAAAAGGCGGCGGGCGTATCGCCCCTGACGGCAGTGTCCGGCAACGCAGGTACGGTGCAGGCGGCAAAAAGAGCGGCCGACACGAGGGGCTTTAAGGTGGACACGGCGCTGGGAGTGCACCATGCGGCGGGCAGCAGGAGGAATTTCTTTCTGGTGACGGGTTCCTTTGCTTTCAGCATCATTCTTTTTCTCGCTTTTGGCACGGCAATTGATTTCATGCATCATGCGATCATGCCGCTGCGGCCGCAGGCACCGGATTTCTATGCCTTTGCCGCCGATTATGCGAATATCATTCCGGCAGAACTGGCAGAGCAGCTGCAGGAGCATCCGGGCGTCAAAAGGGCTTTTGGCAGAGGATATGCGCAGGTGACGGCGCAGCTTGACGGACAGCAGACACTGTTTACGATTCTGTCCTACGATGCACAGCAGTTCCGATGGGCCGGACGGGGTCTGCTCAAGGGGAATCTGGCGGATGCAGAGGAAGGAAAAGGCGTGCTGCTGGCATGGCGGGAAGAGGGGCAGGTGCCTGTGGGCAGTAAACTTACCCTGTCTGTGGGCGGAGAAGACAGAGAGGTTTCCGTGGTCGGTATCCTGGGGGATGTCCCTTTCAGCCATGGAACGGCAGCCAACACAGGCAGCAGCGAAGTTTTGCTCATCTGCAGCGAAGCGCTGTTCCGAAATCTGACCGGTGAAACAGGGTATGCCGTGCTGGATATGCAGATGGAACAGGCGATTGAGGAGACAGAAGTGCAGCAGATCCGGAAGAAGATCGAACAGGCCTGCGGGACGGGAATCTCTTTTGCGGACAAAAGGCTGAGCAACCAGGAGGTAAAGGGGGCAAGCTATTCTTTATCGGTCTTCCTCTATGGATTTCTGGTGATCATAGCGATGCTTGCCTTTTTCAATATCATCAACTGTATTGCCATGAGTGTGTCGGCGAGAATGCGGGAGTACGGCGTTATGCGGGCCATCGGCATGAGCGTCCGACAGCTGGTGCGGATGATCGTGGGAGAGACGCTGGCCTATATGGTGTCCGGCGCGGTCTTCGGCTGTCTCATCGGCCTGCCGATAAACCGGATCCTGTTTGAGGCACTCGTTACATCCCGCTGGGGAGAGGCATGGGAAGTGCCGGTGTGGGAACTTGCGGTCATCGTGGCAGTGATGGGATGCGCCCTCTGTCTGGCAGTGGCCGGGCCGGCCAGACAGATCAGGCAGATGACGGTGGTGGATACGATCGGGGAAGCGTAGCAGAATGAAGGAGTTTATCTGATATATTTATGGTGCTTAGAAAGGTGCAACTGCTGTAAAAAAAGGGCAGGAAAGCCGTTGACAATGCGGCAGGGGCATGATAGATTATAGGTAATGAAAAGCTTCAGTGCTTTTGCGGCGATAGAGAGGAGCTACCCGTCCCGACTTTGCGGGCAATAGAAATACAAAGGTCGTCTCTGCCTATGGAATTATCATAGGACTGCTCCCAGAATTGCAATTCATAAAAGAAATGTAATGCCTGAGCCTAACCGCTCAGGCAGTTTCTTTTTACGGAAGGATGAGACAATGCGGACACTTTTGCAGATTTTCCAGGATACAAAAGAGGTGCTGTGCAGGTATGACTATTATATCCATACACAGAAGCGAATCCTCCACCTTACAAATTCAGAGATTAAAATACCGCATTTAATGGGGATGCAGTATCTCGGAAAGCCAAACCAGTTCACCGGGGACTTCGGCGCTTATGCGATAAAAAAGCAGCATGTCACAATGGAATCAGTGGAAAGGCTGGTGCGGAAATATTATAAGACAGAGGAAAAACAGCGCAGAATGTTGGAGATGCTCCGCAGAAAGCTGGATAACATTGGGGAATTAGGGGAAATGTTTTCGTCTTATTCAAAGCTGTACCTGTATGAAAAAGAGAAGAATAAGGGATCGGAGTTTCAGAGTGATTACCTGCTTGTGCATGAGACAGGGAAGAAAATACTGCATTTGGGGCTTGTCAAATCGGAGAGGGGTAAGGGTCTTTACCATTGCAATTCATTTATGACAACGTATCAGAATGACCGTGACAGGGATTCTTTTTACCGTGACCTGCCATTTCGTTATGAGATAACAAGGATTGTAAGGCAAAATAAAGAAACAAAGCACAAAGAAGTCATATACCAGAGCGTGGAGGCGGAACAGAGGGAGCAGGACGGCATAGAAAAAATGCTTGCAGCCGCAGGAATACAGACGGATGAGAAACTTGTAAAGTCTATTCTCCGGCTGAACAGGAAATTTGGCATATACCACACGGCAGATATGCTACATGACAAGGAAGCCCTGCTTGGGAAATGTACGGATAAAAGAGAGAAGAGCCTTGTGACAGAGTTCCTTGCATTATGGGAGGGAAAAGAAGATGGCGTATAAGATGGAAACAAGTAAAAACATAAAGCGGCAGGGGGGATCATCATGGGAACTACGGCGGCAGAAATAACCTCTGAACTCTCATTATTGTCGGTTGTGCTGCGGCTGGCGTTTGCGACTTTCATCGGGGCGCTGGTGGGCGTCGAGCGCAGCAGCAGAGGACGCGGTGCGGGTGTGAAGACGCATGCGCTGGTGAGCATGGGCGCGGCGCTTGTGATGCTGACCAGCGAATATATGCGGGTTAGTTTACATAACACTGGAGACATGGCGAGAATGGGTGCTCAGATCATCAGCGGTATCGGTTTTCTGGGAGCGGGAACGATCATTGTGACCGGGCGTAACCATGTGCGCGGACTGACTACGGCGGCGGGACTCTGGGTATGTGCCTGCGAGGGCATGGCGGTGGGCATCGGTTTCTGGAAGGGCGCAGTGGTGGCGCTCGTGTTCATCATGCTCACGCTGCGGGTTCTGGTAAAGCTGGACCAGAACCTGCACAGCCATGCGAAATCTTTTGAACTTTATGTGGAGTTCGACGAGGGAGCGGATATCCGCAAATTCATGAAAGAAGTGAATTCGCGGAATGCGGTGCTTAAGGGAATGGAGATGGCGAGAGGCAGGATCGATCCGAACGACAAGTCGGTGATCGCCAGCTTCGAGATGTACAGGGGTAAGGACCGGCCGGATCTGGTGCAGTGGATCCGCAGCCAGGAGTATATCCTGTTTGTCGAGGAGCTGTAGCCATATCGTATTCGGTTTTTGCGGTCGGTGCCGCGTTCCTCATTCCTCCACGGAATTTCGAAATAAAATCCAGGTACTGATCAAATAGCACACCAGCAGGATCAACAGGACAAGCACCGTGAGGGCGACCTGTGCGGACAGCGTGCCAAGACCGATATAGGCGTCGATCTGCTGCCGGATGGTGGTAAAGAAGAATGCGGCAAGTACGATGACAGTGAGCACGGCGATCGTCACGGGCAGTCCGAACCAGATCCCCAGCTGTTTGATGATAAGCTTTTCGATGTCGCGTTCTTCTACGCCCATTTTCCGCAGTATGCCGAAGCGGCAGCGGTATTTTGAGGCGTCCAGAAGCTGCTGCAGGGAGAGGATCGTCAGGCAGATCACCATCAGGACGATCCCGCCGTAGAGCATGGCCGCGTGGGTGATGAAGATGCTGGCCTTCGTGCCGTTGACCTGTTCTGTCCTGGTACGCAGGTAGTAGTTGACGCCCTCGCCTCCTGCCGGTTCTTCCGGGTACTGCGCCATGAATGTCTCCTGCAGCTGCAGGGCATCGGCGTAGGCGATGGGCGTCTTCGTCTGCAGGAAGCGGTTTCGCATGACAGGAAGCAGCTGTTCGCAGACCGCATCCGGGAAAACATAGAGCACATCCGTGTATCTGTTGTAGAGTGTTTCACCCAGCGCTTCCGTGTAATAGAGCGGTTTTTGGCCGTCCGGCAGCGTATCATCCGGTATGACAGCCATGGTCAGCGTACCGGCGTCGGTCTGTACTGCGGCATGTTCTGCGAGAAATATCTCCCGTTCTTCTTCGGTGGCGATGCTTTGCCACTGTGTCACGAATTCCGTATCCCCAAGCGATATAGGAGCGTAGTCCTGCATGGCCCGCAGGGCATTATAGTCGGAAAGAGAGATCGCCACTACCGGAAAATCCCATTTTATGCGATTGTGGAATTCTTCCCTGCGGGGCAGGTAGAGATGGAAGGTGCAGTCGCTCTTTTTCTCGATCCGGTGTGCCTCCAGAAAAGCGCTGACCAGCTCGTAGTCCTCTCCTGCAGGCAGGTCCGATTCTTCGGAGACGTTGTTGTAGGAGGTACTGATCTGTATGTCGTAGCGCGCCCGGAGTGCAAGATATCCTTCGGCCCACCCGGTGAGCGCCGGAGCGGCCAGGAAGAGAAAGAGGGAGAGCACCAGCGTCAGACAGATCAGGGTCATGCTTTTGGCTGTGGTCGTCAGCCGGGAGATGATCTGTCCGAAGAAGAAAAGGTTCTGGCCGCTGTAAGTGTATGCGGGTCTTTTTTCTTTCCAGAGGTTAAGGGCACTGCCGGCCAGATAGTGGAGGCCGCAGATCAGATAGCTTAAGTCTGCCAGCAGGAACAACAGGTATCTGTTGGCGCCGGTATCGGAGCCGAGAGCCGAGGAGCCGAAGGAAATCTGATAGTGGAAGCAGATGCGTGGTACGCTGGCAAAAAGGCAGATATTGAGCAGCGCAAACAGCAGTTTTACGGCAAGCAGCGTTTGCAGGGACCACCTGCGTTTTTGCAGCCGGGCAGTACAGGCTCCTGCGGCGAGCCAGATCAGGGGCCAGACAAAGGCAAGTGCCGGTGAGAGAAGAACCCCGTAGAACATCACCCACACGGGCAGAGGGAAACGCGGATCGAAGTAGTAGCGCATATTGGAGATGCCCGAGAGTACCGTTATGAGCAGGAACACACTGTGCAGGACGGTGACGACAGGCATATAGCGGCTTTTCCCAAGCTGCGGGTCATTTATCCGGTCGGCCGCCAGCATGTCGATGATCTTGATCCGGCGCAGGGTGCGGACGTTGAACAGACCGATGACGAGCAGGCTCAAGGCAAAGAAGCACAGGGTAAGGAGCGCCGTATCCGGGAACAGCATAAAGGAGAGCCGAAACGGCAGGTCATACTGGGACAGCAGCAGGGCCGTGATCAGCTGGGAGCCGAACATGCCAAGCAGGATGCCGGCGCAGGCGCAGATGCCGCCCAGCAGGAAGGTCTCCGCGAAGAAGAGCCGGCTGATGGTATGCTGTTCCATGCCGAGTACGGACTGCACGGCGAACTCCTTTTGTCTGCGGCGGAGCATGTAGTTGTTCACGTAGCGGATCAGAAACAGGATGAGCAGCGTGATGGAAAGGATGGCCAGTTTCATGCTGTCGCCCAGCACGGTGAAATCGTATTCCGTTCCCGTCTGGGGATGATAGTAACGGCTTGTAATGGATAAAAAAGCGTAAAAAAGTGCAGCACAGATCGTGAGCGTGACAATATAGATCAGATAATCTTTGGCGGAACGCTTTACATTCCGCAGGATCAATTTAGCATACATTGGTCTGTCCACCTCCTGACATTGTAAGTACATTTAAGATTTTTTCGTAAAAAGTGCGGCGGGAATCGCTGCCCTTGTGCAGTTCCGTAAAGATGCGACCGTCTTTTAAGAACAGGATGCGGCCGGCGTAGCTGGCACAAAAGGCGTCGTGGGTTACCAGCAGGATCGTGGCGAGTCTCGTCTCGTTGATCATAAGCAGAGTGGAGAGCAGCATCTGGGAAGAATGGCTGTCCAGCGCTCCGGTAGGTTCGTCCGCCAGCAGCAGCCGGGGATTGCCGACCAGCGCTCTGGCACAGGCACAGCGCTGCTTCTGGCCGCCGGATACCTGATACGGGTATTTGTCTAAAATTCCGGCGATGCCCAGGCTTTCGGCGGCTTCCTGCACGCGGGAACCGATCTGCTGCCAGGGCACTTTGTTGATGGTCAGCGCCAGGGAGATATTTTCCCGCAGGGTCAGTGTATCCAGCAGGTTGAAATCCTGAAAGATAAAGCCCAGCTTCTCCCGGCGGAATCTGGCCAGCTGTTTGGGTTTTAAGTCGGTAACGGCAGTCTGGTCCAGGTAAATATGACCGGCGCTGACGGTGTCGATGGTGGAGATACAGTTGAGGAGCGTCGTCTTGCCGGAGCCGGAGGCTCCCATGATTCCCAGGAATTCTCCATCTTCGACCGTGAAGCTGATATCCTTGATCGCCTGTGTGAGATTGCCTTCATTTCCATAATATTTCTGGATGTGATCCAGTGTCAGAACAGGTTTCATACGCTGTCTTCCTTTCTTTTCATGTGTTATGGCTTTATGATAAAGCGAATAAGGATCTGTTTGTATCCTTTTTTCTTACGAAGTTCTAACAGATTTGTAAGAAGTCATAGTAAGATGCGGAAGTTTTTGCAGGGCCGAAAGCGAAATTTCTAATGTCGTGAACTATAACAGGTGCAGGAATGTCCGTTATTCCTGCACCTGACTGATGAAGTGGTTTACATAAAATGATAGTATGATGGTCGTTCCGGTGTTCGGTGCGTCGGGAAAGGGCAGTCTGCCGGAGCCGCTTACTGCGGGGGAATGGGCTTCCAGGCCGATCTCCAGCTTGTCGCAAAGACATCTGCACAGATACAGGCCAAGCCCGGTGGAACCCTGTCTGCTGCGGCCGTTTTGTCCGGTGAAGCCTTTGTCGAAGATGCGGGGCAGGTCGCCGGCGGGAATGCCGATGCCGTTATCCGACAGAGACAGACGCACGGTGCCGTCCCGGCGCTCCATATGGAAGCGGATCGCGGGGGATGCAGATTGGACGGAGTCATCCCGGCGGTATTTCACGGCGTTTGCGATCAACTGGTTTAAGATAAAACGCAGCCACTTTTCATCGGCAAAGACAGTGAGACCGGATTCTTCCACATCGACAGTCATATGGTTTTGCATGAGCAGGTATTTGTTGTCCGTGACAGCCTGATGGATGACGTCGCAGAGAGTGATCTCACGGACTACAAAGTCTTTCTCCGTGTGTTCGCTGCGGGCGTAGTAGAGCGCCTGTTCCGTGTAGCGGTCGGTTTTTTCAAGCTGCGCCAGCAGTTCCTTCGTGAAGGGGGTGCGGTTGTTTTCGCACAGCAGGCGCATGGCGGTGATGGGCGTCTTGATCTCGTGGATCCACTGTTCGATATATTCCCGGTAGTCTGTCCGCTCACGTTCGATGCCGGCGATCTCTTCCAGCATGGACTTTTCGGAAAGCCGAAGGATCTGCCGGTAGACCTGGTCTTCCGCGCGCGGCGGCTGCTTCATCACATCGGCGATCAGACAGCGCCGCTTAAGCTGTTCCGTTATGTGCAGCAGCCTGTCCAGTTCTTTCCTGCGCAGGTGACAGCTGACCGCAGTACAGAGAAGCAGGAGCAGCAGCCAGACGAGCACGATGAACAGGACAGTGTCCGGGCTGCTGCCGGTGGCAAAGAGGAAGAAGGAGAGCGCCAGCATACACAGCACGTTCAGGAGGAAAAAGGGAATCCGGTTTTTCCAGTACAGTCTTGTGTTCATAAAGTATACCCCTGTCGGTGTCTGGTCTTGATGAAGTCGTCAAGGCCGATGGCGGACAGCTTCTCGCGGATCCGGTTGATATTGACGCTTAGGGCGTTGTCGTCCACATAGAGCTGGTTGTCCCAGAGATGATCGATCAGGTCGCTGCGGGAACAGATCCTGCCGGCGTGCCGGAAAAGGAAGACGAGGATCTTCAGTTCGTTTTTCGTCAGCTCCGCCTGTCTGCCCTGGTATTCCAGCCGGCTGCTTTCCGGGTGCAGCACGGCCCCCTGCCAGGTCAGGGATTCCTCCTGCCCGCAGGCATAGTGGCGTTTCAGCAGGACATTGATCTTTGCCAGCAGGATCGCGGTATTGTAGGGCTTGGTGATGAAGGCGTCGCCGCCGAGGAGAATGCTGTTTAACTCATCCATATCCGTGTTGCAGCTTGTGACGAAGATGATCGGCAGGCCGGAGAACGTCCGGATCTTCGAGCAGAGGGAAAAGCCGCTCTCCCCGGGCAGCCTGATGTCTAACAGGAGCAGATGGGGCTGCCTGTCTTTGACAGCGTCGGCAATGTCGGCAAGCGGATCGGGTGTGAGCGTCACATAGCCGTTTCCGTTCAAAAGTGTCTGCAGCTGGGATCGGATGAGGGGATCGTCTTCTACGATCATGATCTTATAAGGGGGCATGGTTGTGAGTCCTTTCGTGGAGTCGGTGGAGATAGCCGGACGGCCTGACAGTCCGGTATCGTGTTTGCACCACCTTTATTATGGCAAAAAGAAGAGCGGCAGTAAAGAAGTATAGTGCAAAAAGGATGAAAACTGTGTTATACTTAAGCAAAATCAGGGAACTATTGCGAAAGGAGCAGGAGGTTATGGACAAGAGTAAAGCAATCAGGCAGCTGTGCGAGGAGCAGAATATCCGCATGATCGATTTCAAGATGACGGATATCGACGGAAGATGGCGTCATATCACCATTCCGGTGGAACGGTTTGGCGAGGACACGTTTACATACGGCATCGGGTTCGACGGCTCGAATTACGGGTATGCGCCGGTGGAAAAAAGTGATATGGTATTTCTGCCGGATCCGGACACAGCATATGTGGATCCGTTTGCGATCGTGCCCACATTGACCATGTGCGGTAATGTGTGCACCATCGGGCAGGGAGAGAACAAACCCTTCGACCAGTATCCGAAGAATGTGAGCCTGCGGGCGGTGGAATATATGAAGGAGAGCGGCATCGCGGACCGCATGATCATCGGGCCGGAATTCGAGTTTTATCTGCTGGACAGCGCCCGTTTCGAGGTGACGCCCCAGCAGTGCGGCTACCAGATCAACACCAGGCAGGCGGAGTGGAACGGCAGCATGGATGCCTTCCGGCACGGCAATAACGGCTATGAAGTGCCTTATAAGGGCGGCTATCATGTGGCGGCGCCCCAGGATGTGGGGTATGATCTCAGAAGCCGCATGTGCATGATGATGGAGGACTGGGGCATCCGTGTGAAATACCATCACCATGAGGTGGGCGGCCCGGGCCAGATGGAGATCGAGGTGGAGCTGGCGGATATGCCTGCCATGGCGGATAACACCATGATCATCAAGTATATTATCAAGAATCTGGCGGCGAGAGAGGGCAAGACGGCCACCTTCATGCCGAAGCCCATCTATCAGGAGGCGGGGAATGGACTGCACGTGCATATGCTGCTGCTAAAGGACGGCCAGCCGCTGTTCTATGACGCGGAAGGGTATTCCGGCTTAAGCCGCACGGCGCATTATTTTATCGGCGGTCTGCTTAAGCACATCGCGTCTTTGTGCGCCTTCACCAATCCTTCCACCAATTCCTTCAAGCGTCTGGTGCCGGGATTTGAAGCGCCGGTGACGGTTGGTTATGCGACATCGAACCGCAGTGCGGTGATCCGGATCCCGGCCTATGCCAAGTCGCCGGAGTCCAAACGGTTCGAGCTGCGAAACCCTGACGCCACGGCCAATCCCTACTATGCTTACGCGGCCATCCTGATGGCGGGTCTGGACGGGATCGAGAACCAGATCGATCCGGAAGCCAACGGCTGGGGGCCTTATGACTTTAACCTCTATAAGCTGTCGGAGGAAGAGCAGAAGAAGATCAAGGGCCTGCCCCGCTCACTGGGAGAGGCGCTGGATGCGCTGGAGGCGGATCATGACTATCTGACAAAGGGCGGCGTCTTCCCGCAGAGACTGATCGATATCTGGGTAGCGCGCAAACGCGCCGAGTTAAAGAAGCTGGAGCAGATCCCGAATCCGGCGGAATTTAAGATGTATTACGATCTATAAGATTGAAAGATGATAAGATTGAAAAATGATAAAATTGTAAAAATGATAAGATTGAAAAATTTATAAGATTGTAAAAATGATAAGATTACAATACTTATAAGATTTAGAGGATTTAAAACGGAATATCCGGAAAAGAGAGTGATATTTTAGGAATCATGAACTATGATCTGACAGAAGGAAAAATCGTACATAAGCTGCTTCGGTTTGCATTCCCCATCATGGTGGGGAATCTGCTGCAGCAGCTGTATAATGTGGTGGATACGCTGATCGTGGGGCGGTATCTGGGAGAGAATGCGCTGGCGGCGGTAGGGTCGGCCTATACGCTGATGGTGTTCCTGACATCTATCATCATCGGACTGTGCATGGGCAGCAGCGCCTTTTTCTCCATACAGTTTGGCAGCAGGGATCAGGACAGGCTGGAAAAGGGAATCTACATTGCATTTTTGTCCATCGGGCTGGTGGCGCTTGTGCTGAACGCGGCGGTGTATCTTGGAATGGGAGGCATTCTGATCTTTCTGCGGGTGCCGGTGGAAGTGACTGCGCTGATGCGGGAGTATCTGGTGTGGATCTTTGCCGGGATCGTGGCGGTGTTTTTGTATAATTTCGTGGCCAATCTGCTGCGGGCGGTGGGCAATTCCGTGGTGCCGCTGTTGTTTCTGGGCGTCTCGGCGCTGGCGAATATCGTGCTGGATCTGCTCTTTATCCGGGGATTTCACTGGGGCGTGGGCGGCGCTGCCATAGCGACCGTCATCTCCCAGTATCTGGCGGGAATCGGGATCGTTCTGTATTATCTTGGAAAATATCCGCAGCTGCGGGTCTCCGGGCAGAACCGTTGTTTTGACCTGCAGATCTTAAAGGAGCTGGCGGGGCTTTCTTCGCTGACCTGTCTGCAGCAGTCCATCATGAATTTCGGCATTCTGATGGTGCAGGGGCTGGTGAACAGCTTCGGTCCGGTGGTGATGGCGGCTTTCGCGGCGGCGGTGAAGATCGATTCCTTCGCCTATGCGCCGGTGCAGGATTTCGGCAATGCCTTTTCCACCTATGTGGCGCAGAATTACGGAGCGGGCAAGAAGGAGCGGATCAGCAGGGGCATGAAGGATGCGGTCCTGAGCGCTTTTGTCTTCTGCTTTTTGATTTCAACGCTGGTGGTGGGTTTCGCAAAGCCCCTGATGGGTTTGTTTTTAAAGGAAGAGAGTGCGGAGGCGATCGCCATCGGGGCGGGCTATCTGCATATCGAGGCGGCGTTCTATTTCGGGATCGGTCTGTTGTTTTTGTTTTACGGTTATTACCGTGCCGTGCATAAACCGGGGATTTCGGTGGTTCTCACGGTAATCTCGCTGGGAACGCGGGTGGTGCTTGCTTACGCGCTGTCGTCGATCGAGGCGGTGGGCGTGACCGGCATCTGGATGTCCGTGCCGATCGGCTGGGTGCTGGCGGATCTGGCGGGAGCGTGGTATTATTTCCGCAGGAGGGAGTAAATTTCCTGCGTTCTGTCATATAATAAGGCAAGCCCAAAATTTTGACAGACGGAGGTAGCAGTATGTGTACGGCAGCAACTTACAGGACGAAAGACTTCTATTTCGGACGGACGTTGGACTATGACTTCTCTTACGGAGACGAGATCGCGGTGACCCCCCGCAGATACCCGTTCCGGTTTCGGAGCATGGGGATCATGGAAGATCACTATGCGATCATCGGTATGGCGCATGTGGAGGACGGCTTTCCGCTGTACTATGACGCGGTGAACGAGAAGGGACTCGGCATGGCCGGCCTGAATTTTACAGGCAATGCAAAGTACGGCGGCTGGGTGCAGAATAAGGATAATGTGGCGGGGTATGAGCTTATTCCCTGGCTTCTCGGGCAGTGTGCTTCGGTGAAGGAAGTGCGGGCGCTTCTTGAGCGGATCAATATTACCGACGAACCGTTTAATAAGAGACTGCCGGTGGCCCAGCTGCATTGGATGATCGCGGACAGGGAAGAGGCGATCACGGTGGAGGCGATGGCCGCCGGGCTGAAAGTGGAGGAAAACCCGGTGGGGATTCTGACCAACAATCCGCCTTTCGGTGAGCAGATGTTTTATCTGAACAATTATATGGCCCTGTCCCCCAAGCCGCCGACCAATCATTTCTGTGACAAGCTGAAACTGCAGACTTACAGCCGCGGGATGGGTGCGATCGGGCTGCCGGGGGATCTGTCCTCGCAGTCGCGGTTTGTCAGGGCGGCTTTTGTGAAGATGAATTCCGTCTCAGGGGATACGGAGGCGGAGAGTGTGAGCCAGTTTTTCCATATCCTCGGGTCGGTGGATCAGCCGCGGGGGTGCTGTGTGCTGGAGGACGGGCAGTATGAGGTGACTCTTTTTACTTCCTGCTGCAATGCGGACCGGGGGATCTATTACTATACGACCTACGGGAATCATCAGATCACGGCGGTGGATATGCACCGGGAGAATCTGGACGAAACTGGGCTGGTGCGGTATACGCCGGTGGAGACGGAGCAGATCAGGATGCAGAATTAGACTTGCTATCGCAGGGAAAATTTGCTATACTCAAATGTATGTAAATACGTGTAAAAAGTGGTAAATGTTATTTACGGTATGTACTATACAGTTGCTTGATTAGGAGTGGATAAGGTCGAATAAATTCTCTGATGAGCAATTTATTCAACCAGGAATTTGTGTTGAAGCGTCACAAATTCTATTGATCGCAGAGCAGAATCTGAAATTCTGCCCGCGTCCTCAGCGTAAAACGCTTCGGAATGGAGTAAAAGATGGGGAATGTGGTAATTGTCTCGGAGGTTCAGAGTTATCTGATATTATCATTGAAAAGCTGGTTTGAGCAGGCTGAATACGAAGTGACTATGGTGAAGGCGGACATTAATGCCATTAATAAGATAGAAGAAACGCCTTCCGTTATGGTACTCTATGTAGATGAAAATATGTTGGAAGAGCTGCAGGCGCTCAACTTTATTAAAGATAAGGCGGCAGAAGGAGATATCCCCATTTTCATTGTGGGGGATATGGATGAGCTGAATTCGGTGGAGAAGATTATCTCGAAGAACCTGATCCGTCAGAGATTCCAGCGTCCGATCAATGTCAACGAGGTGGTGGCTACGATCAGCCATTATGAGCGGAAACACGGCAGGCAGAATAAGAAGAAGATTCTGGTGGTGGATGATTCCGGTACGATGCTCAGGAATGTGAAAGGGTGGCTGGAAGAATCGTATCAGGTCAGTCTGGCCAACTCGGCGGCTATGGCGATTAAGGCGATCGCGACCAACCGGCCGGATCTGGTGCTGCTGGATTATGAGATGCCCATTGTGGACGGCAAACAGGTACTGGAGATGATACGCAGTGAACATGATTTTGCGGATATTCCGGTTATATTCCTGACCAGCAGAGAGGATCAGGAGACGAAAGATGCTGTCATGGCATTGAAGCCGGAGGGATATCTGTTGAAGAGTATGGAGCCGGGTGAGATCGTGAAGTCCATTGATGACTTTTTCGGTGGCTTAAGAAGGAAAGAACTGGCTGGCTTGTAGAGTTTCGAGAGGAAACATATAGATTACGAATAGAAAAGACACGGTGCAGACCCTTTAGATGGATACACCGTGTCTTTTTAAATAACGGAAAGAAGAATTGTACTTCTTCTGAGCCAGTGGTCATGGCAGACGCCAATGATTAGATTGTGAGATCAAAGCGGCCGCCCGGTGTGGGAACAGTGGTTTCCTCCTTGACAGCATCCCAGTCGATATTTTTGATCTTATCGAGCAATTCGTCGGCGGTGGATGCATACAGGGTGGTGCGTTTACTGTGCTCATAGTCATATTTGCCGTGTGTTTTGGAATCAGCCCTGGCGGCTTCTTTCTTGTTTTCACGGATTCTGTCTACGAATTCCTTTTGGCGTTCTCCGGCTTTCTCCAGTTCAGCAAAGTAGGAAACCTCTCCGTTCCTGCCGATATTGATACCCAGACGCACGACTTCGTCTTTCTGATCGCCCAGTTGTTCTGACATTTCGTCAAGTTTTCCGACAGCATCGTCGAGAAGGGTAAGATTCTGTTCTTTTACACTGTCGTCGGAAGCCATGCGTTCCAACTCCTCCGGATCGATCAAGACACTGTAGTCTTTCGTACCACGGGCAAGATAGGCGGCAGCCTCCTCCTCGGATTCGTAGTCTGCTACCATAAAATCCATGTTGGAATAGGTTCTTTTCAGTTCCTGTAAGAGTGCTTTGGCTCTGTCGCTGAGCTGTACGGAACTGCTGTCGGCTTTCCGGGTGCTTCCGGTTCTGGATTGACCGGTTTTTTCTGTCTTTGACTGTTGTTTCCTGTTTTTGACGGCATTGTCGTAATAATTGTTCTGATATGCGCCAAATCCATTTACCTTGTTCATGGGGGTGCCCTCCTTAGCTATAACCTGTAAATCCGTTTACTGACGGTCGGAAGATATGTGACCGGCCTACATTATATATATCGTATTACGTCATATCTTTCTTAACGGCAGGAATTAAGGAAATAACAGTAACAGCTCAGTCCAGAGATTTACACTTGCACTTAAGGGGCATGTTATTGTACAATAGGAGAGTGCAGGATTTATACAGGAATCTTGTAATAGTGTGCCGATGCGTCACAAATTTTATTGATCGCAGAGCAGAATCCGAAATCTGTGTTCGCGTCCTCAGCGTAAAGCGCTTCGGGATGGAGACAGAGATGTCGGTCAGGTATCTGACAGACAGCGGTTAAGAATATTTAGGAATTGCATAAATTCTAAATATAAATAAAGTATATATGAGGCAAGGAGGTAGTATGATGACAGAGTCACAATACAGGAGAGCGAATAAGACGGTACTGGGGGTTATTGTCGTTATTCTATTGTATTTCATGATGGTAATGGGAGCAAGGACGTTTACATTGGATGCGGATCTGGGTACCTATCTGCGGGTGGGGATACCCGTTCTGATGCTGGTTGGTGCGGTTGCATCCTATGTTATGTGGAAGGATGAAAAGAAAGGCTCATTGGGAATCATTATCTGTGCGTCGGTGGCTTATGTAGTGGTGGTATTGTTTGGTACAAGTGTTGGTACATATGCATATGCCTTTCCCGTATTGATTGGTGCGCTGGCGTATTATAACAAGAGACTGGTGTTTGTGGGAAATGTTGTTATTATCGTGATCAATGCTACCAGGATATTTTTGCTGGATAAGTCACAGCTTTCGGATTCCGTTACAGCATTGCTCACCATTTTTCTGGTGGCGTATGCGTCTACAGCGATCTGTAATCTGTTGACGGCATTTAATCAGGAGAATATAGGTGCTGTGGAGGAAGGTGCGGCCAGACAGGAAGAAGCACAGAAGAAGATGCTGCAGGTGGCGGGAAGCATTATTGAGAATTTTGACGATGCAATGAGTAAGCTGAACGATCTGCAGAGCAGCGTGGATACCAGTAATTTTGCGATGAGCAATATCGCAGACAGTACGGATGCAACGGCGCAGTCTATTCAGAGGCAGGCCGATATGTGTGTGGATATCCGCACGAATACGGATGCTGCGGAAGAGAGTATGCAGGAGATGATCGCTTCTTCCGGCAGGGCGGGCAGTATGGTGACGGAAGGTTCGGAAGTAGTTGAGAATCTGCGCAGACAGGCCATGAATGTGGAAGCGGCCAGTGGAGCGACCGTGGAGGTCAGCAATCAGCTCAGTGAGAAAGTGGAAGAAGTGAAGAACTTTATAGGTGCGATCATGGCGATTTCCAGTCAGACCAATCTGCTTGCTCTGAACGCATCCATAGAGGCGGCCCGTGCGGGTGAGGCAGGAAGAGGCTTTGCGGTTGTGGCGGAGGAGATTCGCCAGCTTTCCGAGCAGACACAGGAGGCATCCAACCATATTACCAATATTATCAATGAATTGATTCTGGATACAAAGAGCGTGAAGAAGAGCGTTGACAGTGCGGTAGATTCGGTGACAAAACAGAGTGAACTGATTCAGGCTACACAGGAAACGTTTGAGCAGGTAGATTCGGAAGTTCAGAATTTAACGCAGCAGGTGAAGAACAGTGAAGTGATTATCGCCAGCATTTTAGACAGTACCAATGCGATTTCTGATGATATTTCTCAGCTGTCAGCAGCCAGTGAGGAAGTGGCGGCTTCCAGTATGGAAGGTCTCAAGACGTCAGAGACGACTGTACAGAATATGCAGGATTGCAAAGAAATCCTGGAGAAGATCTTCTCGCTTGCAAAACAGCTGCAGTAGCGCAATATTGATATAGCAAAGATCATGCATAACGAATGTTAACAACAAGGACAAAAGCCGATGCGCGGGTGTTACAGCATCGGCGGGTTTGTCAAGTTAAATGTGTAAGTTTTTTTATTTTTTATCAGCGGTT
>CAJTPO010000005.1 GCA_910578115.1 uncultured Lachnospiraceae bacterium | reverse complement strand
GATATGAGGATATGGCCGGTTAAGGATATCATTGCAAAACTGAATCAGATACTGGTGGGGTATTACCATTATTATGGAATAACTGACAACTCGAAAAGTCTTGGTAATTTTCAGTATAGAGTGGAAAAGAGCCTGTTTTACTGGCTCAATCGTCGAAGTCAGAGAAGGAGCTACACATGGGAGGAATTTGGTGGGCTTATGAAACAATTTCCTCTGGAGAAGCCAAGAATTTATGTCAGTATCTATGGATAACTGTTGATGTATTAGCTTTGTAAGGAGCCCGGTGCGGGAAAGCCGCACGCCGGGTTCTGTAGAGGGGCTTCCTTCGCAAGGGGGAAGTCTACTCGACCCGGTTTTCAGATGCCGACAAGGTAGAGTGCGAAGGAAGTTCCTGTTATTATACTGTAGCAAACAGACAGACCACGCGTTTGGGCTGTCTGTTTGCATTTGGCTTTGCGCTTGTTTCCGACATAGATTCGTGATAATATAAGACCAAGAACATATATGGTGTATTTTGTGAAAGCCATGAAAATGTAAATGGGGAACAGAAATGAAAGGGAAACAGGGCAAAAGAAAGATAGATAAAGGGCTTTCGCTGCTTTTTTCTATTATTTTGGTATTCAGTATTTTGGGTGTGGTGGTGTTTTCCGTATCACGGAAAATTTCTGTGGAGATGTCTCAATCCGCGGTCCAGAATCTGAGTGAGAGTCTGGATCTGATCAAGTGTACGATCGAAGCGATTTTGAACAAAGAGGCGGAATTTCAAAAGCTGATGGCGCAGGAGTTTGCGTCGGCGGAGGATCCGGAACAGCATCTGCGTGCTTACAGCGGCAGCCAGACGATGGCGAGGATTTCGTTGATCTATGCGGGGGAATCAGAAGGGATCTCCGATGACGGAACAGTATTTACGGCTAAGGAGCTTGATTTTTCTGCCGGCGGGACAGTGGATGGTCTGGCCATTTCCCAGTCCTATGTAAATTATATGGGGACATGGGCATATACGATCAAGTGCCCTGTCGTAAGCGATGGCGAGGAAACAGCCACGCTCTATGTGGAATATGTCTATGATTATCTGGACAGTTCCCTCCCGGCCGGATTTTACAATCAGAAGGCGATGCTGTATCTTATGGATGCGGAGACAGAGCGTCTTGTGCTGAAACCCAAGGGGATGGGGGAGCGGGATGCGGGACACCTGAACCTGCAGGATTTCTATCGGGCGAATGATATTCAGGATGAGAGCCTGCTGGCAGAGGTGGAAGCGTGTCTGAGAGAAGGCAGGAATATCATGTTTCATCATGATATCCGGAACAAGAAGTCACTGAATTATATGTGGTCCGTGAATGACGGGACTGTTTATCTGATCGGTTATGTGCCGGTCGAGGCGATCCAGCAGGAAGGGAGGACCGTCAATCAGAATATTTTCATTGTGGTCGCAGTGATGTTGATCGCCTTTTTCCTGTGCTGCATTTTATACTATTTCAGCCAGAGGGAGCAGATCAGGATCAGAAAAGAGCAGGAGGAAGAACGGGAAATCTACAACAGGCAGCTGGCGGAGGCGCTTCAGGCAGCGCAGGCTGCGAGCAATTCCAAGACGATGTTTCTTTCGAACATGTCACATGATATCCGGACACCGATGAATGCGGTGCTCGGTTTTACCATGCTGTTGGACAGGGACGCGGAGAACCCGGATAAGGTGAGGGAGTATACGAAGAAGATCACGCAGTCCGGGCAGCATCTTTTGAGTCTGATCAATGATGTTCTGGATGTCTCCAAGATCGAAAGCGGCAAGGTGGTGCTTTCGGTGGAAGAATTTACCTTAAATGATATGGTTTCCTCCGTAGATGCGATCATCCGGCCGATGGCTAAGGCCAGAGAGCAGAAGTTCCATGTGACAGTGTCCGGTGTGAAGCATGAATATCTGCTGGGAGACGAGACAAGGATCAATCAGGTTCTGATCAATCTGCTTTCCAATGCGGTGAAGTATACGCCGGTGGGCGGCAATATCTGGTTCCGGATCATCGGGCTGAAACAGCGTTCCAGCCAGTTTGAGCATATCAAGATCGAAGTGGAAGACGACGGGTACGGCATGACGCCGGAATATCTGGAGCGGATTTTTGACGCGTTTACGAGGGCGGAAAACAGCACTACGAATAAAGTGCAGGGAACGGGTCTCGGCATGGCGATCACGAAGAATATCGTAGAGCTTATGGGCGGAACGATTGATGTTTCCAGTGAGGTGAACAAAGGAAGTCTGTTCCGGGTAGATCTGGAATTCCGGATTCCGGAAGAGCAGACGGACAGACGATTCTGGAGGGAAAGCGGAATTTCCAGAATGCTGGTACTGGATGGCGATGCGCAGTGCGCAGAGAATATAAAGCAGCTTATGCAGGACATGGATGTGGCGGTAGATACGGCGCAGGATGCCGGGGAGGCCATGCGTCTTGTGCGGGAAGCTGATATGGACGGGGGAGGATATGGACTCGTTCTGGTAGACTGTGATGTACCGGAGCTGGACGCGGCGCAGACAGCGGAACAGATCAGAGAATGTATGCCGGAGGCACTGCTCCTGTTCGTGACAGAAAGTGAGGAAGAAGTACAGGTGCCACTGCTGAAAAAGACAGCGATCATGGCGAAGCCGTTTTTTGTGTCAGCGCTGAAAGAAAAGGTGGTAAGGCTGCAGAGCGGTGGAACGGCAGAGCAGGAGGACGTGAAAGAGAGAGGGGAAAGCCTGGAAGGGCTGTATTTCCTGGCAGCGGAGGATAATGAGATCAATGCGGAGATTCTGCGGGAAATTCTGGCGATTGAGAATGCGGCCTGCGAGATCGTGGAAAACGGACAGCTGGCGGTGGAGCGCTTTGCGGCTTCCGCCGAGGGCGAATTCGATGCGATATTGATGGATGTACAGATGCCGGTGATGAACGGTTATGAGGCGACGAAGGCGATCCGGGCGATGAACCGTCAGGATGCAGGAGAGATACCGATCATAGCCATGACGGCCAACGCGTTTGCGGAGGATGAAAAGGAGGCATTGCGGGCGGGGATGAATGTTCATCTGGCGAAGCCGGTCAATGTGGAACTGTTAAAAGCGATCATACGGCAGTATGTCATAAAGAAGTAACAGAGAAGTTGTCCTCGCCGTAGTATAAAGAGGGGAATCGAAAATGAACAGGAAAAGAAATATCGCAAAAACGGCCGCTGTCTGTCTGTTTTGTACCGCAGTGCTTGTGACTGCGGCCTGTGGGGCAGGAGAGGAGAACAGGAACCTGATTACCGAGGAAGCGGGAGAGCAGAGAATTGTAAATCTGTTCAGTCCAATGGAAAAGACAGAGGCAAATGCTGTCAATATAGCCAGGAGCGCGGCAGACAAAACGGTTATCATGGCGGAAGAAAAACTGGGCGTGAGGGTCGATTATGTGACTTACACGGCAGAGGACTATCAGGATAAGACCTATGACGATGTGGCGCTCGACCGGGCGCGCAACAATATGGATGATATCTATCTGCTCAATCCGGATGTTATCAAGGCGCTGGGGGAGGAGGACCTGCTGATGGACCTGTCAGGCCTTGCCTGTGCAGAGAATCTGCGGGAAGTGGTGAAGACGGCCAATGTAGTCAATGGCAGGCTGGTGGCTGTGCCCCAGGAAGTGGTGGCTTACGGGTTGTTTATCAATAAGGATATGTTTGACCGGTATGAGCTGGAACTGCCGGAGACGCCGGAAGAGTTTTTGGAATGCTGCCGGGTATTTAAGGAGAACGGGATTGAGACACCGGTGGGCGCCAACAGATGGTGGCTGGAAACCTTTGTGTTCGCCCAGGCCTATGCGGATCTGTATAATGGAGGCAATACGGAGGCGGAGATCGCAGCCTTAAACAGCGGTGAGAGCAGGTACAGTGATTATATGCGGCCCGGTTTTGAGTTTCTGCAGGAGATGATAGACAAGGGATATATCGACGCAGAGAAGGCCTGTGTGAGTGAGGCGATCGAGGGAGAAGGGCCGGACTTTCTGGCCCGGAAGACGCCTATCGTGATGGCATACTGGGGTGCGGCGAATGCGGAAACCGCATATGGCAGGCCGGACTTTAACATGCTGGTCATCGGCTTTCCAAGTAACCGGGGGCGGATGCCGGTCATGGCCATAACCGGTTTTGGTATTGGAGCAGAGGCAAAGCATGCGGAAGATGCTTTGAAGACGCTGGATATCATGCTGTCCGACGAAGCACTGCAGGTTTATGCGGAGACGAATAAGGTAATCTCACCCTCCAAAAATGTGGCAGTAGAGTGTATCCCGGCCTTAAAGCCGCTAAACGACAGGATTCAGTCCGATGTCTATGTTCTTGGAGCCAATGCGAACATGAAGCTGGAACAGTGGGGGAATACCTGCCTGATCGTGAGAAAGCTGCTGGGCGGAGCTACGGTGGATGAGTGTATGGCGGAGTTTGACAGACTGCAGGAGGAAACGCTGGATAAATAGGCTGTGGTTGTATCAGGATTTTGCATGGGACGAAGGTTGAACGGTTATAAATTTAGATAAAATGATTATTTTGTGCTTGCCAAATAGTCAGAAACGTGGTATTATATCATATGTTGAGATTGCTTGTTGAGCAATTGATAAATGATGGCTCCATGGTCAAGCGGTTAAGACATCGCCCTTTCACGGCGGTAACACGGGTTCGATTCCCGTTGGAGTCATTGGATTTGTTTTATTTGTCATATGGATAAGGCGCAGTAGCCAAGCGGTAAGGCGTGGGTCTGCAACACCCTGATTCACCGGTTCAAATCCGGTCTGCGCCTCTGTAGAATCCGGAAGATTATTGTCTTCCGGATTTTACTGTTTTATCATATGGAAAATTTCTCTGTGCGTCCGAAAATGAAATACCGGAAAGACGATCATATACTCATCTTTCCGGTATTTTACTCTCTCTATTAATTTGAAGAACCGATTTTCTGGTCGTCTACCAGGAAGGAATCCCCATCTTCTACGATACAAACCATGGTCTTACCGGTGTTGAGCTGGATCTCATTACCTGCGTCATCGTAGTATCTGGTAGCACCGTAGTCAGAATTCTTTTCCCAGTTAACATGAATACCCTTGCCGTTTGTGAAGAACCAGCCATCTCTGGTATTATCGATACACTGGAATGCAAGATAGCCTTTCTCATCACGAACTTCATAATAAGTATTCTGAATCAGAATATTCTTGAAGGATAACTGTTTGCCGTTTGCCTTGTCTACATGCGGGCCGTCACTTGTACCCGAAAGATGCTGGAATCTGTCATACATACCGGTTTCTTCATTATAAATGAAGTAGCAGTTGGTGACCGGATAGGTAGGAGACATGTCCACCTTATTAGCGGTAATGGCATCACTGTACTGATCCAACATATTAGGGTTGCCGGAAGACGCAAAACGGTAGTGGTTTTCGTCAGCGTAACCGCTGCGGTATCTCAGGTCATATCCGAGTTTGTCTATATCGGACAGAATTCCCTGTGTATCTACGTAAGCATTATCGGTCGCATTGACTGCATCACTGGCCCGCCAGAAATTGCTGCTGGACAGTCCGTCGATATCTTCGGTATCTTTGCGGTTAATAACTTCATCTATGTAGAAGGGACCGCCGAAATGAATATAAAAAGCATCCCATTCAAAAGACCAGTATACATAGTAGTCACGGCAGCTTCTTACATTTCCGATCCTGTCAAAATCATTCCAGTCCTGGTATAACGCCATCAGTCGTGTGATGCTGCCTTCTACATTACATTCATAGAGCACATCTGCACTGGAAAGACCATACTGTGATGCGGTCTTGGTATTGGGGATCATCACGGTGATCGGTCTTGTATTATTAACTTCTTCTGATACCCATTCATTTGTTATACGACTACGAACCATTCCTTCTTCCGGAGGAATATCATCGTTGTACTCGCTGTCTGTTGTCTCCGTTTCTTCGTCCTCTTCTATAACCTCTGGTTCGTCGATGTCATCGATAGTATGTTCGACGACTGGTTCTGCTGCTTCTTCTTTTCCACAACCAAATAATAAAAGAGTAGAAGATAAGGCTACAAGTAAAAGCACTTGTAATCTTTTCATTCTTAATCCTCTCCTTCTTTCTATTTCGGGAATAACCCAACTATTCCTAGTATATCATAAGCAAAAAGGAGAGTCACTAGAAAAAAAATGAAAAAGTCCACAAAATGTGACAGGCTTCTTACTAAAAGTTTGTGAGTATGTCCAGTCACCAAATGCTGGAGCAGGGGCGGGGGAATGGTGGCAGGATTGGACTGGGTGCGTTACAATGGGAACCGCGGGAAATAACATTATAATTGCATAATTTCATACGAGGTTGTATGATAATGTTATTGTGGAGTTTCTGACAGTGCAGTATTCTGACGGGGTTCGGGAATTTGCTTTGGAACCGGGACCGTGGTGTTTTTCAGGAGGGAGAGACAGACTGCAGGACAGTTGGAACGGATGGACAGATGAAATGGATACGGAGGTAAGAGACCAATATGAAGAAAGTGATAATAACAGGGGCCAATGGTCAGCTGGGGCGTGCTGTTAATCAGCAGTATGCAGGCAGCGGGGAGTATGAACTGATTAATACGGACGTAGGGGAACTGGATATTACCAATATTGATAAAGTAATGGAGTTTGTGCGTGATGTAAAGCCGTATGCGATTGTCAACTGTGCGGCTTATACGGCGGTGGATGCGTGTGAGAAGGAGGAGGATCTTGCATTCCGGATCAATGCAATAGGGCCGAGAAACTTAAGTATTGCAGCGACGGAGACGGGAGCCAGGATGATGCATGTCTCTACAGATTATGTTTTTGACGGAAATGGAACCAGGCCCTATCTTGAGACAGATCCGACAGGCCCCCAGGGCGCTTACGGACGAACGAAACTGGCGGGAGAGAATTTCGTCAGGGAATTTAGCAACAGGCACTATATCATCCGCACGGCATGGCTGTATGGAGACGGTAAGAACTTTGTGAAGACGATGCTGCGGCTGTCTGAGACCAATGATAAGGTGCGGGTTGTTATGGATCAGGTTGGATCTCCCACCAGTGCCGATGAGCTGGCGAAGGCTATCGCGTATTTGCTGCCTACCGAGAATTACGGCCTGTTTCACGGAACATGTGAGGGGGACTGCAGTTGGGCACAGTTTACGGAAGAGATCTTTAGACTGGCGGGCAGGAATACGATAGTGGAAGCGATCACCTCAGAAGAGTATGCAGCGGCGGCGAAGCGTCCGGCCTACTCCATTCTGGAGAATTATATGTTTAAGATGACTACTGACTTTATGTTTGCGGATTGGCATGATGCCATTGCGGAGTATATTGGCAGGCTGTAGGCAGACAAGCTTTACAGAGTTGGGATTTTATGAGAAAATAAGGCTGGCCGGGCATCTGACCGATTATGCACGGCCGAAACAGGTGAGATGGAGGAAAAGGAGAAAGCATGCAAAAAACAGCGCTGATCACAGGAATTACAGGCCAGGACGGTTCTTATCTGGCGGAGTTTTTATTGGAGAAGGGGTATGAAGTACATGGTCTGATTCGTAGACACAGCATTTCCAATACGGACAGGATAGATCATTTGATCAATTCAGATTACAATAAAGTAAAGTTTTTTCTGCATTTTGCAGACACAACCGATTCGAGCAATCTGATGAGGCTGATTGCGGAGATTCGTCCCACGGAGGTGTATAATCTGGCAGCTCAGTCACATGTGGGTATTTCTTTTGATGTGCCGGAGTATACGGCGGAAGCTACCGGTGTGAGTACGTTGAAACTGTTGGAGGCAATCCGGGTAAACGGTGGGACGTGCAGATTCTATCAGGCATCGACTTCGGAATTGTTTGGCGGTATTCCGGAGACAGCTCCACAGAGCGAACAGACGCCTTTCTATCCGAAGAGTCCTTATGGGGCGGCCAAGCTTTACTCTTACTGGATCACGGTGAATTACAGAGAATCCTATAATATGTATGCATGTAACGGAATTCTCTTTAATCATGAATCTCCCAGACGGGGCGAGAATTTTGTTACAAGAAAGATCACACTGGCGATTGCGAACATCATAGCCGGTAATCAGGAGAAATTATCTCTGGGAAATATGAATGCCAAGAGAGACTGGGGATTCGCCGGGGATTATGTGAAAGGTATGTGGCTGATGCTGCAGCAGGACAGAGCGGACGATTATGTGCTGGCTACCAATGAGACCCATACGGTAAGGGAATTTGTGGAAGCTGCGTTTGGCGAACTGGGAATTGAGATCCGCTGGGAAGGAACCGGGGTCAATGAGAAGGGGTACGATGCGGCAGACGGCAGACTGTTAGTGGATGTTAATCCGGAGTTCTATCGTCCCGCCGAGGTTGAGTTCCTCTGGGGAAATTGCCAGAAGGCAGAGCGGGAGCTGGGATGGAAACGGAATGTGGACTTTAAGGGGCTTGTTGCGATGATGATGGAAGCTGATCTGAAAGAGATTGCAGACATGACCTGTGAGGAGTACAGGAACAGAAAGGCATAGAGTTATGCTGGTAGTGACCGGAATATGGATCTATCTATTTCTCACAACGTTTCTGACAGGTTATGGCGTACTGCAGGGATTGACCCGTTTGACGCCATACCGGGTCAGACATGCGGACACGTATCTGTTTTGCGGTCTGGCTGCAGTAACGGTGTATGCACAGTTTTTCAGCCTGTTTGGAGGGATTGGACTGACTGCGAACCTGCTTTTGTCGGTATTCTGTCTGGGGACAGCCTGGGGCAATAGACGCAAACTGGCCGGCAGGCTGCGAAAGATATGGTGTGGCACGGGAGAAGACAAATTAAGACGATTTGCAATATTCTTCCTCTTTTTTCTGTTTGCCTATGGAACTTCAAGAGGCGTTATTCACTATGATACCGGTCTTTATCATGCGCAGAGCATCAGATGGCTGGAGGAGTATGGTGTGGTAAAGGGACTGGGTAATCTGCATTGCAGGCTGGCCTACAACAGTTCTTCTTTTGCCCTCTCGGCGCTGTACAGTATGGCGGATGCAGGAGGACGGTCGTATCATTGCGTTGCCGGCTGGCTGGCTTTTCTGGTGGCGAAGATCTGTCTGGAGATTGCAGGATCTCTGCGGAAAGGCAGATTGCGGACAAGCGACTTTGCGAGGGTGATGGGAGTCTATTATCTGGTCAATATCTTTGATGAGATGGTCTCTCCGGCATCCGATTATTTTATGGTACTGCTGGCTTTCTATATTGTCATAAGATGGCTGGAGCTTTTGGAAGAGAGGGTTGTGGAGATCTTTCCCTATGCGATGCTGTGTGTGATGGGAGTCTTCCTGATGACGGTAAAGCTGTCGGCGGCGCTGATCCTTTTGCTGGTGATCTATCCGGCGTATAATCTGCTTAAAAGAAAACAATGGAAGGAAACAGGGCTGTATCTGACGCTTGGTGTTGTGACGGCTCTTCCGTTCTTTATCAGAAATATACTGCTGTCGGGCTGGCTGGTCTATCCGTTTACACAGATTGATCTGTTGGATGTTCGATGGAAGATACCGAAAGGTGTGGCGGATCACGATGCAAAGGAGATCCAGGTCTGGGGCAGAGGGTATGCAGATGTGATGCGATATGAGATTCCGGCGAAAGAATGGCTGCCGGACTGGTTTCGTGCCCTGCCGGGCAGTGATAAAGTATTGGTAATGGCAGCAGCGGCGGCAGTTGTCATCCTGCTTGTGTACGCCGCAGGAATGATATTTAAGTTCTGGGGCGGAAGCTGGGAGCTGCTGCTGGTGCAGGTCACAATGGCGGCTTCTTTCGCTTTTTGGCTTGGCACGTCGCCTTTGATGCGCTATGGCTGTGTCTATGTGTATTTGACATCGGCAGTTGTTTTTGGAGGGATTTATGACGGGATCTTATCCGGAGAAGGGTCAGGACAGAGCAGCCGGGAGGAGTCTCTCGGAATTCGGACTGCGCAGAAGAGAAGCGGCGCCGGGAGACAGACGAAGCGGTCAGGTGGATGGATGCGGGAAGTGTTCAGATTGGGCGGTATGGCGGCAGTGATCTTTCTGCTGACATATAAGTGTGTGGCGCTGGGCAGGGAGATTGCCGCTTCTTATGAGAATGCCTACTGGCTGGTACAGAAAGATTATGATAATTATGAGACAGATTCGTATTTTATAGAGGGTTTTGAATTTTATTATCCGGTGTATGGGGATCAGACAGGGTATGAAGCTTTTCCTTCCGCACCGGTGAGAGCGGAAATAGAGTTCCTCGGAACCGATATCGCAGACGGGTTTGCGGCCCGGGAGAATTGAGGAAAACAGGCTCAGAATGGAGGAAATGGAAGAGCATGAACAAAACAGACAAAATTTATGTAGCAGGACACAGAGGGCTTGTGGGCAGTGCGATCGTGAGAAATCTTGAACAGAAAGGATACAGCAATATTATCGGCAGGACCCATCGAGAGCTGGATCTTACAAGCCAGCAGGCAGTGCGGGAGTTTTTTGAGGCGGAGAAACCGGATGTGGTGGTGCTGGCAGCGGCCAGGGTCGGCGGTATCAATGCCAATAATACCGCGCCGGCTGAGTTTGCCTATGAGAATCTGCAGATTCAGTGTAATGTGATTAAATGCTGCCATGATTATCACGTGAAGAAACTGCTGTTTTTGGGCAGTACCTGTATCTATCCGAAGATGGCTCCACAGCCGATCCCCGAGAGTGCGCTTCTGACAGGACCGCTTGAGGAGACCAACGAAGCGTACGCCATCGCTAAGATTGCGGGACTTGAGATGTGCAAATTTTTCAAGAGACAGTACGGGGATGACTTTATCAGCTGTATGCCCACAAACCTTTACGGACCGCATGATAACTATGATCTGCAGGGATCTCACGTCATGCCTGCAATGATCCGTAAGTTCCACGAGGCCAGAGTAAACGGAGATACGCACGTGGAACTGTGGGGTACCGGAACACCCTTAAGAGAATTCCTGTATGTGGATGACATGGCGGATGCCTGTGTATATCTGTTGGAGAATTACAGCGGGGAAGAGCATGTGAATATCGGTACGGGTAAGGAAGTCACGATCAGGGAGCTGGCGGAGACGGTACAGCACGTAGTGGGGTATGAAGGTGAGATCCTGTGGAATCAGGAGATGCCGGATGGCACACCGCGGAAACTGACCGATGTGACGAAACTGCAGGGACTTGGATGGCATCATAAGGTGGAACTGGAGGAGGGTGTACAACTTGCTTATGAGTGGTTCAAGGAGAATGTAGATTCTGCGCGTTTATAGGCGATGCCTTACTATTTACAGCGAGTCGTTAATTTGTTATTATGTAGTTAGATAAAAGAAACTACACTAACAATTTGGTTTGATTCGCAAAGGAGTAGGAAGGATAATGGCAGAGGAAAGCACAGTGACCAGGCATGAGCTGGAGCAGGCTATTTCCGGTTTTATGTTGGAACTGGGGATTCCGGCACATCTGAGAGGGTATCAATACCTGAGAAGTGCGATTGAAATGTGTGCGGAGGATATGGAGTTAGTAGGCAGTGTTACCAAGTTATTGTATCCGGATCTTGCGAAAATGCATAAGACGACGGATCAGAAAATCGAACGTGCGATTCGAAATGCAATTGAAGTGTCTTGGGAAAGAGGCAATGGAAATCTGTTTGAAGAATTATTCGGTTACAATAATTCCGAAGAATACAGCAGGCCGACGAACAGTGAATATATTGCGGCGGTAGCAGATCACATCCGGCTGGAATATGAGCTGATCTGACAAAAGACTACAGAAAATTAAGGAAGAGACCTGTCTCTTCCTTTTTTTGTTGAACTATGCTAAAATTATGATAGTTTGTTATTTTATAGTTAACGACATTGGAAATTTCATTTTCGGCCCTGCAGAAGCTGTCGTAAATGGCTTCTGCAGGAGCTGGAAACAGAAATTTGTTATATCGTTTACTACATGTAAATGAAAGGTATGATATGGCGGATGAAATTACTGAGTGTGATCGTTCCCTGTTATAACGAAGAAGAGAATATCAGGGATTTTTATGTCGAATTGTTTAAGAACGATTCCTTTTTCAAAAAAAAGGAAATAGAAGTCGAGATTATTTATGTAGATGACGGTTCCAGTGACGGGACGGTGGCGGAGATCAGGAAACTGCACGAAGAAGATGAACGAGTGCATCTGGTATCTTTCTCGCGGAACTTTGGCAAGGAGGCGGCCATCTATGCGGGTCTGCAGAGAGCGAAGGGAGATATGGCGGTGATGATGGATGCTGACCTGCAGGATCCGCCGGCGCTTTTGCCGGAGATGTACGGTTATATTGAGCAGGGCTATGACTCGGTGGCAACGCGGCGTGTCACGAGAAAGGGAGAGCCGCCGGTCCGGTCCTTTTTTGCAAGGATGTTTTATCGGTTGATGAATAGAATCTCCAGGACGGAGATCGTGGACGGAGCCAGGGATTACCGGCTTATGACCAGACAGGTGGTGGATGCCATCCTTGCAATGACGGAGTATAACCGGTTCACCAAAGGGATCTTCGGCTGGGTGGGCTACGAGACGAAGTGGCTGGAATACGAGAATATAGAGCGTAAGAAGGGAGAGACCAAGTGGTCTTTCTGGAAACTGTTTGTCTATTCGCTGGAGGGGATTACGGCATTTTCTACGGTGCCGCTTACGATGGCGGCTGTACTGGGAGCGCTTTTCTGCGCCCTGGCTTTCGGCATGATCGTTGTGACGATTGTGAGAACACTGATCTTCGGCGATCCTACTTCGGGCTGGCCGTCATTGGTGTGCATTATTCTTCTGGTCAGCGGTGTACAGCTGTTTTGCCTCGGCATAGTCGGGCAATACTTATCCAAGACGTATATGGAAGTGAAGAGAAGGCCGATTTATCTTGTTAAAGAGGATATCTGATGAAAGAATTGGTGAGCGTTATCGTGCCGGTATATAAAGCGGCTGCTTATATAGAGGATACGATCGCAATGGTAGAACGGCAGACCTGGAAGCAGTGGGAGCTGCTGCTGATAGAGGATTGTTCGCCGGATGACAGCGCCGCACTGATCCGGAGGACGCTGACACCGAAAGACGGGCGGCCAGCGGCAGAGGGGGGCTGCCCGGCAGGAAGAGACGGGGTTGAAGGCACTGTGGAGCGCCGGCCGGACCCGAAGAAGGATGTCGTACAGGGGATTCTGTCAGTGGAAGAGTTTACCGCTGCCGGAGGGCAGAGAGTAAGGCTGGTCTGTAAGGAGCAGAATGAGGGAGCGGCTTGTGCGCGAAACACCGGTTTGGATCTTGCCGGAGGCAGATATATCGCATTTCTGGATGCGGATGATATCTGGTATCCGGATAAACTGGAGAAAGAACTGCATTTTATGTGGGACAGGCAGGCAGGTTTCGTATTTACAGCCTATGAGTTTGGAGATGAAGAAGCCAGACCCGTGGGGAAGGTGGTGCATGTTCCGGAAGAACTGCGTTACAGACAGGCATTATCCCGCACGGTGATTTTCACGACCACCGTTTTACTGGACAGAGAGAAAATACCAGCGAAGCTGCTCAGAATGCCCGTGGTGGAGAGTGAAGACACGGCTGCCTGGTGGCAGATCCTGAGAGCCGGCTATACGGCGTATGGTCTGGATGAGGTACTGGCAGTGTACAGGAGGCCCGCCCGGTCATTGTCTTCCAATAAACTGACGGCAGTGAGGCGCGTCTGGAACCTGTATCGCCGACAGGAGCGGCTGTCTTTGCCTGTCAGTGCAGGCTGTTTTGTTATGTGGGCCTATCGGGCGACGAAGAGACGGTTGTAGTGTCAGCAGCGTTTTCGGGAAAGGCTTGTGTCAGGCCGGCACGGGATGCAAGTACACGGATGAGGTATGGTAATGAAGAGAATGGAATCTTTAAAAAGATTGATCATATTACAGTTGTCCCTGATCGGACTGCTCTTTCATACGGCAGTATACGCGTATTATTGGTTTCATGAATATTATCCGTATCTGAAATTTCATGGACATGCCAATTTCTACTTTAAGGGACATGTGCTCATTGTGCTGATCTATTTTGTGCTGCTGCTTTTCTTTGCCAGTACGTATGGCGTATTGAAGATCGGATATCTGAAGCCTGTAGATGTGTTTATATCGGAATTTTTTTCGTTACTGTTTGCCAATGTACTTTCTTATTTCCAGATATCCCTGATGGCAAACTGGGTTGTGAAGATCAGGCCCATTGCGGAGGTTATGGTAATTCAGGCTGTTTTTTCCGCCGTATGGGTATTTGTGTGTAATACCTGTTATTTCAGGGTGTTTCCGCCCAGAGGGCTGTTGATCATCTACGGGGAGAGACCCATTGACGATATTGTGGCCAAATTTGGGTCGCGAAAGGAAAAGTACAAGGTTATCAGCGATATCAATATTGCAGAAGGGTTGGAGAGAGTAAAAGAGGAGATTCGAAAGGATTACGGAGCCGTTGTTCTGTGGGATATTCCGGCGGCGGAGAGAAATACGCTGTTAAAGTATTGCTACAGCCGTTCGATCCGGGTTTATATGATGCCGAAGATATCGGATGTACTGGTGAAGGGGGCCACGCAGCTGCATCTGTTTGATACGCCCATCTATCTGACGAGAGAGTATGCGCTCAGGATAGAGGAGCGTATCGCCAAGAGAACCATTGACTTGATCTGTTCCCTGCTTTTGCTGGTGATTACATCTCCTGTGATGCTGCTTACAGCTGCGGGGATCAAGCTGTATGACGGCGGTCCGGTATTCTATAAGCAGATCAGATGTACCATGGGGCAGAAGGAATTCCATATCATGAAATTCAGAAGTATGCGGGTGGATGCGGAGAAGGACGGCGTGGCAAGGCTGGCAGCGAAGAATGATTCCCGTATTACGCCGATCGGGAAATTTATTCGTGCCGTCAGAATTGATGAATTGCCGCAGCTTCTTAATATTTTAAAGGGAGAGATGTCTTTTATCGGGCCGAGACCGGAACGACCGGAGATCATCGCACAGTATATGGAAGATATGCCGGAGTTTGCCTTTCGCATGAAAGTAAAGGCAGGACTTGCGGGATATGCCCAGGTGTATGGAAAGTATAATACGACACCTTATGATAAATTGAAGCTGGATCTGACTTATATTGAACAGTATTCGGTATGGCTGGATCTGAAGCTGATGCTTCTGACTTTGAAGATCCTTATCAAACCGGAGAGCACGGAAGGCGTAGACGGTAATCAGGTTACGGCAGTTAAGAAGAGATGAAGCGAGGGACGACCGGTATATGTGGGAGAGCAAATATGCCAATGCAGGCATGGATATGAAGAAACTACTACTTTGCTTTATAGGAAAGATCTGGATTGTGCTGCTGGCGGTACTGCTGGGAGCCGTGCTGGGCGGTGGGGCCTATGCTGTTTCCCGTGTGGTTCCGGAATCGAAGCGGGAGTACCAGGCAATGTCCAAGATCTATCTGGATTTCGCGGCGGATGAGACCGGTGAAGTATATCAGGCGTATAATGGGTACACATGGAATGACCTTATGGCTACGGATCCGATCCTGGATGTGACTATGCAGTATCTGCCGGAAGATTACACGCGGGAAGAAGTGGCAGCCGCAGTAAAGGCGGAGATCCTTTCGGATTTAAGACTGCTGACGATTACGGTTACGACGCATGATGCGGGGCGCTGTGAGCAGATTCTGCAGGCAGCGGGGCAGTCGCTTGTGGAGCGGGGAAATACGGCCAGAGAGTTTAGACGGATCGAGGTGATCCAGACCACCGGGGCGAAGCCTGTAGTGGCGGATGCAAGATGGATACAGGCGATAACAGCCGGTGCAGTGCTGGCAGCGGTATTGACGCTGCTCGGGATGTTCCTCTGCTATGTGCTGGATGACCGGATTATGGTGGCATCGGATCTAAGGCAGGTGACGGATGCAGTATTTGTCGGTTACAGCGGTGCGGGAGAACGGCTGGAGAAGGATTATGAAGCGAACCTGGACTGGTTAAGAAAGAAGAAGGGAAAGATCGCCGTACTTTCGCTGCGACAGAAGGAAGCAGTGGGAGAACAGCAATGGCAGCAGATGTGTGAGGCTGATGGAGTGGTACTTCTGGCATCCTACAAAGAAGTACATGCGGTCTATCTGAATTATGTGATAGAGCAGCTGGCTGTCAGAGAGTGCCCGCTCGTGGCGGCAGGGATAGTCAATGCAGACGGAAGATTTCTTTCCAGGTATTATGGCGGAGCATCGCGGTAGATGGTACGGTGATGTCTCTGCGTTTACACGCAGCAGGGATTTTAGCAGAGAACGCCGTATGAGAAGGCTGTATAAGAACAGAGCGAATGAGAGAGAATAGAACGGATGAAAAAGAGGGTACAACTGCTGGTGGCCGCCGTAGAACAGAATGCAGATCTGCTGGCGGAGCGGATGCATATCTGCAGTGACGCCGTGATCGTGAATCAGTGCGGCCGGTATGGATATGAGGAATTTGAGAGAGAGGGACACAGGATACAGGTCTTTTCCATGGCGGAAAGAGGTGTGGGTCTCAGCCGCAATACGGCGCTTCTGCATGCCGATACGGATCTCTGTGTTTTTTCCGATGAAGATGTTGTGCTGCATAAGGACTATCAGGAGCGGATCCGCAGGATCTATGAGGAACTGCCGGATGCAGACATGATACTGGTCAATGTGAAGGTTGCCCCTGCCAGGCGCACTTACTGGAATGAAGATATCCATCGAATCAACTATCGAAATTATGGGAGGTACCCGGCGTACAGCATTACGGCGCGGCATGAGTCTTTACTGCGGGCAAATGTGCATTATTCCCTGCTTTTTGGCGGCGGAGCCAGATACAGCAACGGGGAGGACAGCCTTTTTCTGCGGGATTGTCTGAAAGCAGGATTGAGAATATATTCGCATACGGTATGCATTGGAGAAGAAAAAGAACGGGAATCGACCTGGTTTACCGGGTATCATGAGAAATTCTTCCGGGACAGAGGCGTGCTCTATCACTATCTGTATGGACGGTTGGCCCTGCCGCTTTCTTTCCGCTTCCTGTGGGTGCACAGACAGGAGATGTGCAGACAGATTCCGCTGCGGAAGGCATTTGGATGGATGAAAGATGGAGTGCGGGAGGCAGGAGGATGATTCTGTATATCACGGTGGCGGCTGTTACGACGCTTCTTGCCGGGATGGTAAATTGCCGGCCGGCGCTACAACCGTATAGAATAACGCGTCAGCAGATGTGCAATCGCGTATGCCTGTCTGCAGTTTTTGTGATATTGTCTGCCCTGTCTGCCTGCCGGCTGAATGTGGGCAATGACTATGCCAGGTATGTGGAATTTATGCATTTGGTCAACTGTGATGCCTATGTGCCGACTGAGATCGGTTTCAACCTGTTGGTGAAGCTGCTTTACGGGCTGTCGGGATTTGAAAATTATCTGCTGGTATTCGCGGTTTATGCGTTTGTTACGGTGGGAATTTTTCTGTTGGCAATGTATGAGCAGAGTGAAGATTTTCCGCTCACCTTTTTCCTTTTTATGGCGCTTGGCTATTATTTCCAGACTTTCAGTACGGTGAGATATTATCTGGCGCTGGCGCTGGCGCTTTATTCCATGAAATTTGTTCTGCGGGGACAATGGGGAAGATTTCTGGTGTTGATTCTGCTGGGATCGGCCTTTCATAAATCGCTGCTGGTGGTGATTCCCTTATATTTTCTTGCGACACTGCCGTGGAAAAAGTGGCAGCTTGCCGTGGGAGCGCTTTTTTGTACCACTTTTTTATTCTGTCAGGACTTTTACCTGAAACTGGTGGTGCTGTTATATCCCACTTATGAGGATACGGAGTATCTGGAAGGCGGTACAAGTTATATCAATATCCTGCGCTGTACGGCGGTGCTTGTGTTTGCTGGGATTGTGTATTGGCAGGAGCGGCATCTGCGTGGTAAAGCAGAGATTTCAAAAGAGGATGCGGAAGTCCGTGACGGCCTTGCTGCAGCGGAACATTTCTATTTCTATTTGAATCTGGGAGCGCTTGTTTTGTATGTATTCTGCTCGTTTTTGCCGATCATATCCCGCATCGGATACTATCTTACGATCAGTCATCTCTTTTATCTGCCGCTGCTGCTTGGGCGGCTCAGGGACGGAAGATGGCGCAGCGTATTTCGAGCGGGAATCCTGCTGGCGGCGATCCTGTATTTTATGATTTATATGAGCAGAGCAGGCAATGACGGTACGCTGATCCTGCCGTACAAGACGTTTCTGTTTCATGATATGGTAAATATCTTATCGGATGTGAATTGAGGATGCCGGGGAGGAGGTGGCGTATGACTTTCAGCATCATAGTGGTCTGCCTGAATGCAGGAGAAAAACTGCGCAGTACCGTGGAAAGCATCCGCAGACAGACGGAAAAGGACTATGAGGTCATTATCAAAGACGGCGGCTCCACGGATGAGGATACGAAAGGACTTTTGGATGCGTTGGAGAGGGCGTGTGAGACTGACAGCCGGATCCGGGTGTACCGCAGGGAAAAGGATAACGGGATTTATGATGGCATGAATCAGGCAGTGCGGTATGCGGCCGGTGATTATATTTTCTTCTTAAACTGTGGAGACAGCTTTTATGACGACCAGGTATTGGCGCTGGTCAGGGACCAGATAGTGCGGTACAGGGATACGGACAAGACGATTCCAGGGGATGGGCAGAGGAACACGCCGTATATTTTCTACGGGAATATTTGTGAGCAGTTGACCGGGACAATGGTGCAGTCCAACCCGGTGCTCGATGATTTTGCCTGTTACCGCAATCTTCCGTGCCACCAGGCATGTTTCTATGCGGCGTCTTTGTTGAAGAGGCGGAAATTTGACACGCAGTACCGGGTGCGTGCGGACTATGAGCATTTTCTATGGTGTTGTTATAGAGGCGGTGCGAGGGCTGTATATATGCCTGTGATGGTGGCATTCTATGAAGGCGGCGGATTCTCGGAGACAAAAGTCAGCAGAAAAGTATCGAAGGAGGAACACAGAGAAATCGTGGCGAAGTATTTGCCGCCGGCCAGGGTGTTTGGCTATCGGCTCATCATGTTCCTGACGCTTGCGCCGCTTCGTACCTGGATTGCGGGAAATCCGGCTCTGGCCGGATTGTATCAGAGCGTGAAGAGAAAAGTATACCGTTGTTGAGCGGGACAGAAAAACGAAAGGTATAAGGGTAATACGGCGCCAAAGATGGCAGGACATTGAAATGTCCGGAAAAGGGGAAAACATGAAGGTATTGTGGATATGTAATATTATGCTTCCTACAATTGCCAGACAGCTGGGAGTTTCCTACAGTAACAGGGAAGGCTGGCTGAGCGGGCTGTTGGAGCGGGTGGTTCTGGAAAGGGGAAGGAATCGAATTGAATTGGGGATAGCATTTCCGGTGGAGGAAGATATGGGCGACTTCCAGCGGAATATGCAGTTGGGAGAGAGCATGTCCTGCAGGTGTTATGGGTTTGTAGAGAATCTGGACACGCCGGAAATCTATGATGCCGCGCTGGAAACGCGTTTTCAACGTATTCTGCAGGATTTCGAGCCGGATATCGTGCATATCTTCGGAACGGAATTTCCGCATACGCTGGCTTGTGTCAGAGTGTTCGGACAGCCGGAGAAAACGCTGATCAGTATTCAGGGGCTGTGCGGCTGCATCGCGGAGGAGTATATGGCTGACCTGCCGATCAAAGTGCAGAGGCAGGTGACACTGCGGGACAGGATCAGAAAGGACAGTCTCAGGCAGCAGCAGAAGAAATTCAAAAAGCGTGGAGCGCATGAGAAGGAAGCCCTGGGGATGACCGGGCATGTGGCGGGCAGAACGGATTTTGATCGGACCCAGTCGGCAAAGCTTAATCCGGCCGCCGAATACCACTATTTAAATGAGACGCTGCGGGCAATTTTCTATCGTGACAGATGGAAAAGAACGGACTGTCAGACTTACAGTATCTTTTTGAGTCAGGGGGATTATCCGCTGAAGGGATTCCACTACCTTCTGCAGGCCTTGCCGAAAGTGTTGGAGCAGTTTCCCGAGACACATGTTTATGTGGCGGGCAGCAATATTATAGATACGCAGACATGGCAGGACAGGATGAAGCTGTCCGCTTATGGCAAATATTTGAGGAAGCTGATTAAGGAGAATCATCTGACCGATAAGATAACGATGCTGGGCAGACTGTCTGCGGAGGATATGAAAGCGCAGTTCTTAAAGAGTCATCTGTTCGTACTGCCATCGGCGTTGGAAAATTCGCCCAATTCGCTGGGAGAGGCGATGCTGCTGGGAGTTCCCTGCGTGGCGGCTGACGTGGGCGGCGTACATAATCTGTTGACGGACGGCGGAGACGGTATGCTGTATCCTGCGGGAGATGTGGAAGCGCTGGCGGACAGGATCATAGAGACTTTTACCAAAGAAGCTATTGTGGAGCGGTTTTCCGACAATGCCAGGAAACATGCGCGGGTGAATCATGATGCGGAGCAGAATTATTACCGGTTGATCCGTATCTATCGGGAGATGCTTTCATGACTTTTACGTTTGTGTCAAACTATATTAACCATCATCAGATCCCGCTGTGCGAGGCCCTCTGGCGGGAACTGGGGGATGATTTCACTTTTATCCAGACCATGCCCATGGAGGAAGAACGGGTTGCCATGGGGTGGGGCGTGGATGTGCGGCAGCTGCCTTATGTGAAGTGTCTGTACCAGGACGAGTATGCGTGCAGGAGGACGATCGCCGAGAGTGATGTAGTGCTGTTTGGCTGGTCGCAGCGGGAGGATATCGCGGCTGAGAGGCTTGCTTCCGGCAGGGTGACGATGCGCGTGAGCGAGCGGCTTTACAGAGAAGGTCAGTGGAAGGCGGTCTCCCCGCGGGGGCTGGCGGCGAAATATCAGGAGCATATCAAGTACCGGAGAAAGAATGTCTGTATGCTGTGTGCCGGCGCTTACACGGCGTCGGATTTTCATCTGATCGGGGCCTATCCGGGGAAGCTGTTCCGGTGGGGGTATTTTACGAGGCTGCGGACTTACAGTGAGGAGCAGTTTAACACCATGAAGGTGCAGGACGGCAGGCTGCATATCGTGTGGGCGGGGCGGTTTATTCCGCTGAAACATCCGGAGTATGTGGTGCGTCTGGCGGGGACGCTGCGGGACAAAGGCTGTCCGTTTTTCATACATATGCTGGGAGACGGGGAACTGGAGCCGCAGATCAGGCAGGACGTGGAGCGGGCAGGGCTGGCGGAGTCATTCCGGTTCTATGGCTACACGGAGCCGGAGCGGGTGCGGGACGTGATGGAGCAGTGCCATATCCACCTTTTTACCAGCAATCATCTGGAAGGCTGGGGGGCCGTGGTGAATGAAGGGATGAACAGCGGCTGTGTGGAAGTGGTGAATGAACAGGTGGGGGCGGCTCCTTATCTGATCCGGCATGGGGAGAACGGGCTGATGTATCCGAAGGACAGATATGAGAAGATGGAGGCGCTGGTGCTGGATCTGTTTGAAAACTGGGAGACGCGCAGGCGTATGGGACGCGCGGCCTACGAGACGATCCGGGATGTGTGGAATGCGGAGTATGCGGCGAAAGAGCTGCTGCGGTTTGCGGAAGGACTGCTGCGCGGGGAAATCGTGCCGGGCAAAGAGGGGCCGCTTACTGCGGCGCCGATTCTGCGGCCGCGGTAAAAGGAAAGACGGGGTGGAAACCTGGAAGATATGGATGAGAAGATTAGTGTGATCATACCGGTATACAATTCGATAGACTGTCTGGAGCGATGTGTGCGGTCGATCTGTGCACAGACGTATCAGGAGCTGGAGATTCTGCTGATCGATGACGGGTCTACGGACGGAACGGGAGCATTGTGCGAACGGCTGGCGCGGGAGGATGAACGCATCCTTGTCCGGCATAAGAAAAACGGCGGGGCTTCTTCGGCGCGGAATCTGGGCATCGGGCTGGCGACGGGAGCCTGTCTGGGATTTGTGGACAGCGACGATTATATCGAGCCGGATATGTATGCGCTGATGATGCATGCCATGTGCGAACGGAAAGGGGATATCGTACAGATCTCCCGGGACGAGGTGGATGAGCAGGGACGGCGTCTGCCGGATGTGTGTATTCCGCCGGAGCAGATCTGCTTCTGCAGTGCGGAGGATTTTCTGCGGGAACTGCTTCTGCACAGGGGGGATTGTTCGTTCTGTACGAAGCTGGTCAGGCGGGAACTGTTTGAGAGACACAGATTTCCGGAAGGTTTGTTGAACGAGGATTTCCGGCTTCTGGTGGATATTCTGCAGGAGGTACGGGGAATCACGATTCTGCCAGGACAGTATTATCATGTGGTGTGCCGGCAGGAGAGTACCACCCGCAGGAAAACGAAGGACAGCTTTTCCAGGGTTTTTATCGATATCGTGGACAATGCGGACAGGATGCAGGAGCTTGTGGACCGGGCGTATCCGGAACTGTATGTGTATGCGATACGGTTTAACCTGTACCAGCGGCTGGATTACCTGCTGCATGTGCCCATCGTGCAGATGACGAAGGATAATGTTTTCTATGTGAAGGTGAAACGGTATTTGAGACGGCATGTTCAGGATACGGTGCGTAACCCGTATCTGACAGGGAAAAATAAAGTGTATCTGCTGCTTCTGACCGTGGCACCGAAGACCGTACGGCGGGTACATGCTTTTCTGCGGCGTTCTGTGTCAGGGTAAAGGGGACAGGTATTCAATACCGGAAACTGATTGTGGCGGGAGAGAACGGACAACAAAAATGAGAGTGTGTTTTGAACAGGAGAAGATGATAAAGAGAAACTATATCGTTATATTCCTGATAATCTGGGCGGTGCAGATGGCGGCCGCCTTCTGTTTCTGTATGCAGAAACAGGGATTTCATGAGGATGAATATTATACGTACTATTCCACGGCACGCACCAACGGCTTCTATGTGGAGGACGGGCAGTGGATGGAGCGGGATACTTACCGCAATGAGTTCGTGGTGCTGCCGGGGCAGGGGTTCCAGTACGGGCTGGTGAAGCTGGTACAGTCCTGGGACGTGCACCCGCCGGTGTATTATTGGGTCTTCCATACGGCAGCCTCATTGGTGCCGGGGGTGTTTTCGAAGTGGATCGGACTGGTGGTGAACCTGGTGCTGTGGGGGATCAATATTGTACTTTTGGCGTATCTGGCATATCGGGTGAGCGGCCGCAGTGAGAGAATGGCACTGCTGGTGACGTTATTTTACGGACTGACTCCGGCGGCCATGAGCGGTGTGGTTTTTATCAGAATGTACGAGATGCTGACGACGTTTGTCCTGCTGTGCGCGATCCTGCATGTGCGGGCAGTGGAACATATGCTTGCAGGAAAGTGGGTGAAGCTGCCGGTGCTGCGGTGTCTTGTGCCGATGGCTGCGGTAACTTATCTGGGGTTTTTGACGCAGTATTATTATTTTATTTTTCTGTTTTATCTGGCGGCGGCGTTTGGGGTGTGGATGCTGTGGCGGGAGCGGAAGCTGTGGAACTGTGTGCGGTACGGCGTGAGCCAGGCAGTCGCGTTTGTGCTGGCTTATCTGACCTATCCGGCCTGTCTGGGACAGATGTTCCGGGGGCAGAGAGGTGCGCAGGCCACGGAGAATTTCTTTGATCTGTCGAATACGCTGGAGCGGTTGGAGTTTTTCTTCGGACTGCTGGATGAGTATGTTTTTGGAAAAATGCTTCCGGCGCTGCTGCTGGTGATTCTGGTGCTGGCGGTGACGGCTCATAGACAGAGAAGTCTGCGGAAGCTCAGGCAGGGGCTGGAGAAGGGGAAGGCCGATGCGGCGGCTGTGATGCTGTCTTTTTCTGTGCTGGGATATTTTCTGACAGTGTCGAAGACGGCGCTTCTGCTGGGCGATACCTCGAACCGGTATCAGCTGCCTATCTATGGGATGATCGTACTGCTGCTGTTTCGGGCGGTGTGGGTGCTGTGGAAACGGGTGATGCCGGAGAAAAAATTCCGGCGCAGAGAGACTCTCTGTATAGCATTGGGGGCGGCCTGCCTGCTGCTTGATCTGGCGGGTCTGCTGTCTGGAAAAGTGGTGTTTCTTTATCCGGAGGACAGAAAACAGCTGGCGTTCGCAAAGGAGCGGGAGCAGGAGAACACGCCGGTACTCTATCTGTATGAGCCGGGGGCGGAATGGTGTATCTGGGATGTGGCGAATGAACTGTTCGTCTATCCGGAGGTTTATTTTGCCGCTGCGGACAGCGTGGAGAAAATAACGGAGGAGCGGATCGAAGAGGCGAAAGCGCTGGTGGTCTATGTTGCGGACGGTGCAGACGCGGAGGCGCAGATCGGCAGGGTGAGCGGCAGCAGTGCAGAGAAGTATGCCGGGGTAGAGCCTGTCTTTGAGGAGAAGTACTGCAGGGTTTACTATCTGCGGTAAAATTTAACTGATTCAGATATTTTAGGGAAAGGTATTTCCTATACTGTAAACCCTGCCTTAAATGCTCTTGACGCAAAGGCCTTTTCAAAGTCCATCAGATCATACAGCTCGATGGGCGGCAGCTTCACCTTTCCCTCCAAAAGCAGTTTGAGCGCCGGTTCGAAGGGGCCGCATCTGCTTCCCACAATAGTGATTTCGTTCACGGCCACCATGCTCATATCCAGACTGAGTTTTCCGGCATAGGTACTCTTTAAGATGACAGTTCCCTTTTTCCGTACCAGTTCCAGGGCGCTGGGAAGTCCGGTCTCGGAACCCGTACACTCGGCCACATACTCGTAGCCTTCCCGCTCCCCCTGGGTGACAACTTTTGCAAAAGGCTTAAACAGTTCCAGTTTTTCCGGGTGTTTTCCTATCACTGTAAGGTCAATCCCGGTAAGCGCCAGTACCTGGGCTGTCAGAAGGGCCAGTCGTCCGTCTCCCAGAACCGCCGCATTTTTGTCAGAAGAAGATTGAAAATTAAAATTTTCAATCGCGAGATTTGTGTCTGCGCGTTGCTTGCCACAAACTCGTTTATGCGTAAAAAGCAGCGCAGAAATGGGGAAAATATGAATCTGTGTGAGAATCTCGAGAGCTGCTGCGAGGGGTTCTGTAAAAATGGCGATCTCGTCTGGAAGGCCGTCCGGAATCACGTGGAGAAGATCTGTGTCGATGGTCATATACTCCGCAAACGCACCGTCTTTATCTGACATGCCAAGAACTCTGCGGCTGTCACAGTGGGTGGGGCGTCCCGTCTTACAGTAGATGCATTTCCCGCAGGCGGCATTGAGTTCTCCCACCACTCTCTTTTTGATCAGGTCTTTTACAGGAGAGTCCAGCACTTCGCCCACAAATTCATGTCCCATCACACCCCGGAAGTCGGGGCGGTAGCCTTTTCGGACCTCCTTGTCCGTATTGCAGACAGCACACATACGGATCTTCACAAGGCTTTCTCCTGCTTTTTGTACGGGCATGGGGATATCCTCACGGTAAAGTGCATCTTTTCCATCATAGTAGATACCTTTCATAGTTTTCTCCATTTCTGCGATGCTTTTGTCTCAACTATGTTGAGACGTCTTAATTTTTATCAGAAATAATCCGAAAAATACGCTTTCTCAACCGGAATCAGGCGTTCCAGCCATGTCAGCATGTAATACTCGGTCTTGATCTTTTCGTGTTCGTAGAGGTAGGAAGGCCTCTTATAGCCCATCAGCATAGTGGTAAGGGTGTTGACGGACAGCTCCACAACATTGATGGACTGGTTGTTGTCAACCTGTTCACAGATGGTTTTGCCCTCATGCCAGGAAACCATGTAATCTCCTTCGTTCCAGGGAGCCATTTCATCATGTACGAGAAAGTGCAGTTTGAGGTCTTCGGGCTGGATCTGGAAGGGATATTCGGCAAGGAATTCCCGGACGTCTATGATCCGCGCCATGATGTAGGGCGAGATTGTCTCCGTGATCTCGCTGTCTTCGAACAGATAGGCCATAGGCTCACCGGAATAATTGTCGCCCTGCACCTGTGTGATCATGGAAAAATGGGCGCTGATATAGTTCCAGAGGCCGTAGTTGGCCTCGATATTCAGATAGACCATTTCCTTAATATGAAAAATCTCATTGGCGATATAATAGACCACATAACCAAGCGGTTTATGTTCCTTACTGTAATAGACTGCGGCGATCATGTCGTCATTGTCCCAGCGCCAGTATTCCTCCCAGGAAAGCGTGTCACGAATGAGGGCGCCGTGCCGCTGCAGGGCAAAGTAAGAGTGTACATTGTGATAATCCTCGGAGTCAAGGCCCACGCGTTCCACCATGCCGTCTACCGGACGCATTTTGGGAAGCTGGGTATCTTTTACGGTAAAGGAGAGCTTATCGGATACGATTTCCCAGCCCATCTTGCGATAGAAGGGAATGGAATAAGGGTAGAGGAAGGAAAGAAGCATTCCGTTTCGGTGTATGTAGTCGAGGGCATGACGCATGAGCGCATGGATCAGCCCGCGGCCGGTGTATTCGGGATAGGTGGCGACACCGGTAATGCCGCCTATATCCATGATCGTATCGTGGACATTGACTTTCATGGAATAGACGACGATCATGGAGGCCAGTTTATCCTGATAGAACCATCCCAGAACGTAGGCCTCCTCCAAAATGGGGCGTTTGGCGTACTTGATCTCTTCCTGTTCCCATCCGGTCTGAAACAGATCGTAGGAGGTGACCTGAAAAGCGTACTGCAGCAGGGCATTAAACTGCTCCAGATCGCCTTTGTCCAGTTCACGCATCTTGAATTCACCGTCGGTTTCCAGATAAGTACAGGTTCGTTGTTGTTCTTCCATGATCATTGCCTCATTCTCAGTCTGATTTTAATCGAAATATTTGCTGTATTTGCCGTCATCTGCGTCAAAGAAGCAGAAGCCCACAAGGCCGCGTCCGGTATGAGCGCCGATGGCACAGCCGACTACGGAGATCAGGGTATCCTTTGGATGAAAAGTCTCCTGCACCAGTGTGTTGACAAACTCCAGAGATTCGGGATCTTCTCCGTGGCAGAGGGCAACGGTCTGATTTTCCAGCCGGCAGCCGGTCTCTTTGGCATACTCGATGAGGTAACGCAGGGATTTTTTCCGGCCGCGCACGGTCTTGACCACAGCCAGTGCGCCGGCTTCATTTACGACCAGAACGGGCTTCATGTCCAATGTCTCTGCCAGTGTGCCTTTGAATTTGGTGAGGCGGCCGCCCTTGATCAGATAAGCCAGTGTCTGTACCGTGAAGACATGGCGGATGTGTGAGATATAATACGCCGCGGCTTCGATCAGTTCCTCCCTGGAAGCGCCTTTTTCCAGCATGGTGACCAGCTTGCTGACAAGCAGGCCGAAACCGATCGAAGCGCATTTGGAGTCGATGATAGTCAGGTCGAAATCGGGATAATCCTCACGGATACCGGTCAGGGCAAGGTTAGCCGCGTTGTAGGTGCCGGCGATTCCCGTAGAAAAACACAGATAAATGATGCTGTCTCCGGCCTGCGCGTAGGGCAGGAAAGCATCGGTAAACATGGCGGGATTGATGTGGTAGGTTTTGACATCACGTCTGATATCGTCCAGTATATGGTAAAATTCTTCTGTCTGTATGGTCTTGCCGTCCAGATAATCTACATCGTCGATCACGACGGGTGTCGGAATCACATGAAGATCATGCTGCTTGATGTAATCTTTGGGCAGATCACTTGCCGAATCTGTAATAATACGAAGCATATGGCATTCCTCCGTTTCTTTGCAACAGGCTCCGGGAGTTTTTTGTTTCTGATTTTCCGGGAGACTATTTCATGATTATCATAATGCAACGAAAAGGACTTTTCAAGCAAATTCTTGCAGCGCGATCTTTAAACAGACTCATCCCTGATTCATCTGGTCCAACAGTTTGATCTTGATATCATACAGTTTACCGGACAGATCCACATATACTTTATGAGGATTTACCAGTCTGCGTGTCTCGTCCCAGAGGGTATTTTGTTCTTCCTGACAGTAGGAGCGTATCTCCATGACTTTCGGAGACGTGTAGCAGCACGTACCGCCCTGAAAGATCGGCACCATCAGTTCGCGGAGGGTATAGCTGCCGCCGGGAAGCTTTGTTTTCTTCCAGGGTTCGTGGGGGTCGAAAAGAAGCAGCGGTTCTTTCTCATCAAACGTTTCTTCCACGAGGCAGATCAGATCGGCTTTAATTTTGCCGGTTTCCTTCTCATAAATACGGTAGATGGTCTTGTTGCCGGGATTGGTCACTTTCTCAGAATTCTCGGACAGCTTGATTTTGGGGATGAAGGTGCCGTCTTCGCCCATGATGGCCGCCAGTTTGTATACACCGCCGAAGGAGGGGCAGTCTTTGGAGGTGATCAGGTGTGTGCCCACACCCCAGGAGGTGATGGTAGCGCCCTGCTCCTTCAGGCTCTGGATCAGGAATTCGTCCAGATCGTTGGAGGCGGAAATGACGGCATCCGGAAAACCGGCTTCGTCCAGCATTCTGCGGGCTTTCTTGGACAGATAGGCGAGGTCGCCGCTGTCCAGACGGATACCGTAGAAGGTCAGGGGAATGCCTGCAGCGCGCATTTCGGTAAAGACGCGGATGGCGTTGGGCACGCCGGATTTTAAGGTATCGTAGGTGTCTACAAGCAGAATGCAGGCCGAAGGGTACATGTCGGCATAGGTCTTGAAGGCCGTGTATTCATCGGGAAAACTCATGATCCAGCTGTGGGCGTGGGTGCCTTTCACCGGCACGTCAAAAAGCTGTCCGCACAGGACATTGGAAGTGCCGACGCAGCCGCCGATGATGGCAGCCCTGGCGCCGTAGGTGCCGGCGTCCGGTCCCTGTGCGCGGCGCAGGCCGAATTCCATGATGCCGTCGCCGTGGGCGGCATAGCAGACCCTGGCGGCCTTGGTGGCAATCAGGCTCTGATGGTTGATGATATTCAGGATAGCGGTCTCTACCAGCTGCGCCTGCATGATGGGAGCGATAACTTTGATCAGCGGTTCACGCGGAAATACCACCGTACCTTCCGGAATCGCGTAAATGTCTCCGGTGAACTTGAAATCTTTCAGGTAGTCAAGGAAGTCCTTGTCAAAGATGCCGAGACCTGCGAGGTAAGCAATATCCTGATCGTCGAAGCGCAGCTCTTTGATATATTGAATCAGCTGCTCTAAGCCTGCCGCAATGGCAAAACCGCCGTCACAGGGATTGCTGCGGTAGAAGGCATCGAAAATCACGGTTTCGTTGCGGTCTTTGTTCTTGAAATAACCCTGCATCATCGTCAGCTCATATAAGTCAGTGAGCAGTGTCAGATTCTGTCTGTCCATTTTTTCCTCCATTCATCCATATCCAAAGCGTCGTTTTGCACCGAGGTACATTCTCTGTTTTGCATTTTACACCAAATGGGGAAAATAGGAAAGAGATTTGCGCAATAATTAACAAGACATGTGACAAGACAGATATAATGTTCATGACATGATGACAGGTCTTTGGAAGGGAAAAACGCCTGTCATGAATAAGCCAGTCTATAAAAGGAAAGACTTGCAAAAATGACTGCATTGCCATATAATTAACTTGAAAGTTAATAACTTGTGAGTTAATAAATATCATATTAACTGATTAACTGATTAACTGATCATAGGTTTATCATACGGGGATGGACGGTTTTCATTGGAAAAGGTGGCGTGTATGTTTATCGGACGGGAAGCGGAACTGGAAGAATTGCAGAAACGGTATGAGCAGGAAGCGTTTCAACTTTTTATCCTGTACGGCCGCAGGCGGGTGGGGAAGACGACGCTGTTGAATGAATTCTGCAGAGATAAGGAGACGATTTTCTATTCTGCGGAGCAGAGTAATGACAAGCTGAATCTGGAGAAATTTTCCCGTCAGGTTTTTGCTTATTATGGGGAGACTGCGCTGGAGCCGTTTGCCGGCTGGGAGAAGGCGCTGACTTATATCGACAGCCGGCAGAAGGGAAAGCGGCTGATTCTGGTATTCGATGAATTTCCCTATCTGGCACAGAAGAATAAGGCGCTGCTTTCCGTGCTGCAGCATCTGATCGACCACACGCTGCAGTATGGCAGGCTGTTTATCGTGCTGTGCGGCAGCTATATGGGATTTATGGAGAAGGAGGTTCTCGGTTCCAAAAGCCCGGTCTTTGGCAGACGGACGGGGCAGCTTCATATGAGATTCTTTGACTATAAGACGGCGATACAGTTTTTCGACGGGTTTTCCGATGAGGAGAAACTTATGCTTTACGGCGCTTTTGGAGGAACGGCGCTGTATCTTAGGCAGGTACAAAGGGAGCGGTCTTTTGCCGAAAATATCAGGGAGTTGTTCTTGAACGTGACGGCCTATCTCTACGAGGAACCGCTGTTATTGCTTCGTCAGGAGGTGCAGGAGCCGGGCATTTACAGCGCGGTCATCGAGGCCATCGCGTCGGGCTGCTCCAGGAGCAATGAGATCGCCATAAAGACCGGGGAAGAGCAGGCCAAATGCCTGAAATATATCAATACGCTCTGTGAGTTGGATATTCTCTATAAAGAGACGCCTTTCGGAGAAAAGGATGCTTCCCGGAAGACTTTATATGGCATATCGGACTTCATGTTCCGCTTCTGGTATCGGTATGTGTTCAGCAACAGGACGCTTCTGGAGACGGGGGCGCAGGAGGCTGTGTGGCTGCGCCGGATAGAGCCGGATTACAGTCATTATATGGGGCTTGTGTTCGAAAGAGTCTGCCGGGATTATCTGCTTCGGGTGAACAGCGGGGGCGGTCTGCCGCTTCTCTTCACGGCCATCGGCAGGTGGTGGGGAAACGATCCGGCGGAGCACAGGCAGGTGGAGATCGATCTGGTGGCGAAGGACGGGAAGGATTATCTGTTTGCCGAGTGCAAGTGGCGCAGTGAGGCGCTGGATCTTACCGTTTTAAAGGAGCTTCGCAGGCGGGCGGATCTGTTTTGCCGGGAGCGGGGCAAATCTTACTATTATCTCTTTTCCAGAGCAGGCTTTACGAAAGCGGTGCTTGAGGAGGCCGGGAGAGATGAGCGTGTAGTACTGGTGAGCCTGCGGGAACTTTTTGCAGGAGTGAAAGCAAAAGTTTAGAGTCGCTGACTATAAGATAATTCTTAAGAAGAGAGAATGCAGATGCAGAAAGGGTGAAGAGTATGTTGAGCATTATTTTTAACAGGGGCTCGAAGGATATCGAGGATGCAAATTATGTGTTTAGCCCGGACACTTATTTTAAGTATAACTTCGAAGAAGAATGGTTTGAGGATGAGCTGGTGAAAGAGATGGTGCAGGACGTGGACGGTTCAGCGGTCATATCGGCTCATGCGATCGACAGCCCGGTGCTTGGTCTGATCGCGCCGGAAAGACTTTCGGGCGGCGTAAAGGCGCTTATTATCATGTATAAGGAGCCGGAGCTGATCGTGAATGCTTCCGCCTGCGGAGATAATTGTGCGAAGTGGATATTGGAGATAGGGAAAAGGCAGGATCTTACGATAAGGCTCGGGTATGAAATGGAATTTGCAGAGCCTTTTGATATCTATGTCAAAAACAGTGGCAACCGGATCAGCACATATGTAGATTTTCTAAGAGAATTTCAGGAGGTGGAGATTTTTGAAGGGTAGTATAAAAGTAATGGTTTCCACCAAAAAACTTCGTTATGAATTGAATCTGCGCAGAAATATAACGATCATTCAGGGAGACAGCGCCAGTGGAAAGACGACATTGATACAGATTATCAGTGATTATCTGTCAGGACGATCCGGTCCGGGGATCGAGGTTGTATGCGATAAAAAATGTGCCGTCCTGACAGGGGATATGGAGAGCGTAGAGGCACGCATGAAGCTGTTGAAGGACACGGTTGTATTTGTGGACGAGCAGGAGAGATTTTTGTATACAAAGGGTTTCGCGGCGGCAGTGTCAGCTTCGGACTGCTATTTTGTCTTCGTTACAAGAGATGCGCTGAATATGCTGCCATACAGTGTCAATGAGATTTATTATCTGAAAAACAGTGGATATTATCAGCATACCAGACAGGTATATAATTCCATGCATCAGGTTTATCCGGAAGCGGACAGGTCAGAGGCAATAAAGCCTTCGATTGTTGTCACAGAGGATTCGAATGCCGGCTATGAGATGTATGAAGCAATTTGTCAAAATAAAAATGTGGCCTGTGATTCGGCCGGTGGTAAATCCAATATAGCCAGGTATATTCTTGCCAATAAGGATAGGGCGGTTTTAGCGATTGTTGACGGTGCGGCTTTCGGCGCAGATATGCAAAGTACAATGCACGCCTTAAAAGCGAGCGGTAAAAGTCGTGTCTGGTCTCCGGAGTCTTTTGAATATCTGATCTTAAGATCGGGTATCGTACAGACGGAGGGGCTGGGGAAAATTATGGAGGAGCCGGGAAACTTTATTGAGAGCCGGGAATATGTTTCCTGGGAAAGATTCTTTACCAGTCTGCTTGAAGATATAACGAGGAATACCATTTATGTGTACAGTAAAAGAAAACTGAATTCCAATTATCTTACCGATGGCAACAGGAAAAGAATAGAAAAACTGATGCAGGACGCAGGCCTCTTCCCCGATGACGCGGCAGAGTGACCGAAGAAACACAGACAGAATCACCTCTGCCGGCAGGCAGAGGTGATTTCGGAAATGAAGATTCATACGGACTATCTGAAGTAACGTATAAACAGCCAGAAGAGATACGGTCCCACCATGGCGAGTACAAAGAAAGCCCAGAAGAAGCTCTGGCGGCTGATCGCCATGACGATGAACAGTACCAGCAGGAAAAACCAGGGGCCATGGAAGAAGCTGTACAGCCGTTTGCGGGCGGGTGGGATATGTTCCAGCCCTGTTTCCAGTTCTTCTGGATTCGTCAGGGAACAGTGTATCGTTGCGCCGAAACGGTCGAAGATGCGTTCGGCCTTATATTCCAGGTTGTCAATTCTGAAAAGGGGATACATGCCTTCTTTTATGATGGTAAGATTCAACTGGTTTTCTTCGGCGTATTGCAGGAGCGCTTCCTTAAATTCATCTGCATTCATTACCATGGTATCCGGTTTAAAAGAAAAACCTTTTAAACGTTCTGCAGCAGAAAATTTCTGATAATCTTTAATGATCGACATAAACTTCCCTCCATTTTTCTCAATCTCATCCATTTTGCGTAGTGTCTCGTCTATGTCCAGCAGGGCCAGCTGTGGACTGAGCGCCGTGTGCGGCTGCGGGGCTGTCTGTGTGGCAGCGTCCTGTGCAGCAGTCTGAGCAGTCTGCGTGGCATTGCTTTGCATGGAGTCTGGTCCCGTGTCGGACAGTGTGTCCGTCTGCACTTTGCGGTGCCGGAGTGTTGGCTGTGCCGTCTGGGACTTTGCCTTTTGCAGCAGATTATTACAGACATCAATGCAGGCGCTCAGTTCCTGTTGCTTCTCCTGCAGCGTTTTGAGATGCTGTGAGAGGGCTTCCGACAGCAGCTCTTCGTCCTGCAGGATCTTACGGATATCCTCCAGAGGCAGGTCCAGCTTTCGCAGCAGTTTGACAGCTTTCAGACGAGTAAGGTCTTCCTTTGTATATTCACGATAATTATTCTCGGAATTTCTTGCGGGGTGCAGCAGTCCCTTCTTTTCATAGAAACGGATGTTCTGCTTCGTGATTCCCGTAAGGCGTTCCAGCTCATTAATATTCATGGATACGACCTCCTTTCGTAAGCCCAATATAAGGGATATAGTTGGTATAAGGTCAAGAAAATATGAGAAGTTTTTAAAAAAATTATTGATTCCGGCGGATTTCGATGAGGCGGAACAGGTCGCGGTACAGATCGTCTTCGTCTTCCAGGTCGATCATCAGCCAGCGCTGGCCGTTCCCCTCTTTCGTCTGCTGGTAGATGGTCTGCAGGCCGGCGGTGCACTCTGGCAGGATGGCTTCAACGGATGCTTTCTCCTTTTGTCCGACAACGATCATAACCGTAAAATAGGACTCCCGGGGATATAGGGTGCACAGTGTCCGGCCGGATTTTCTGTATTTGATGTTCCAGCCTTTTTCCATACTGCAGGCGCTGAATTCTATTTTTTCCGTGCAGTCATATTGGGAGCTGATGTCGGAACAGAATTTGTGGAAAACGGGATTCCTGACATACGCTCCGATTTCATCCAGTGTGGGGCAGTGATTTTTATCCTGCAGGTCGATCATTTGCAATACCTCCTTCGCCGTAGAAACGGCTGTTATGATGGATTTCTGAGAGTTCAGGCACGGTGGATATACATCCGTGACGGTTCTGGTTCGCCGTCGCCCTGTACCATGCAGAAGAATTCCCAGCCGTAACGTTCATAGAAGGAGGTATGGTCGGTCAAAAGATACAGCGTATCGATGCCCTGCTCCTTCATGTCGCTGCAGACGCGGGCCAGCAGAGCGCCCGCGATACCCTGTAAGCGACGGTCTTCTTCGGTGTAGACGGCACAGACGTTGGGAGTGAGGTCTTTCCGGTTGTGGAAATCATTTTCGATCACGCCCAGCCCGCCGATGATCCTGTCCTGTTCCAGAGCGAGATACCATTGAGGAACAGGATGGTTGCCGGCCAGACACTGCTGCATACTTTCCAGATAGGCTTCAGGCGGGATGCCCCATTTCTCGTGGAACCACTGCGCGGCAGCGGTCAGAAGTTCCGGCTGGTCTTTCAGACGTATGATATGACGGTCCATAGTTCTATCTGCTCCTTTCGTTTCTGATCAGGTGGAGAAAAGCGCCGGCGATGATGCCGGACAGGCTTAAGAGAGCCAGACCGGCCCACAGATAAATGGCAGTCAGGCTGTTAATGTCGTTGACAAAGATTTCTATAAAAAGAGCGGCCGCGCATACAAGAAACAAAAACAGGCACGCGATCCGGAATAAAAACAAACGATTCATGATAAACCTCCACTTCTATTCATGATGGCATGATGATATGGGATATGGATGCCTGGAATGGCTAACGTTTCGAGCAGGCAAAATCTGCCGCTTCCCGCAGCCATCCGAGCAGCTCCCCGTCAATCTCATCGACGCTGCCAATGATTAGATGATGCGTAAAACGGTGCGGATATGCCTCCACGGCCGCATCAATCCTGGGGGAGTCAAGCTGGTAAGAAAGACCGAAAGTGACGGTGATGTATGGATTCGGACGCTCTTTTGCCCTGCGGACAGGGGTAAAGGACACTGCTCCAAACAGATGCCTGTTGACAAAGGAAATCTGGGTTTTCTTCACCTGGATCTCTGTCGGGCCACAGTTTTGCAGGATGGCCGCCCGCAGGGATTCGTATAAGGGGAAGGCGTCCCGCTTCGCCTCAAAAAAGCGGACCTCCGCCAGCGTGATTTCGCCTGAATCAGTGTTTTCTACATGAATATCTGCAGGAATCTCCTTGGACATGGCTGCCTCCATTTCTGCGCTGCTTCGCGGTGTAAAATAACGGGTTGCTAACAGGTTACTTATAATAGGATGATATCGGTCTGTACAGACTGGCAATTCCAAATGCCGGCTTATGGCTGGCTGACGGTCAGATCCGCCAGTTCAAATCTGACGATCTGCCTGAGTGCATCCAGAGACAGCTGCACCTGATAACCGATCCTGCCCGCGCTGAAGATGATCGTGTCAAAATCTGCGGCGGATGCGTCGATCGTGGTTTTGAACTGCTTTTTCATGCCCACCGGGGAACAGCCGCCGTGGATATATCCTGTCAGGGGCAGCAGTTCTTTGGATTTGATCATGCTGATACTTTTCTCGCCGACTGCTTTGGCGGCTTTCTTCAGATCCAGCTCCTGGTGCACGGGGATCAGAAAGACGTAGTTGTTGTTCGAGTTCCCGACCGTCACAAGCGTCTTGAACACCTGCTGCGGGTCCTGTCCGAGAACGTCTGCAACTTCGGTGCCGCTGATAACGCCGGTGTCTGCATAGCAGTAGGTTTCGTAAGGGATCTTTTTCTGGTCCAGCAGCCGCATGACGTTTGTTTTTTCTGTGTTCTTTTTCATGGTATCGTTCACCGTCCTGTTATGTTGTGAAAGGTGTTCTTGTTGACGCCGGCATATTTGAGTCTGTCGGCAGACTCCATATTGGTACTATTCTATCACAGGATTCATCGTAATTCCAGCAAAAATCAGTTTGTAAAAGAAGCAGCCTGCGGCCTTTAGCCGGAGGCAGCCCAGGGATAAGATTCGGGCATGGAAAGTGACACAGAAAGTTGATTTTGGGGCTTCTTTAGTATATAATAATTTAGGCATTACACCAATGCATAAAAGAAGGGAATGAAATTGGAGGAATTCTAACGATGGACAAAAAGGCACCCAGGGTTTCCTTTTGGAGCCGTATCACAACGCAATTAAGCTTAATGAACCTGGCACTGATTGTGGTGTTTGGGATTTACTTTGGAAACAGTATCAACAATTTCCGAAGTACCATTGAAAAATGTAACAAGATCAGTGATGTATACCTTTCGGCAATGGTGCTCAGAGGTGACATGAAGAAGGATTATGAGAAGATTCAGCGGTACATATATGCTTATCTGGCGACAAATGACGCGGAAGAGCATGAACATCTGCTGGAAAATATTGATAAACGTTATAACCAGCTGCTTACGGACATCAGTCAGGTGGACGATTATCTGGAAGACGGCAGCGAGGTCAATATTGCGGAGATGGAAAGCGGACTGAGGGCGTATACGGAAAATGCAAAGAACGCGCTGCTGTCCTCATCCGGTAAAAGCACGGAAGCCGTCATTGCCGAGATCGATGCCCTGGAGGCGGAGGATGAAAAGTTTGACGGCAATCTGGAACTGGCGAATGCCTATTTTGAACAGTCTGTGGCTTCGCTGCGGCAGGAGCAGCGGGATATGTATGACCGCACTATCCGAAGCAGTATACTGGGTGCGATCCTGATGATCGTAGTCATCGGTATCAATCAGGTACTGTTCCAGCGCAATGTGATCAGCCCGATCAGGAAATCTTCGCTGGAGCTGCATCATATGATCGATGATATCAACAGGAACAATGGCAATCTGCACGCGCGGATCACGACCAGAACAAGGAGTGAGCTTTCGATTCTGGTCGGCGGTATGAATGATTTTCTGGCGACACTGCAGAATATCATAGACAAGGTGTCGGTGAGTGCCAAAGCACTGGCTGATTCCAATGACCAGATCGTCAGCATGGTAGATACCGCCAACACCAATATTACGGAATCTTCCGCTGCCATGGAGGAGTTGTCGGCCAATATGGAGGCGGTTGCCAATACTTCTGAAGACATTCAGAATACGATCGGCGGCGTTAAGGAGCAGGTGGACGTTCTCTGGCAGGAAGCAGACCAGGGATCGCGTAAGGCTGTTGAGGTGTCCGAAGAGGCGCGGGAGATGAAGAAGCATATCGTTGAGGTGAAGAGCTTCACGGTACAGAAAGTGGGCGAGATCTCCGAGCTTTTGAATCGTTCCATCAAGAACAGCGAAAAGGTTTCCAAGATCAATACGCTGTCGGAAACCATTATGAATATTGCCAACGAGACCACGCTTTTATCCCTGAATGCTTCGATTGAAGCGGCAAGAGCCGGGGAAGCGGGCCGGGGATTTGCTGTCGTGGCGGGTGAGATCAACTCTCTGGCCAATAACAGTCAGGAGACGGCCAAGAACATTCAGCATATCAACCAGGAAGTGATCGACACCGTGCATGAGATGGCGGATAATACTTCCGAGGTGCTGGAATATATCAACAAATATGTCCTCAAGGACTATGACCAGTTTGTAGCGGCGATGGACGAATATGTGACGAATATGGAAGAGTTTTACACTATTCTGCATAATTTCTCAACCAGCTCGAAGGGGCTTAATGACAGCATGGCGGAGATCATCGATTCTGTTGACTGCATCACCAATGCTGTGGGCGAGGGTTCCACTGCCGTGGATATCTCCGCCGAGAATGCGTCCAGCCTTGTGGAAAAGATGAATGAGGTGCAGAATGCGGTCAACGTATGCCGCGGTGTGAGCGGCACGCTGGAGCAGGAGATCGAACACTTTTCGGCGTCTGTCAATTAACGGCTGACCGGACGGGCGATTGTCCGCGGGCGATGCTGCATGGAGAGAAATGCTAAGAAGGAGGCATGGGCATACTATGGAATTAAAATGGAAAAGCTGCCTGCGGGCCGGTGTTACGGTGATCATTCTTTTTCTGATGATCCATTACTGGACGGATTTTGTCAGCGTTGCGGGGATTGCGCTGGGAGCTGCCGTGCCTTTGTTTCTGGGGTGTGTCATTGCTTATACGGTCAATATTCCGATGACTTTTATTGAGAAATATTTGCAGAAGCTGTGCCGGGATACGCAGGGAATGCAGAAGGACCAGAAGCGTCAGCAGAAGAAAAAAGGCGTGAGAATTGTTTTTCCGCAGAAGCTGTGCCGACCGGTCAGTCTGGTACTTGCGCTGGTCAGCCTGGTGTTCATCGTCTTTCTGGTGGTGCGGATGATCGTGCCGGAGCTGCTCAGCTGCATGCAGCTTCTGTTCCGGGAACTGCCGGGGGTTCTGCAGGATACCATGCAGTGGCTGGAGGATAATCTGCAGATCAGTTCTTATCTGGAAGGTGAGAACAGCCTGCTGGCGATGGACAGCATGGGAGACTGGCAGGAGTGGGTGACGAAGCTGTCTTCGTTCGTGTGGAGCGGCCTTGGCGGCGCGATGGGCGTGGCGGCCGGGATCGTATCATCCGTCTTCTCTACGACGGTCACGGTGGTGGTCGGTTTTATTTTCGCACTGTATCTGCTGGCGGGGAAAGAGAAGATTGGCGGACAGATGACCCTGCTGTTTCGGAAATATCTGCCTGCAAAACTGGTAGATAAGATATTTTATGTGCTGCATGTCTTTGACGGCTGTTTTCACAGCTTTATCGTGGGGCAGTGTACGGAGGCAGTGGTTTTGGGTGTGCTCTGTATGGCCGGAATGTTTTTGCTGCGTCTGCCCTATGCGGCGATGATCGGCTGTCTGATCGGATTTACGGCGTTGATTCCGGTGGCGGGCGCTTATATCGGAGCCGTGGTGGGAGCAGTTATGATCGTTACGGTCTCCCCTGTCAAGTCGATTATCTTTATCGTATTTCTGGTAGTCCTGCAGCAGCTGGAAGGCAACCTGATCTATCCGAAGGTAGTCGGTTCCTCTATTGGCCTGCCGGGCATCTGGGTGCTGGCGGCAGTGACGGTGGGTGGCGGTGTGATGGGTATTGGCGGTATGCTGCTGGGTGTGCCGGCGGCGGCAGCGCTTTACAGGCTTCTGCAGAACGATGTGCGGAAGAAGCCTGTTTAAATTGATATAGTTGATATAGAAATAAGTAAAACGCCCATGCGGGATTGCCTGCATGGGCGTTTGTGCAGAAATTACCTTTTTACCAGAAGGAGAAGAGCACGCCGGCCAGGGGCGACAATACGATCATGATCATGGAAAAAGTAAAAGACTCCATGGAGATCAACGTTGCCCGCTGCTCCGAGGGGAACATATCCTGCAGGAGCGTATTGGTTCTAACCTGCAGCGCATCATCACCGAATGCGGAGACAAAGCCGCCTGCCGCCATGAGCCAGCAGATTCCGGAATGTTCGACAAGCACGCCGCAGATCACAAGCAGCGTGGTGAGCAGAAATACACTTCGATAGCGCAGTTTCCAGCATTTCAAAATGAGTCTGGCGCCAAGTATGCCGCCCGTCTCCATGAAAAACAAAGTAAACCCGAGCATAAAACCTGACAGGCCGGTGCCCGGCAGCTTTGCCTGCAGGAAGAACAGCAGCAGTATGTCAATGGATCCGACAAGAGAATTGCAGAACATAAAGAGGACTGCTTTCCTGGCTGTCTTGAGGAAGGCAACACTTGCAGCAAAACAGTCGATCAGTTCCCTTTTGGTGGTGCGGAAGGCTGTATGCAATTTTGGGGTTCGTACAGAAGGCGGCGCAGAGAAAGGCTGTTTGTTTTCAGCGCCTTGGGATACGCGCGCTTCCTGTAAGGAAGTGAGTACCCAGATTTGCAGAATTCCGATTCCGATGTCTATGCCGTATGCAGCCCGATGCCCGATCAAAAGCGCAAAACCGGCGCACAGGGTAGAGAGGCCGCCGCAGAACCGGCAGATGCTCAGCTGGGCAGAGACATATTTCCCGTAGTGATCCTCACAGGCATTTATTTTCAGGGAATCATATGCGAGGGCGTCTCCCGACCCGGATGCAAAGTTATAGCCTGCCGCCTGAAAGACCATAGATGCGCAGATTGTCCACAGACTGCCGGAAAATATCATGATGATATTGCCGATCATGGTCATGACACTGCTGACGATGAGCATATTTTTCCGTCCAAAGACATCGGCAAGAACACCTGACGGAATTTCAAGGATCAGGCTGGTAAGGTGAAAAATGGTTTCGGCAAAGCCAATCTCCACCAGGCTGTATCCCCGCGCTGCGAGGATTGCCACCCAGGCTCCTGTTAAAGACAGGTTGCCGAGAATAGAAGATAAGTATAATCTCGATAGTTGTTTTTTGATATTTAACATAAAAAATCTCCTTAACTTTTATTTTGCACGTTAAGGAGATAATGTACCAGTTCTATAAGATTTACCGAAAGGGCTGTTTGGTATCCGCTTTATGGTAAATCTTCCTGAAAAAAGGCGCACTATCCCCGTAAAGCGGAAAAATGCTTCCTTTTTGGAGTTGAAGATTTATCATTTTCCAGATCATATATGCTGCCTTTCGTTTATTAACTATGTTTAAGATATCACAGAAAGGGGGAGCTGGCAAGATGAAAGTACTGGGCCGAATTGTAACTGTTTTTTGCAGCACATATCTATGATCTGTTTGCAGCATGGTAAAGCGGGGAGGGGCAGGACGTGGATGAAAAACCTGTATTAAGAAACTATTCTTTATTTTGATTAGTCATTGTCAGGTTCATAGATTCCCAGAAATGATGTTATTTTTCCATGCGGATACGTGCCTTCAATGAGACCGAATTCGGGATCATAATATTTGTGATCATAAAGCAGTGTCCAATGGGTGTATCCTGCATCGGTATGTACCGTGAGGATAGAATATTCGTGCGGTACAGGATTCTTTTTGGAGATACGCGTATTTCTTTCTGCATGTCGGATGCCGTAGAAGTCCAATATCTCGATCAGCTGGCCGATGCTCGTAGGACCGCTTGTCTTCATATCTTTGATCACTTCTTCGATCTTTTTTCCTGTGATCATGGCGATGCATGCCTGTCCGCAGGTTTCAGGTGTTGGCTGCAGGATCAGTTCCATATTTGATTCCCCCTTTAATTTGATGCTGATTATTATCCACTATAAGTCTAACACAGAAATCCATGGTTTGTCTTTATAGAAAAGGTGATTTTTGGGGATCAGGAAGGCTTTGGCTCTCCAACGCCTTGTAAAACAACAGGGCTTCGGCTATAATGAAGAAAAAATGAGGGTATGGGAAATTCATGAGCAAACTGTTTAACGTAAATGCAAACTGTATACCGGGGCTGCAGAATCAGCTTCAATTTTAATAAAAAGAAGCAAATCGGAGTAAAGAACATTACATTTGGAGAAAAGGTGCTTGTGGAAGCGATTGTTTGAGCGTAAATCTGCGAAACAGCCGCTGAAAACAGACGGCAGAATACAGAAAGGACAGAAGAGAAGATGCCTGAATTACCGGAAGTGGAAACGATCAAGAGAGTGATAGAGCCGCAGATTCAGGGGCGTATGATCACAAAGGTGGCGGTAAGGCGTCCGGAAGTTGCGGCATATCCGGAAGCGGATGAATTCTGCAGGCGGCTGACGGGACAGACGGTTTCTCATATGTCGCGGCAGGGGAAATTCCTTATCATCCATTTAGAAAATAAGGAACGGATTGTTCTGCATCTGCGGATGACAGGCGGTCTTCTGCTTGCCCCGGCACAGTGTCCGGAAGAAAAGTATACACATGTTGTTTTTTCGCTGGACAATGGGACGGAATTACGGTTTTCCGATATGCGCCGCTTCGGACGTTTCTGGCTTCTTCGGGAGGAGGAGACCGATACCTGTACCGGAATGGATAAATTGGGTCTGGATCCGCTGGCTCCGGCCTGTAATGCGGAATATCTGAGCAGCCATTTGAGTAAACGCCGGAAGGCAATCAAAGAATGCCTGTTGGAACAGACGATCATTGCCGGAATCGGCAATATTTACTCTGATGAGATTTTATTTACGGCGGGAATCTATCCGGCGCGTCCCGCCAACAGCTTAAAGCAGACGGAATGGGAACGCCTTGCAGAAGCGATTCCGGAGCGGATCTCCTATTTTATCGAGAAAAACGCCATAACGGCGGAAGAATATCTGGAGACAAAGGGAAGGGATTACCGCAATACGCCGTTTCTGCAGGTATACGGGCATGGCGGCAGTCCCTGTCCGAAATGCAGGGAGACGCTGTGCCGCATGGTGATCGGCGGCAGGAGCAGCGTGTACTGTCCGGTGTGTCAAAAAGATAACTCATGTTAAATGAAGCGCAAATTGTACCGCCTGCCTGACAAATTGCTCCCTTATTTCTTTAAAAGAAGAATTACCCCAGTTCCATTCTGTACTGTTTTCAGAAACCGGATGCCTGTCGGAGCATAGCAGAATCGAAACAGCGGGCAGCGAATAATACCGGCTTACAGACAAAAGGGCTGAAGACTCCATGTCTACGGCTACGCATCCTTTTTCGCGCCAGAGGGCCTCTTTGGCATATGTCTGACGATAAAAAGCATCGCTGGTGACGGTGGGCTCTGTAGATGTTTCAAATCTGTCTGAGAAGCAGGCGTTGGCCTTTGTAAAGAGGGACGGATCCGGTTCGGCAAATTCTATATGTTCAAGATAGTGAAATGAAGTGCCTTCTTCACAAAGTATTTTGTTTGGTATGATCACGCTGCCAACATTGATTTTTTCCCCGAAACCGCCGCACATTCCGACGACAATGATGCGTCTGGCGCCCAAAGCCCTGACGGTCTCCAAAGTGTCAACAGCCGCAGGCGAGCCATAGCCGCCGCGCGTGAAACAGACAGTTTCGTTTCCTTTTATGGAAATACATCTGGAATCCTCCAGGAAGCAGGGGAGTTTTTCAAATAAGGTTATTGTTTGAAAATTGGATTCCAGAAAATCCATGGCCATGCCTATTTCAAAGATTACACAAGTCTTTGGCAGTGCATCAAAATGTGTATTGCCATACCGATTATGAATGTGTTTTTCGGCGGTAATGACCGGCGCTGTGTTATCTTTGGGAAGTGTCCAGTTCATGCGAAACCTCTTTTCTCCGCTTCTTCAAACAGCCGCGGTTGGATCAACGGATAAGTCCAATTTTCCACCGGGGTATCGGTGATCAGAATTTTCTCGATCTCACTGTGCAGCTCTTTTTCAAAAGAAGTGATATCCGCAGCAAACAGCATACCAAAGCTCTCGTCATCTTCGCTTTTGTTCACCTGCGTTTTCCCTTTCACAGAATAGGCGCAGACAGGTTTCAGCGTAAAATCAACGGCGCCTGTTTCCTCCTGCAGTTCTCTTGCGGCCGTTTCCAGTATGGTCTCGCCGGGTTCTCTGTGTCCGCCCGGGAATTCGTAGGTATCCCGTTCCCGATGCTTGCAGAAAACCCATTTGCCGTCGGTTTTTGCCAGGATGACTGCGAATTTTAAGAGGGAATCGTCCACCTGTTCATAAAAATTGACTTCTACCATGTTCAAAGTTCCTTTCTTTGAAAGCGGATTTTTGAGGAAAATTCCGCCTTTTGAGATAAATTGTAACGCGAAGATTTTTTTATGGTTAACGACATTAAAAATTTCGTTTACGATATATTATACAGCATGAAATGGGTGTTGAAAATAGTTAGAGATTTTTAGATAATAGTTTCTTGACGGTATATGAAAGAAACTGGTATGGTGAAGGGAAGATGGAAATTCTATGCCATAGGAGAGAATGCAGCGCTGGCCGCGATGATAAGAGGAGAAAAGGTTGAATAAATTCTCTGATGAGCAATTTATTCAACCAAGAGTTTGTGCCGAAGCGTCACAAACTCCTTGATCACAGAGCAGAATCTGAAATTCTGCTCGCGGCCTCAGCGCAAAGCGCTTCGGAATGGAGAAAAAGATGATCAGGCAGGCGGACAAGGAGGAAGGGAACGGATTATGAGAGCGATCGGAATCGATATTGGAACTACCAGCATCTGTCTGGGTGTTTATGAGGAGGGGACGGGGAAACTGTCAGTAGTGTGTCAGGAGAAGAATTATTTTCTCGACGGCACATTCCGGCAGGATCCTGATAGAATCTATGCGGTGGTAACGGGGATGCTGGACAATATCCTGCAAAGCGACGACAGTACTGACAGGCCTGCGGCGATTGGCATTTCCAGCCAGATGCATGGGATTTTGTATGTGGACAGGGAGGGAAGGGCCGTTTCCCCCTATTATACATGGAAGGAGGAATCAGGGAATGAGACCTTTGGAGAGGAGACTTACGCTTCTTATCTGTCCCGTGTGACAGGCTGTGAGATGTATTCCGGTTACGGGAGCGTGACGCATTTTTATCTGCAGCGGACGGGGCAGATTCCGGAGGAGGCGGTGCATCTTGCCAATATCGGGGACTATATAGCCATGCGGCTGTGTGATGCAAAAGAACCGGTAATGAGTAGTTCCATTGCGGCCAGTCTGGGGGGATTTGATCTGCGGGGGCGGTGCTTTGCTATGGATGCCCTGGAGAGAGCGGGCGTGGAAACGTCTTATTATCCGCAGGTGAGAGCAGCGGGATTCGTTTTTGGTACGTATCGAGGCATTCCGGTGACCTGCGCCCAAGGGGACAATCAGGCGAGCTTCTATGCCGCCGTAGGGGAGAAACAGGATGCGCTGAGCGTTAACGTGGGGACCGGATCACAGGTTTCTTTGTTCCACAGAGAGCTGATCGAAGGAACGGAGGCGGAGATCCGCCCTTTTACGGAGAAAGGTTTTCTGTATGTGCAGGCTTCGGTTAATGGCGGCAAGGTTTATGAGCGGCTGGCAGAGTTTGTGAAAGGTACGGTGTATGCAGTGACGGGAATCGAGACGGATGTCTATGAGAAGCTGGAGGAAGCAGGAGCGCAGGTGCATACAACGGACTTGTGTATTGCACCGCTGCTCTACGGCAGCCGGCAAAGGCAGGCGTCTGGCGAAAGTGCGAAGCGGCGGGAGCCCGAAAATCTCATGCTGGGAAGAAATGCGAAGCGGCAGGAGCCTGGGAACCCTGCACCGGGAGGCAGCATGACAGGGCTGACGGCTGAGAATTTTACGCTCGGTAATATGGTGAGGGCTTATGTGACGGGGATGGCGCTTGAACTTTACCAAATGTATGAGCAGCTGCCCGATGTGCTGAAGGCGGGGAAAAGGGAGATTATCGCCAGTGGAAACGGCATACGCAAAAACAGGCTGCTGCGGCAGGAGGTGGAGCGGCTTTTCGGCCTTCCGGTCAGATTCCGGGATATTGCAGAGGAGGCGGCAGCAGGAGCGGCTATGTGGGCATTGGAAGAATCCGTAAAGTAAAACAGTTGCTGCTGTTAATCCCGATATTGATGGACTACTCTTTATTGACAAATATGTCTACATGGAGTAGTCTTTATTTATACGAACAAAGTCTACATAAAGTATAGTAAACGACATAACAAATTTCTGTTTCCATTTATACAGACAAAGTTTATATAGAGGAGTAAGGAGGAAGCTGTATGGCGGAGATACAATTGGGTGTGATTGAGGCGCGTTTTGCGGATATGATTTGGGAGCGGGAGCCGGTCAGGTCTTCAGAGCTGGTAAAGCTGGCGGCGGAGGTATTTCAGTGGAAAAGGACTACTACACACACGGTACTCAGGCGTCTGTGTGACAAAGGACTGTTTGAAAATAATAAAGGGACGGTTACCTGTCTGATCACCCGCCAGCAGTTCTATTCCAGACAGAGCCGGAAATTTGTGGAGGATTCTTTTGACGGTTCGCTGCCTGCTTTTGTAGCTGCTTTTACAAAGGAGAGGGCGTTGACGCCTGAGGAGGCGGCACAGATCAGGCGGATCATCGATGAGGCATAGGGGATGTGTATCGGGAGACAGCCGGGTGAGCGGAAAGGTATTCGCGTGATGGGAAGGAGGCAGGAATGGATAGGATATTCTTAAAAGTGCTTAATATGAGTATTGCAGCAGGATGGTTGATCCTGGCGGTCATTGTCGTGCGGCTTCTGCTTGGAAAAGCGCCGAGACGGATGATCTGTGTGCTGTGGGCGGTGGTGGCTGTCAGGCTTTTGTGCCCGTTCTTCCCGGAAAGCGCCTTCAGTCTGATACCCAGCAGCGAGACAATTCGTGCAGAAGTAGTCAGATATGCGTCGGAGCCGTTCATTGACAGTGGGATTCCGGGGTTGAATGAGGCAGTCAATCCGATCATCGGTGAGCGCTTTGCGCCGGAACCAGGAGCCAGTGTGAATCCGCTTTATATCTGGACGGCTGTTGCGGGGATGGTCTGGATCGCGGGGGCGGCTTTGATGATGGTATATGCGCTGGCATGCAGCCTGCGGCTGCACGCTGCGGTACGGGAAGCTGTGCCGTTGGAAATTCATGCAGGAACGAGGGGTGCCGCATCGCCGAAGATGTGCGACATGGTAACATCCCCTTTTATCTTGGGAATTATCAGGCCGCATATTTATCTGCCTTCGGGCATGCAAGAGGAACAGATACCTTATATTCTTGCCCATGAACAGGCTCATATAAAGCGTTTGGACCACTGTGCCAAACCGTTGGGCTGGCTGCTTTTGTCGGTCTACTGGTTTCATCCGCTTGTGTGGGCAGCGTATGCGCTTTTTTGCAGGGATCTGGAACTTGCCTGCGATGAGAAGGCTGCAGGCAGTTTGGATTTAAATGGCAGGAAAGCCTATGCACACGCGCTGCTGGCCTGCAGTCTGCAGAGAAAGACGGTGTTTTCTTATCCGCTTGCTTTTGGCGAGGTGGGCGTCAGGGAGCGGGTTAACAGCATTCTGCAATACAGGAAACCGGCCGGCTGGCTTGTAGCTGCGGTTGTGCTTGTCTGCGTGGCGGTGGTTGTGTTTTTTCTGACTGATCCGAAGGAAAGGGCAGATGACAGTAAGATACGTTACATGGATCAGTGGTACAGCCGGGACACTCTGTCTGCGGAGACGATAGAGTGGCTTGAATGGTATAACAGCCTGTCGGAAGAAGAGCAGCTGGCGGTTAGTTCCATACCCCACGATCTGTATGATCTGGCGGGGTATGGCGGCGGACCGGGTATGGTGGAGACAGTGGATGCAGAGGCGGATCTGGGGGTTGAAGCTGTCAGGACAGAGGATGAGTCTGACGATACGGCAAGGACAAAGGAGGCAGGTGAAGAGACGACGGTTGATATCAGGGAATTGTCTGATGATTTTGGGATTGCGCTGCAGCTGCCGGACAACGAGAACTGGATCCGTGACAGGGAGTACAGACAGCCGGCGGAGAATACGGTGGAAGTGTATTATTGGGATATGATTGCAGAGGCAGATTGCAGGCTGACAGCGGTCAGGGATGGTGAGCTGAACCTGAATGAACCGGATACTGTTTATGATGCTGCGCTGGAGGAGACCTGGATGGGCAGTACTGTCTCCGGGCAGATCGTGTATGTAAAGGTGCAGCGTTCAGGCGACGGAAAAAAAGTGCTGGCCACCTGGGAATATAGCAGCGGCCAGCATCAGTATCAGTTTGCCATTCAGGCAGAGGTGCAGTTGCCTGTGGAAAATGCGGATATCAGCCCGGTTCCAAAAACGGCGCTTACGATGATTGGTTATATGGAATGAGGCGGAAGATCAGCTGCTTCCCAGGTTCAGATGTTTCTTTAATTTGTGGGTGACGTCCTGAATATCGATCGGTTTTGCCAAATGATCGTTCATGCCGCATTCCAGGCACTTTTGGATATCTTCCGAAAAGGCATCGGCAGTCATGGCAATAACAGGAATATTCTTATCCTCACGTTCCAGTTCCCTTATGGATCTTGTGGCTTCATAACCATCCATCACGGGCATCCGTACGTCCATGAGGACGGCATCATAATAACCTACCGGGGATTTGGTGAATTTTTCAACACAAAGCTGACCGTTTTCAACCCAATCCAGTTCCATTTCGAGATCAGCAAGCAGGCCTCGTGCAACTTCCCAGTTAAGTTCATTATCCTCTGCCAATAAAATATGTTTTCCCCGCAGCGCCTTGTCTGCCGTCTTTTCGTCAGCAGTGGTCTGATCAGCGGGATCAGCCTTTTCGTCAGCAGTACCGGCAAATGTTTTCAGAGCGTCAAACAAAACGGATGTGAACAGCGGTTTGGAGATAAAACCGGATATTCCGGCTTCTCTGGCTTCTGCTTCCGCCTCGCTCCAGTCACAGGCAGCAAGCAGCAGAGCCGGTGAGTCTTCTCCATAACCTGAGCGGATGGCCCGGGCAGCTTCAATGCCACTTGTATCCGTCAATTCCCAGCCAAGAAGAAGCATATGATAATGGTCGCTGTGCCGGTGTCTGGCGATCAGTTCCATCGCCTTCTCTGCGCTCAGGCACCATTCGGAACGGATGCCTATTGCCGCTAAAGAATGAACCACATTTCTGCATAACCGTTCATCGTTGTCAACCACAAGTATATGCCAGTCAGGAAGCGGGATATCGTACACAGGAGCGGCTGCTTTCGCCAGATCAAGAATAACGTGGAATTCACTTCCCCTGCCCTGTTCACTGCGGACGGAAATATCACCGCCCATCGCATCTACAATATATTTGGTGATTGCCATTCCCAGGCCGGATCCTTCTGTTTTCTGTACACGGGTATTGTCCTCTCTGCTGAAAGAGTCAAAGATCTGTTTTTGGTACTCTTCTGACATACCGATGCCTGTATCACGCACCAGGAAATGGGTGCGGACACAGGAGGTATCCTCCGGTAATGTTTCCTGGTATACGGAGAGCTGGACAGAGCCGTTCTCCTGGGTGAATTTTACGGCATTTCCCAATAAGTTGATCAGTACCTGATTCAGCCGAACGCTGTCACCGCACACAGTTTCTGAAAGAATTTCGTATGCAGCCGCGTTGAACTGTTGATTTTTTGCATTAACCTGAGGCTGCATGATATTGACAATGCTGTCCATCACCTCTCTTAACGACATTGGCCCGATATTCAATGTCATTTTGCCGCTCTCGATCTTGGAGATATCCAGTACGTCATTAATCAGTCCCAGCAGGTGTTTGCTGGACAGTGCAATCTTGCGCAGGTATTCCTGAACCTGTTCCGGATTGTGCATATTGGCCGTGGCCAGAGATGTCATACCGATTATGGCATTCATGGGGGTACGTATGTCATGGCTCATGCTGGAGAGAAATTCCTGTTTTGCCGCATTGGCATCTTCCGCTTCTTTCCGGGCTTTTTCAGCGTTTTTCTGTGCCGCAGCCATCTCTGCGTTCATACACTTCAGTTTGGCTACCTGTTTTCTGAACACCTTTAAATATTGAAAGAATATGTAGAGGAGCATGGCGATCACCGCAAAAGAAGCGGCATAAACGATGACAAGCCAATGCCCGCTCATACTCAGGATCGCGTGATCCAATTCGTCAAAAGGAAGTACCGTCACCAGATACCATTCGCAGTAGGGAAGGCTGGTACAATACAGATGACGGCGCGAATCGCCGTATTGCAATATGACGGAATAATCTTTACCGGACTCCATAGCCGCCGTCATCTGATTGATATAAGAATCCGCTTCCTTATTCTGGCCTTCAAAGACGTTGTAAATTCTGTCAAAATAGTTTTCCTGAGGGCTGCCTTCGCTGCGCACAACGTAGCTGCCGTCTTTACGGATCACATAGGAAGAAATCAGAGATTCATCTGAATCGAGGAAAAGAACTTCGCCCATATACCGGGAAGAAAGTCCTACGATCATGGCAAGGCTGGTGTTTCCGTCAGTCATGGGATATTCACAGGGAACGCCGAACAGGATCACATCATTTCCGCTGCTGTCGAAACCGGATGCTGTTTTACGTTCCCCGCGTTTCAGGCTTTCCAAAAACAGTTCGGGGTGATTGAGTTCTATGGGATCGCCGTAGATCATTTCAATTCTGCCATCGGACGAATACAGGGCGGCACATAGAAAATGCCTTGCTTTTGCCCCATATTCTATCTCCTCCTTCGAGCCGTAACTGGAAGTCTCTTCATCCGCTGCAATGTGCGCGATAGATTCCGCCATAGTCAGACGGAGATCGATGATCGTTTCAAAATGCAGAGATACCTGTTCGTTCATGCCGGACATATAAGTAGTTCCTATATTTTCGATCGTGTTTTCACTCATAGTATTGATGGACATTCCCAGAAACGAAAACACAAAAACAGTTAAACAAAGGATCACTGCGATACTGATTTTTAAGGAACGCGGTAAAGCAATGTCTTTCATGCCTTTTTCATCTCCATTCTTTAGAATTTATTACGGATACAGAACAGAAACGTGCACTATACCCATAAAAATGAATCAAGCACAGGAATGCACTTCTGTCAGTGGTGCAGCCGGTTCATGACTTTGAACATTTTTCGGATATCCACCGGCTTTGCCAGATGTTCATTCATTCCGGCGTCCTTGGACAGCGCGATGTCCTCGTCAAATGCGTTGGCCGACAACGCTATGATGGGCACCTGAGCATCCGGCCGGTTCAGGCTGCGGATCATTCTGGCGGCTTCATAGCCGCTCATAACTGGCATCATCAGATCCATAAGTATGCAGTCAAAGGTCCCTGGATCGGATGATGCAAACACATCCACAGCGATTTTCCCATTGCCTGCGGTTACGACCTTAGCGCCTGCATCCTGAAGGATATACTGTACGATCTCACAGTTGATTTCATTATCTTCCACCAGAAGGACGCGCATTCCGGCGATGCTGCCCGATACATTCTGCTCTTCCGTCATGGGCTGTTCGTTCCATGCCTCATTGATACGAAGGGGCAGGGTAATCCGCACCACACTTCCTTTGCCGATCTGGCTGTCTATTTCAACGGTTCCCTTATGCTGGTCTACCAGTTTCTTTACGATGGACATGCCAAGGCCAACGCCGTTGTAGTGAGTCCGCGCATTTTGATGTTCCTGCGTGAAGGGTTCAAAAATGTGCTCCTTGAAGTCTTCCCCGATGCCGATTCCGGTATCCTCGACGATAAACAGGTAGTTGGCATTCTGGCCCTGGCAGGCAGTTTCTTTAACCTGAATAAGCACAGAACCGTGGGGACGGTTGTATTTGAGGGCATTGTCGATGACATTCATCAGGATTTGCCGCAGGTGAAGCGGATTCCCGATTATTTTGGTGTGCTGAAGGCTGGCCTGATCCATCACCAGGCTGATTCTGCGTTCTTCTGCCAGCGGGGACAGGATGGAAATGCAGTCTTCCAGGGTGTCGTGAAGATCATAGGGTTCTGCCACATCTGTCGGGCTTCCGCTTTCCAGTTTACTGACCTGGAGAACATCATTCACCAGGGACAGCAGATGCTCTGTTGATACACGGATTTTCTTCCGGCACTGGCGTTGCAGTTCCGGGTCATCCTGACTTTTTTCCAGGATGGTCAGCATTCCCAGGATTCCGTTGATGGGTGTACGCAGATCATGAGACATATGGGAAAGAAATTCGCTTTTGGCCGAATTTGCGCGCCGTACCCGTTCCAACAGCTCCATAATGGACTGTTCCTGTTTTTTCCTCGTCACCATGGTTTCCGTGATGTCCTGATGGTATCCGTTCAGGCAGACGCCCGGTTTTTTGAATTTTCTGTCCGGCACGCCGCCGCAGCGGACATAAATTTTCCCAAGGGAAGGATGATTCCAGGGATAGATTACTTCAGACCGCCCGGTTTCCAATATTTCCAGTACGGCTTCCTGTACCATCTCCACATAATCCGGTTCGATATTTTCAAACCAACGCCGGTAGCATTCTTCCGGCCCGACCTCTTCCGATACACCCAGAAGGATCCGCATGGTACGGTCCGGATACATTCTCGGCAGGCAGCCTTCCTCCAGTTCGATGGTCCAGATACCGGTCCTTGCTCCTTCCAGAATATCTTCCAGACTCTGTCTCGCCTCCAGTTTATACTTTTCTTCCTGTTCCACCACGGCATTGATATCCCGCAGCGCAAAAATCGCGCAGTGAGATTGTTCTGACGTTTCTGTGGCAGAGAAATGAATTTCCAGGTGTTTCAGCTCGGAATCAATGTCTTTCACCTGATAGCGGACAGAGAACTTTTTCTTTGTCATAAGCTGTGCGAGTACATAGTCTCTTTTCGTCACAGTCCGGAGTCGTTCCTGATCCCGGGCAATTACGTACTCGGTAATATAGTGTTCCATGGCTGCCTGATAGCCGCCTGCAAACCGGGCAGCCCAATCCATCCCCATCTGCTCACTGCTGCGGTAGATCTCGCATTCGCCCGTATCGAAGTTCACCTGATAGATGCCCAGGTAGTCTACGCTGAGGGCATGAAGCACGTTATAGCTTCGCTTTTGAAGCTCACGGAACAGGTTGCGCCGTTTCAGGGAGGAGACGATAAAGTATGCTGCGGTCTGGAGCATATTTGATGCATATTCCAACGACTTTACGGGGGGATTGTCTACGCCGTAAAAGCCGATGATCTTCTTGCCGTTATAAAGAGGAACAACCACAAGGGAATGGATGCTCTGCCGCTTCAGATTTTCGTATTGAAGGGGATCGGTGTCCCGGATATCTTCCAGATCTTCAATAATAATATGCTTACCGATGACGAAATTCTGATACCAGCTTGCACATACCTCCGGCGGAACATTCTGCAGATTGTCCTTTTCCGGTTCTACCCCGTCGGCCACCCACTCATAGGTATTGTCGTCACAGCCGGATTCGTTCTGTTCAAATATGTAGGTCCGCTCTCCATTCAGAGCTTTTCCCAGGTGTTCCAGCAGCACTTCCAGAGATTGATCCGGAGTTTCCTCCAGCAAAGCGACACGAAGCCCCTCATTGATGATGGACTCTAAATTCTGGACGCTCTGCATGCCGCTGTGCTGTTCGTGGATCGTGCTGTTCGGCGTTCCTTCGCCGATTGGTTCAAAATAACCTTTTGAATAATCCATACGCCTGCCCTCCATATAGGTCGCTTTCCGGCCATGATTACAGCGCATTCCGGCATGGAGAGAGTCCGCACCGGAAAGCGCTGTTTCGGAATAATTGATATCGTTCGTTATGATGCTTCTATCGTATAAACTAAAAAAGACTGTGTCATAATATCATATGCCCCCAATCACGTCAATATAGAAGGTGATCGCAGGAGGAAGCACGGAGCGTCCGTTCCATAAGAATATATTCTCCTGTATCGACGACACAAAATCCGTTTTTTCTCCAGAAGGCGTTGCTCTGGGGATTGCCTTTATCAACGCCGAGACGGAGCTTTCGGCAGCCTGTTGTGTACAGGTACGCGGCACATTCCTGAATGATCTTTGAACCGGAGCCCTGGCCCTGCCGGCTGGCATCCATCATGAAAAAGCCGATGAAGTCTGTGTTTTTGTCCGGATAACCGATAATCAGGTCAAGTACAGCGATCAGCGCGTTCCCGTCAAAAAAACCGACATAAAATTTATCGGACAGTTCCCTGCCGGGCGGAAGCGCTTCCATATCCTGCAGGATACTCTCCCTTGTGACGAAGGGAGGGTGATACTGGTAGAAGATTTTATTGTCTGCGCACAGGTTATAGATAAGATCTATGTCATTGCCGTTTAATCTGCGGACGGTAAAGATATTGGACAGGGATGCTGTGTTCATGTATGTTTCCTTTCTGTGCGGCCTGCTGCTGGCAGGAGCGAAAGCGCCGCTTTTTTATGGTATAGGAAATTCCTCCGCTTATCCGAGTTTGCCGGAGGCAAATCTCGTAAACGAGCGAAGCTCGTTTTTTTATAGAGTATCATCCAGGGCCGCCTGTTTGCAAATAAATTTGAAGTTTTCAAGCATGAATTTTCCGGAAACTGTGGCGGAATCCCTTGACAACAGCGGGGAAAATATACTATATATTATAGGTAGCAGTGAAACAATGTCAGACGCCGTGCAGGGCCTTAATGAACTGGCATTGGCGGTGAAATGTAAAAATAAACACAGACGTTGAAGAAGACAGTATCTGTTCTCTCAAAGGCACAGCGAACCGGCGGCGGTGGAAGGCCGGTGTGAGTAGGGGAGCAGGGAAGATCACTTCTGAGTCTCAGACTGAACTTATCTGTCCGCAGAGCTGGTGTGACAGGCATACTGCCTATACTTTCGTGGGTATTTTTGATGGAAGTCAGTAACAGGAAGCGGGAGGACAGAGATCAGTAGGGAATGACGGCATCCCGCCGTTACCGGGAAACGTATAGTCATCATTATGGATGGCGGTACGTCGTAACAGGTGGTTAGCGAGCACATTGGCCTCGTCCTTTTACGGGACGGGGTTTTTTTGCGCGTATAAGCAGAGCCGGAAAACTTACGGACCAGGCGCCATGCCTGCATGAGCGTATGGACCGGAAGGCTTCCGGCGAGCAACGCGAATGAGAGAGGCGAAGCCTCTCGAATCTGCTTATACGCATCGATTGGCCTCAGCAGGTGTTGAGACTTTGCAGTAAAGAGTGCATCGGTTGGCCTCAGCAGTATGAGGGCCTGCAGTAAAGAGAGCATCAGATTATCTTAATGGAATCACGAGTTTGCGAAGGAGGAGCAGAACATGTATCAGAAAGTAGACACAAGCCTGAATTTTGTAGACAGGGAGAAGGAAGTCTGTCAGTTCTGGAAGGATAATGACATCTTTCAGAAGAGCATGGATTCCCGGAAGGAGGGGGAGACTTATACGTTCTATGACGGCCCGCCGACGGCCAACGGCAAGCCGCATATCGGCCACGTGCTGACCCGCGTGATCAAGGACATGATCCCCAGATACCGTACCATGAAGGGGTATATGGTGCCCCGTAAGGCGGGATGGGATACCCACGGCCTGCCGGTGGAGCTGGAGGTGGAGAAACTTCTGGGTCTGGACGGCAAGGAACAGATCGAGGAGTACGGTCTGGATCCTTTTATCAGCAAATGTAAAGAGTCTGTCTGGAAATACAAGGGGATGTGGGAGGATTTCTCCGGCACGGTCGGTTTCTGGGCGGATATGGATGATCCTTACGTGACATATCATGACGATTTCATCGAGTCCGAGTGGTGGGCTCTTAAGCAGATCTGGGATAAGGGACTTCTGTACAAGGGCTTCAAGATTGTGCCCTACTGTCCGCGCTGCGGCACGCCGCTGTCTTCCCATGAGGTGGCGCAGGGGTATAAGGCGGTCAAGGAGCGCTCCGCAGTCGTTCGCTTTAAGGTGGTGGGCGAGGACGCTTACTTCCTGGCATGGACGACCACGCCCTGGACGCTGCCCTCTAACGTGGCGTTGTGCGTGAACCCGTCGGAGACTTACGTGAAGGTAAAAGCGGCCGACGGTTATACCTACTATATGGCGCAGGCGCTTCTGGATACAGTGCTTGGCAAGTTGGGAGAGGAAGATAGGCCGGCCTGTGAGGTACTGGAAACTTACGTGGGAACGGATCTGGAATATAAGGAATACGAACCGCTTTTTGCCTGCGCGGGAGAGGCTGCGGCGAAGCAGCGCAAGAAGGGGCATTATGTGACCTGTGACGATTACGTTACCATGACCGACGGTACGGGTATCGTGCATATTGCGCCGGCCTTCGGTGAGGACGACGCGCAGGTGGGCCGCAGATATGACCTGCCTTTCGTACAGTTTGTAAACGGCAAGGGCGAGATGACGGAAGAGACCGCCTACGCAGGCATGTTTGTGAAAAAGGCGGATCCGGAGATCTTAAAGGATCTGGATAAGGAAGGAAAACTGTTCGACGCGCCGAAATTCGAGCATGATTATCCTTTCTGCTGGCGCTGTGATACGCCGCTGATCTATTATGCGAGAGAGTCCTGGTTTATCAAGATGACGGCGGTGCGGGACGATCTGGTGCGCAACAATAAGACGGTCAACTGGATTCCGGAATCCATCGGCGAGGGCCGTTTCGGCAACTGGCTGGAGAACATCCAGGACTGGGGCATCTCCAGAAACCGTTACTGGGGCACACCGCTGAATGTATGGGAGTGTGAGGGCTGCGGCCACATGGAGTCCGTCGGTTCCAGAGAGGAACTTCATAAGCTGTCCGGCAATCCGGCGGCGCAGACGGTTGAGCTGCACCGGCCTTATATCGACGAGATCACCATCACCTGTCCGGACTGCGGTAAGACCATGCGGCGCGTACCGGAGGTGATCGACTGCTGGTTCGATTCCGGTGCCATGCCTTTTGCACAGCATCACTATCCGTTTGAGAATAAGGAATTGTTTGAAAAGCAGTTCCCGGCGCAGTTCATCTCCGAGGCGGTGGACCAGACCCGCGGCTGGTTCTACTCTCTGATGGCGGAGTCGACGTTATTGTTTAACTGCGCGCCTTTTGAGAATGTCATCGTGCTGGGGCACGTGCAGGACGAGAACGGCCAGAAGATGAGCAAGAGTAAGGGCAATGCAGTGGATCCTTTCGAGGCACTGGAGACTTACGGGGCGGATGCGATCCGCTGGTATTTCTATATCAATTCCGCGCCCTGGCTGCCGAACCGTTTCCACGGCAAAGCAGTGCAGGAGGGACAGCGCAAGTTCCTGGGCACGCTGTGGAACACCTACGCCTTCTTCGTGCTGTATGCGAATATCGATCAGTTCGACGCTACAAAGTACAGTCTGGAGTATGACAAACTGCCGGTTATGGATAAATGGCTGTTATCGAAGCTCAACACGGTGATCAAAGCGGTGGACGACGATCTGGAGCATTACAGGATCCCGGAGGCGGCCCGCGTGCTGGACGAGTTCGTGGACGAGATGAGCAACTGGTATGTGAGAAGGAGCCGGGAGCGCTTCTGGGCTAAGGGCATGGAGCAGGATAAGATCAATGCCTACATGACGCTGTATACTGCGCTTGTGACGATCAGCAAATGTGCGGCGCCCATGATTCCTTTCATGACAGAGGAAATCTATCTGAATCTGGTGAAGAGCATCGACGCGGGAGCGCCGGAAAGCATTCACCTGTGTGACTTCCCGACGGCGGATGATACGATGATCGACAGGAAGCTGGAAGAGGATATGGAAGAAGTGCTGAAGATCGTGGTGATGGGACGGGCGGCCCGCAATGCGGCCAATATCAAGAACCGCCAGCCCATCGGCACCATGTTCGTCAAGGCTGAGCATACGCTTGGCAGCTTCTATCAGGAGATTATCGAGGATGAGCTGAACGTGAAGAAGATCGAATTTTGTGACGACGTATCCTCTTTTACGAGCTACAGCTTCAAGCCCCAGCTTAAGACGGTAGGTCCGAAATACGGCAAACAGCTGGGCGGCATCAGAGAGTATCTGAGCGCTGTGGACGGCACGAAGGCCATGGAAGAACTGAAATCTGCCGGTGCGTTGAAATTCGAGGCTGGCGGTGTAGAGATCGTGCTGGCGGAAGAAGATCTGCTGATCGAGACGGCCCAGAAGGACGGTTACGTATCTGAGGCAGACAACAGCGTCACCGTGGTGCTGGATACGAACCTGACGGAGGAGCTGATCGAGGAAGGGTTTGTGTACGAAGTCATCAGTAAGATCCAGACTATGCGGAAAGAAGCGGATTTCGAGGTGATGGATCACATCAGAGTGTCTGTGAGCGGTAATGATAAAGTGGCCGGGATCGTACAGAAGAACAGCGGGGCGATCTCTGCGAAGGTACTCGCCGATGCCATCGTGACGGAGGAGACGCTGGCGGTGTCCAGGGAGTGGAATGTCAACGGGGAGAAAGTCACCATTGGCGTGGAGAAGACCGTGTAAGCTAAGCTTTGGGTGATGGAGAGTTCTGTCCAGGCTGTGTATGTTTGGATATATCATGAGCGGCCCCGGGGTGTGAACTGTAACATGTATTGAGAAATCGTGGTAATTTTAGCACATTGCTTATGGTCAAAAGCACAAATACAATATATAATAGAAAAGAATGTAGTTTAAAGAGATTGATCTACAACAATAACAGCAGATGAGGAGGCGCATAATGGCAAAGAAAACTGCAACACCAACTTTTGATACGGAACTTTTCAAGAGAAGTGTCCTGTATAATGTGAAGACGCTTTACAGGAAGAGTCTTGAGGAGGCTACAGACCAGCAGATCTTCCAGGCGGTATCCTATGCGATCAAGGATGCGGTCGTGGATAACTGGATGAAGAGCCAGAAGGAGTATGGCAAACAGGATCCGAAGATGGTCTACTATCTGTCCATGGAATTCCTGATGGGTCGTGCTCTGGGCAATAACATCATCAATCTGCAGGCATATAAGGAAGTACAGGAAGCTTTGGAAGAGCTGGGACTGGATCTGAATGTGATCGAGGATCAGGAGCCGGATCCGGCTCTTGGTAACGGCGGCCTGGGACGTCTGGCGGCATGTTTCCTGGATTCCCTGGCAACTCTTGGATACGCTGCCTACGGCTGCGGTATCCGTTACCGCTACGGTATGTTCAAGCAGGAGATCAGAGACGGATTTCAGATCGAAGTGCCGGATAACTGGCTGCAGGACGGCAATCCTTTTGAGCTGCGCAGACCGGAATATGCCAAAGAGATTCGGTTCGGCGGTTATGTGAATGTATACATGGATGAGAACGGCAGACAGAATTTTAAGCAGGAAGGCTATCAGGCAGTACGTGCCGTTCCTTACGATCTTCCCATCGTCGGTTACGGTAACGGTATTGTCAATACACTGCGCATCTGGGATGCAGAGCCGGTAAACTGTTTCCAGTTGGATTCCTTTGACAAAGGTGATTATCAGAAAGCGGTGGAGCAGGAGAATCTGGCAAGGAATATCGTGGAGGTGCTGTATCCTAACGATAACCATTATGCCGGTAAGGAGCTGCGCCTGAAACAGCAGTATTTCTTCATCTCCGCATCCGTGCAGGCGGCGGTTGCGAAATATATGCGTAAGCACGATGATATCAGAAAGTTCCATGAGAAGGTAACCTTCCAGCTTAACGATACCCATCCGACGGTGGCGATTGCGGAATTAATGCGCATTCTGATGGATGAACATTATCTGACCTGGGAAGAGGCGTGGGCAGTGACAACGAAGACCTGTGCCTACACCAACCACACGATCATGTCGGAGGCGTTGGAGAAATGGCCGATCGAGCTTTTCTCAAGATTACTGCCCCGTATCTACCAGATCGTGGAGGAAATCAACCGCAGATTCATCATCGAGATCGAGCGCAAATATCCGGGTAATCAGGAGAAGATCCGCAAGATGGCGATCGTTTATGACGGGCAGGTGAAGATGGCCCATCTGGCCATCGCGGCAGGTTATTCTGTCAACGGTGTGGCGAGACTGCATACGGAGATCCTGAAAAACCAGGAGCTGAAAGATTTCTACGAGATGATGCCGGAGAAGTTCAACAATAAGACCAACGGCATTACGCAGAGACGTTTCCTGCTGCACGCAAACCCGCTGCTGGCTGACTGGGTGACGGCGCATGTGGGCAATGACTGGATTACGGATCTGCCGCAGATAGGCAGGTTGAAAATATATGCAGACGATGAGAAGGCACAGCAGGAGTTCATGAACATCAAGTATCAGAACAAGGTTCGTCTGGCTAAATATATCAGAGAGCACAACGGGATTGAAGTGAATCCCCGCTCCATTTTCGACGTACAGGTCAAGAGACTGCATGAGTACAAACGTCAGCTGTTGAATATCCTGCACGTAATGTATCTGTATAATGAGCTGAAGGATCATCCGGATATGGAATTCTATCCGCGGACCTTTATCTTCGGCGCCAAGGCAGCGGCAGGCTATCGGAATGCCAAGCTGACGATTAAGTTGATTAATGCCGTAGCCGATGTGGTAAATAACGATCCGGCTATTGGTGATAAGATTAAGGTGGTCTTTATCGAGAATTACCGCGTATCCAATGCGGAGATCATCTTTGCGGCGGCCGATGTATCGGAGCAGATCTCTACAGCAAGTAAAGAAGCATCCGGCACGGGTAACATGAAGTTCATGTTGAACGGTGCGCTTACACTGGGTACCATGGACGGAGCCAATGTGGAGATCGTGGAAGAAGTGGGTGAAGAGAATGCATTTATCTTTGGTTTAAGTTCTGATGAAGTCATCCGTTACGAGAATTACGGCGGCTATGATCCGAATGAGATCTTCAACAACGATCCCGATGTGCGCAGAGTGCTGATGCAGCTGATCAACGGCACCTACTCGCCGCAGGATCCGGAGCTGTTCAGAACGCTCTACAACTCACTGTTGAATACTTTGAGCACGAGCAAAGCGGATATGTATTTTATCCTGAAGGATTTCAAAGCTTATGCGGAAGCACAGCGGAAGGTGGAGGCTGCCTATAGAAATGAGAGCGCCTGGGCGAAGAGCGCAATTCTCAACGTGGCCTGTGCTGGCAAGTTCACATCTGACAGAACCATCAAAGAGTATGTGGATGAGATCTGGAAGCTGGATAAAGTGGTACTTCCGAAAGAGACCGTGGAGCCTCAGAAGAAGTCACTGCTGAAATAAACAAAGCAAATAAATAATTTTCAAGTTCATAATGAACCGGAATCATGCCGGCATGGCGTTTTGAATGAGCTGTGTGGATCTGCCTGTTTTCAGGCAGCACAGGGATTTCAAGACTGCTGTGCCGGTTTTGTTGTTTATTCCCGCGAGCAACGAACCGAGTGGCGGCTTACAGCGGGGGCTTTGATTAATAAGAGCAAACAGCTTCTGAAGGAAGAATTAACGATAAAACGTTCTTAAATATGTGCAAAACATATTGCGTACAGGATAATGGTGTGTTATACTCTCTGTAATAAAGCAAATCTTGATTCTTAAATGTGCACCGCGGGCAGGGACAGACTATAGTAGACGGTTACTGTTTTTGCCGTTTCCTGCGGATTGCAGGGACATTTTGTGCACTGTCAGGCAGTTCTGCCGAAGACTCACATTTGTTTGGCAGGATTGTTATGTTAAGAAATCCCAAATTTTATTGTGACTTTCCTGTATGAAAATGATAAAGGAGGGTTTCAATGGAAGAGAAGAGTGTTTTGGATACTTATGAACAGAAACGGCAGTGGGTACGGCAATTCAATCTGACCAGCGATCTGTTTGCGGGGAAAGTATTTGAGGACCTGGCGGCCAGCCAGGAGTTATGCAGAATCCTGATGCAGCAGCCAGGGTTGCGGCTTAAGAGCGTCAGGACGCAGTATGTGATCAGAAATCTGGAGAGCCATTCCGTGCAGCTGGATATCCTGGCGGAGGAAGACAGCGGAAATATGATCAGCATTGAATTGCAGATGTACAGTGAGGTTGCGCCATTTAGAAGGACCCGGTATTACACGTCGTGTATTGACATGAACATTCTGGAAAAAGGCAGGGAGTACTATGAATTGCCGGACGTGACGGTGCTCTATATTACGAAGGGAGATTTTATTGGGTGTAAAACAGGAGTTTATCAGGTTGACAGGAAGATACGAGACAACAGCCAGGCAATCGATGCGACTAACGGAGTGCACGAGAAATATTTTAATCTGGAGTATTCGTCTAAGGACGCAGAAATTGATGAATTACTGCATTATCTGAAGGACTCAGATCCGTTTTACCAGACAAAATTATTCCCGCGGATCGTGGAGCGGGTCAATTTATATAAGATGCAGAAGGAGGGAGTAGACGTTATGTGTGAGATAGCAGACAGAATCAGGCGGGAAGGAAAAAACGAAGGGAAAATAGAAGGGAAAATAGAGGATATCATGGAATTGCTGGAGGAATTGGGAAAGATTCCGACAAAGATCGCGCAGCGTATCGGACAGGAGACGAATCTGAATGTTCTGGGCAGATGGCACAGATGCGCGGCAAGGGCATCCAGTATATCTGAGTTTGAGGCGTGGATGTCGGAACCTGAACGCTTTATCTTAAAATGATTCCGGAACATGGTGAAAAATCGAATGCCGTGGTGTGTTTGACTGAAAAACAGGTCTTAGTTGTTATCCTGTTTCGGAGAGCGGCCGAAATACTTCACATATGCTCTGTAAAAAACCGAATAATCATCAAAACCGCATTCTTCACAGGCTTTGGTAATGTGCGTGCCGTTGCTTATTTTTTCTTTTGCGGCGGTCAGCCTTTTTAGCGTTATGTATTCCCAGGGAGAACTGCCGGTTGCGTTTCTGAATATTCTGTTGAATTGCGATGTGCTTATAAAAAAATGCTTCGCAAGCATTGACACGGATAACTTTTCATACAAATGTTCGTTTATATATTTCAGTATGTGCATGGCGCGGGTCTGTTTGGCAGGGTATTCGCTGCCGGTTCTGTTTATATGCGCTGTTCTTATTGCGTCCAGTATAGACATCAGGAACAATTGAATTTTAACCGCTGCCGTGTATTTATCGTTGCAGCAGCATATTTGCTTGAAACATTTTTCGATGGATATACCGTCAAAATCCGAGGAGAGATACAGATTATCCGTGCCGAGTGCTCTGTCAAGAAACGGTTTCATAAATATGCGTTCGGGGTCAATGCTGTCGGCGGCAGAAAGCGGAAAATTTATCGTGTATCTTTCGTATAATTTATCTGCCAGTATTTTGGGCCGATGTGCTTCTGCGGGACGCATGATCATAACACTCCCGCGCTCCAACGGGTATTCTGAGCCCTCCACGAGGTACTCGACTCTGCCGGAAACAAAATAAAATATCTCACAGCTTGTATGAATGTGCATTTCGTAGGTACTGTCGTCAGGTTTGCAGTCAATCGCGTGTCTTACATGAATGTTATTAAATGTAAATTCCTGTAAATGATTTTCCATAAGTGTGTTATCCTTTATATATACCCTCAGTGAACGAAGGGGTGTAGTCCTTGTTCACTGAGGGTAGTTTTCTGGAATCTCTTCTGCACAAAATTATTCCACCTGTGCGGTTGCAATTTAACGATTTGTCTGCATTGTCATAAATGGTATGCAAACTTACATTTTGATTGTATGGCAATATGCGTGGATTTACAATATAGTATGATAAAAATAGCAATTACATTATAAATCAATCCTTGATATGATACTCTTAGTGAATGAAAGACATGAGTTCCTTTGTTCACTGAAGGAATAACATAATTTAGACGTCAGTGTCTTAAGGGAGGGCTGTTATGGAAAAAATAAGACTTGGTATTATCGGTATGGGCAATATGGGCAGCGTACATTTCAGAAACGTTGCAGAGGGAAAGAGCCCTTCTGCAGAGGTGACGGCAGTATGTGACATTGATCCGGAAAAAATTGCAGATGCTGCAAAATACGGTTCTGTAAGGATTTTTGAGAATTATAAAGAAATGCTGGACAGCGGCACTGTGGACGCGGTATTGATAGCAGTACCCCACTACGATCATCCGCCTGTTGCTATAGAGTGTTTTAAGCGGGGCATTCATGTCCTGACGGAAAAACCTGCAGGAGTGTTTGCAAAACAGGTACGGGAGATGAACGAGGCGGCTGAAAGATCGGGAGTAAAGTTCGGCATAATGTTCAATCAGCGTACGAATCCAATGTACGCAAAGGCACGGGAGATTGTCCGCAGCGGTCGTCTCGGACAACTTAAGCGCATGGTATGGATCGTCACCAACTGGTACCGTACACAGGCGTATTACGATTCGGGAAGCTGGCGCGCTACATGGAACGGCGAAGGCGGCGGCGTACTTTTAAATCAGGCTCCTCATAATCTCGACTTGTGGCAATGGATATTTGGTATGCCCAAAAGAGTACGGGCGTTCTGCACCGTAGGAAAATACCACGATATAGGCGTTGAGGATGACGTTACCATATACGGCGAATATGAAAACGGATCGACCGCGGTATTTATTTCCACAACGGGGGAAGCGCCAGGCACGAATCGTCTTGAAATATCGGGTGATCTTGGGAAAATAGTTATCGAATGTGGAAAATTGAAATGGTGGAGACTTAAAGTCCCCGAACGGGAATATTGCTTAACGTCAAAGGAGGGATTTGTTTCGCCGGAAACCGAATATGAGGAATTTTCCGCTCCTGAATCCGAGGAACATCCGAAGGTGATCGAGGCCTTTGCACAGTCCATACTAAACGGCACGGAAATGATTGCCGACGGTGCGGAGGGGTTGAATTCTCTTTCGATTTCCAATGCCGCCTATCTTTCTTCATGGACGGACGATTGGGCGGAAATTCCGACGGATGAGGCATTATTTGAAAAATATCTTATAGAGCTGTGCAGAAAAGAAAAGTATCAAAACAAGCCGGAACAGGGTGAAAGATAAGAATACGTGTTTAGGTATTTTGGGGGAATAGAAATTTGGAAACGGAGGAAAAGAAAATGTCAAATATATCAAGCGGAATGTATTATGCACCAAAGGGTAAGCCGGCACATGTTGTTAAAGCAGGGGAATTCAACATAGCGGCGGTATCGTTGGAGCACGGTCATATTTACGGTATGTGCGGCGGACTTAAAGAGGCTGGAGCAACGATAAAATGGGTATATGACCCCGATCCTCAAAAGGTTGCGGAGTTTCAAAAAAAGTTTCCGGAGGCTGCGGCTGCACGCTGTGAGGAGGAAGTACTTTCCGATCCGGAGGTAAGACTTATATGTTCCGCCGCAGTAACAAGCGAAAGGTGTCCGCTGGGACTGCGTGTCATGGCGGCTGGAAAAGACTACTTTACGGATAAAGCGCCTCTCACAACTCTTGAACAGTTGGCAGCGGCAAGGGAGGCTGTACGCAGTACGGGCCGTAAGTACATGGTGTATTACAGCGAACGGCTGCATGTTGAGTCCGCAGTTTTTGCAGGACAGCTTATTGAGCAGAAAGCGATAGGCCGGCCTATACATATTGATGGTTTTGGGCCGCATCGTATCGGTAACCCGAAGTACAGGCCCGAATGGTTTTTTAAAAAGGAAAAATACGGTGGAATACTCTGTGACATAGGCAGCCATCAGATAGAGCAGTTCTTGTACTACTGCAGCGTAAAGGATGCGGAGGTCAAATACAGTCAGGTAGGAAATTATGCTCACCCCGATTATCCGGAACTGGAGGACTTTGGTGAGGCTGTGCTTGTGGGAGACAACGGCGCGACCCAGCATTTCCGTGTGGATTGGTTTACGCCCGACGGACTTTCCACATGGGGCGACGGCAGGACTTTTATTCTTGGTACGGACGGTTATATCGAGCTGCGAAAATATGTAAATTTAGGTATGAACGATGGCAGTTCTGATCATGTTTTTATGGTGAACAAAGAGGGGGAGCACCATTTTCATGTTGCGGGAAAAGTTGGGTTCCCATATTTCGGACAATTGATATTGGACTGTATTGATCGTACGGAAAACGCCATGACGCAGGAACACGCTTTCAAGGCGGCAGAGTTGTGCGTAAAGGCGCAGATGAAGTCGGTGAAGGTACAGTAAGGAGAGTAGTTGCGATTCAAGGTGCACCACACCCTGTTGCAGGGCACCTTGAATCGTATCGAATGTAAACATTTGTCGTATGGAACAAAATAATAAAGTTGACAGCGTAATACGGTCTGTGCTATAGTCAATAAGGTAACTTTCAGATTATCATAATTTATAGAAAGGCGGCATGAAAGTGATTATTTTTATTCGTTGTGCTCGTACCCGTATCGAGGGGCGATAAAAGCAAATATGCAGTCTCATGTAAATGGGATTTCTTTGCCTACGAATAAAAATTGTCATAGGACTGTCACGCAGGTATGACGGTGTCGTATTTGTGTTGTCTGCCATATTTTATCGTTTTAGCAGGAAAATTCTGTTTTGTGGGAATTGTGCCTGCTTTTTTGCTGCGCTTGTGGGGGAAACGGGAAAAGTTGATGTAGTGGTTTCGTCCTGCCGGCTGCAGGCTGAAACCTGGCGGAATTGATGAAACATGAGAAGTGATGGAGGTATTGTATGGAAAAAGCATTTTTAGTCGGAGTGAATTTAAATGACGGGGAAGATTATCTGCTGTCCCTGGAGGAGCTGGGAGCGTTGGCGCAGGCTTGTGATATGGAAGTGGCGGGAGCGGCACAGCAGACGCTTCCGGAGGTGCATAAGGCATTTTATATCGGTACGGGTAAGGTGGATGAGGTGAAGGAACTCGCTGCAGACTGCGGTGCGGATGTGATCATCTTCGATGCGTCCCTGTCACCGATGCAGCTGCGAAACCTGCAGGAACGCCTGGAGAAGCCGATTCTTGACAGGAGTGCGCTGATCCTGGATATTTTTGCAAACAGAGCCAGATCCAGAGAGGCGAAGTTACAGGTGGAGGTGGCCAGATTACAGTATATGCTGCCAAGACTGGTGGGACTTCATGCGGCACTGAGCAGACAGGGAGGCGGCACCGGTTCACTGAGCAATAAGGGGGCCGGTGAGAAGAAACTGGAACTGGACCGCCGTGTATTGGAGAGGCGGCTGACGGAGCTTAGACGGGAGCTTAGAGAAGTGAGCGCGGAGCGGCAGACGCAGCGCAAACGCCGTGCGGGATCCGGAATGCCCCGGGTGGCGCTGGTGGGCTATACGAATGCCGGGAAATCTACGCTGCTGAATGCCATGCTGGATCTGTATGGCAGTGATCAGGTGGACGTGGAAGAGAAGAAGGTGATGGAGAAGGATATGCTTTTTGCGACGCTGGATACGACGGTGCGCAAGATCATGCCGGCAGACCATCATGCGTTCCTGCTGTCGGATACGGTGGGATTTATCCATAAGCTGCCGCACAACCTGGTGGAGGCTTTTCATTCTACCCTGGAAGAGGCGAAGGAGGCCGATCTTCTATTGCAGGTCGTAGATTACAGTGATCCGCATTATAAGGAACAGATCGCGGTTACGAACCAGACGCTGCGGGAACTGGAAGTGGACGGTATTCCGATGCTTTATGTCTATAACAAGGCCGATCTGGTGGACGCGGATAAGATTCCGGGGATGGCAGGCATAGAGCCGGGGCAGGTGACAGCGGCGCTTCCACAGGTGACGGAGAACAGCATCTATCTGTCCGCGAAGGAGCAGGCAGGCATGGATGAACTGGTTTGTCTGATTGAGAAGAAGCTGGCCGGAGGATACCAGGAGTGTACGCTGTTAATCCCGTATACGGATGGGCGGGCAGTGTCCTATCTGAATGAGAATGCAGTGGTGTTTGAAACAGAATATCTGGAAGAGGGTGTGAGATTAAGGGTCAACTGCAGGATGGAGGATTATCATTTCTATCAGAAATATCATGCAGTTTAAAATCTGATCCGGTTTATATATCCTGAAAAACAAAATAGAGGCACTTCGCATATTGCGCGGAATGTCTCTATTCTATATAATAGGACATGAGACTGCGCTCAGGAGGCAGGGTAAGTATCCTGAGCGCGGCGCAGTCGTGTTTATTTGTAATTGTATGTGAAGGTTGAAAAATCACACTGATGTGCTGATTTTTCAGCTGCGGGTTTGTGCCGGAGCCACAAACTTGGGATTGCAGAGCCAAATTTGAGATTTGGCTCGCAGCCTTCGCATAAAACTGCTTCGGAATGGAGGAAAAGATGATAAAGAGAGGAGTTTGCCATGATTCAATTAATGGAAAGCGGCGCATATCTGCTGCATGGAACGGAAGTCATTCCTGAGGGAGCGGAAGCCGCAGTGCAGATAAAGAGCAGGACCGGACAGGAGGTCTCCAAAGCGGAGGCGGCAAAGAATACCATAGCTTATGGGATCCTGCAGGAGCACAATACTTCCGGCAGTATGGACAAGCTGAAGATCAAGTTTGATAAGTTGACATCCCATGATATTACCTTTGTGGGGATTATACAGACAGCCAGGGCATCGGGGCTGACGAAATTTCCGATTCCGTATGTGCTGACCAACTGCCATAATTCTCTGTGTGCGGTGGGCGGTACGATCAACGAGGACGATCATATGTTTGGACTGACCTGTGCGAAGAAGTATGGCGGCGTCTATGTGCCACCGCATCAGGCAGTCATTCACCAGTATGCGCGCGAGATGATGGCGGGTGGCGGCAGGATGATCCTGGGATCCGATTCCCACACACGGTACGGGGCGCTGGGCACTATGGCCATGGGAGAGGGCGGACCGGAACTGGTAAAGCAGCTGTTGTCCCAGACTTACGATATTAATATGCCGGGCATTGTGGGTGTTTATCTGACCGGGGAACCGGTTAAGGGCGTTGGACCGCAGGATGTGGCTTTGGCGATCATCGGAGCGGTGTTTGGTAACGGTTATGTGAAGAATAAGGTGATGGAGTTTGTAGGACCGGGCGTGTCCAATCTGAGTGCGGATTTTCGGATCGGTATTGACGTGATGACCACGGAGACCACATGCCTGTCTTCTATCTGGCGGACGGATGAGACGATTAGAGAATTCTATGAGATCCATGGCAGAGTGGAGGAATATCAGGAGCTGAATCCGGGCGAGGTGGCATATTATGACGGTATGATCATGGTAGATCTGTCGAAGATCAGGCCGATGATCGCCATGCCGTTCCATCCCAGTAATACTTACACCATCGATGAGGTGAATGCGAATCTGCAGGATATTCTCCATGATGTGGAGGAGCGGGCGAAAGTGAGCCTGGATAATGCGGTGCCCTATTCTCTGCGGGACAAGGTGGTAGACGGTAAATTTATGGTGGACCAGGGGATCATTGCCGGCTGTGCGGGCGGCGGATTTGAGAATATCTGTGCGGCGGCTGACATCTTACGAGGTTCTTATATCGGTGCGGACGGCTTTACGTTAAGTGTTTATCCTGCCTCCATGCCGGTTTATATGGAATTGATCAAGAATGGCTGTGCGGCAGCGATCCTGGAGACGGGAGCAGTCCTTAAGACGGCATTCTGCGGCCCATGCTTCGGTGCGGGCGATACGCCGGCCAACAATGCGTTCAGTATCCGCCACTCTACAAGGAATTTCCCGAACAGAGAAGGCTCCAAGCTGCAGAACGGTCAGATTTCCTCTGTGGCGCTTATGGACGCCCGCTCAATCGCGGCGACGGCAGCCAACAAGGGTGTGCTTACGTCAGCCACGGAGTTTGACGGTGAGTTGACGAAATATAAGTACCATTTTGATGCAAATATTTACAAGAACCGAGTATTTGATTCTCAAGGTGTGGCAGATGAGACGGTAGAGATCCAGTTTGGGCCAAATATCAAGGACTGGCCGGCTATGGGGGCGCTGCCGGAGAATCTGGTGCTGCGTGTGGTATCTGAGATCCATGATCCGGTGACCACGACGGACGAACTGATTCCTTCCGGGGAAACATCCTCCTATCGCTCCAATCCGCTTGGGCTGGCTGAGTTTACCCTGTCCAGAAAGGATCCGGAATATGTGGGAAGAGCCAGGGATATCCAGAAGGCGGAGAAGGCGAGAATGCAGGGAGAGCATCCCTGTCAGGCGCATCCGGACGTAAAGCCGGTGATGAATGTGATCAAAGAGCGGTTTGCAGACGCATCCCATGAGAATACGGGATTTGGCTCCACCATTTTTGCAGTGAAGCCGGGCGACGGTTCCGCCAGAGAGCAGGCGGCAAGCTGTCAGAAGGTACTGGGCGGCTGGGCCAATATCGCCAACGAATATGCGACCAAGCGTTACCGCTCCAACCTGATCAACTGGGGCATGCTGCCGTTTTTGATCGAGGAAGGAGAGCTGCCGTTTAAGAATCTGGATTATCTGTTTTTCCCGGGAATCAGGCAGGCAGTGGAGGAGAAAGCAGAGGAGATTACGGCTTATAAAGTGTCTGTTGAGACGAATATGCTGACAGAGTTTACCCTGCGGCTGGGTGAATTGACGGATGAAGAGAGACAGATCATCCTGAAAGGATGTCTGATCAATTATAACAGGGTCTAAAGGAATTGAAATCGTCGTCCGATATATAGAATACGAGGGGCGGTTGATCCTGGCCAGACGATTGTTTCTTGAATTTGAATAATGTATAGACCACGGACGGTATTTTTTAAGGGAAAAGGATTTTCTTTAAGGGTGCCGTCCTTTCTATTGCCATGCATCACGGAAGGTGCAGTCGGTGGCACAGACAGGCAGGGATGGGGTCTTGGCAAAAGGAGGTTATAGTGAGGATCGATTCCAGTGTAATGGGAATGCAGTCTTCCAGAAAGTATGTTTCTGTGACGGCGAGATCTGTGGCAGGTTCCACGATGCGGCGTACGGGAAGCATGAACAGCAGTCTTGGCGGTTTCTTTGGAAGTCTGGTCAGCACCGGTGATGATACGGAACAGACCGGCGGGAATGAGAAGAACACTGCGAATTTGGGCGACATCACAACACATTTTAAGAATTTATCCAATACGGGAAGAGTTTCGGGAACAGAGAGAAGACAGGATCCCGTTATGACGATCAGGCAGCAGTGCGTGCGTTTTTTGATGGATCTTTTTTTCCGGTTTCGCGGTGAGAATGTCAGCGAACAGGAGATCCTGGGAACGCCGAATGACTTTGGGATGAACGGCGGGACAACTGTCTATCAGGTGAATACGTTCACGAATGAGTACTACCACATGGAAGAGGAACATACGACGTTTGCTACCCAGGGAATGGTCAAGACAGCGGACGGGAGAGAGCTGTCTTTCAATCTGGAGTTTTCCATGAGCCGTAGATTTGAAGAATACTACAAAGAAACTTATACGACGGAAGTTGTGAAGTTCTGTGATCCGCTGGTGATCAATCTGGATACGAATGTTGCGCAGGTGTCGGATCAGAAATTTTTCTTTGACCTGGATCAGGACGGTGAGGAGGAAGAAATATCAAAGCTTAAGGCCGGCAGCGGTTTTCTGGCGTTGGATCTGAATGGTGACGGGGAGATCAACGACGGCAGCGAGCTTTTCGGGACGAAGTCGGGCGACGGTTTTGCCGATCTGGCGAAATACGATGCCGACGGAAACGGATGGATCGATGAGGCGGATCCGATATGGGAGAAGCTGCTGATCTGGACGAAGGATGAGAACGGCGATGATAAGCTGTATCATCTGTCGGACCTGGGCGTGGGTGCGATCGGATTGGGAAAGGTGTCAACACAGTTTGCCCTCAATTCCGAGAAGGATAACCACAGCAATGCCATGATCAGGAGTACGGGGATCTTCCTGTATGAGAGTGGTATGGTGTCCACCGTACAGCACCTGGATCTTGCGCGGTAGGAAGATGCGGCAGGGTTATCCGCTGTGATATGGTTATAAAAAGGGAAGAAACCACATAGGAATAGTTATATATGTGGGGTGTTTTGTGTGAAGTATAATAGAATCGTCTTAAAAAGAACAAACAAAAGAGATGCCGGAGGCTTTCTTTTGTTTGTTTTTTTGCTGCCCTATGTATGCGCCAGCCTGTGGGGGCATGTGGGGGAAGAAACGGCAAAACTGCGACAGGATAACAAGGTGAATCTGGAGGGAGAAGTGGGATACAGGATCCGGGTCTCGATGGACTGGGGAGTCTGGGAAATTCCCATGGAGGAGTATCTGGTCTATAAGCTGAGCACGGTGATGCCGGAAACTTATGAGAAAGAGGCATTAAAAGCGCAGTCGGTGCTTCTGAGAACAGAGGTGGTCCAGGCGATTGCAAAACAGGAGGGGGAGGAACTTCTGTTGTCTGGTGCCGGACAGAGTAAATGGTATGAGATGGATATTTCTTCGGAAAGATTCCGGAATTGGAAGCAGGCGGTTGATGAGACGGCCGGACTGTATTTGTGCTGTCAGGGAGAACCGATTCAGGCGTCTTATTTTCAGATAAGCAATGGCGGGACAAGAGATGCGGCTGAAGTGTGGGACACGGATCAAAGGCCGTATCTGCGGAGCGTGTCCTGTATTCAGGATAAGGCGGCACAAAATTACAGCAGCACGGTCAGGGTATCGAAGACAGATTATCTTCGAGCCGTACAAAGCCGGCTTACAGGAGCATTTTCCGAGCAGGAGCTATGGGAAGAGGTGAAACTGACGTATGATACTGCCGGTTACGTAACCGGCGTGTCTTTTCTTAAGCAGGATGGGGAGGCGGAGCAGATTGACGGAGAGACTTTTCGCTATCTCTTCGACCTGCCGTCGGCATCATTTGAGATGGAAAGGGAGGAAAGAGAAGTGATCTTCCGGGTGGCGGGAGTTGGACATGGATTTGGTATGAGTCAGTACAGCGCCAACTGTATGGCCTTAAACGGGAAAACATATGATCAGATACTTGAGAATTTTTTTTACAGGACAGAATTAACAAAATTTGAATAACCTGTCAAAAATGGGTAAGACTAACACCATGTACCTGCACAGTGCAGGATGATCATCCGGGATATGTGCATAAGTCGCACCGGAGAAGGTCATCTTACACTCGAAAGCGATATTACGTATTTCCGAATGCGGCGGATGTGGTCCGTAATGTTCGGAGAGAGGTAGGAGGGTTGCTGTGAGCGGCAGGACCGTGAGAAGTAACCTGAAAATAATAACAGGAGGCAAGGTTTCATGGGAAGAAGGAATAGAAACAGTATCAGGAAAGAGCGGATCATTATGTTGACATCGTCTGTGCTGGTCTTGACGGCACTGACAGTTACCGGTGTTTTTGTGAAAAGAAACAACAATGCCGAAAAGGAAGATTATGTGGTAGATTTCGAGGCGATCGAGAAGAGCAATAATATGACGGCGGAGAATATGATGTCCGGCGAAGAGCTGGATACGCTGTTCGCGGAGGTTGGAACTGACGATCTGGATTATGATCCAAGTTTTCAGGAAGCAAATTCCCAGAATGTGGAGAATACCGAGGACAGGCTTTCGGCTAAGAAAGAAACCACTGAGGACAGGCTTTCGGCTAAGAAAGACAATAAGAAGGATAAGGATGCCGTTGATCAGGAGTTAAAGGATAAGAAGGCGGTGCAGGAGAAGGAGCGGGAAGCCGGCAGCGTGGACGAGGATAAGATCCAGGAATTGGAAGGGCTGCAGGAAGAGGAGAAGCGTAAGAAGAAAGAGGACGAAGAGCAGGAAGCCGGCATGTTTGATGAGTCGGTGGACACGGCCAGAAAGAGTGAAGAGACGGAGACGGCGGAAGCAATTTCCACAACCGTGCAGCCGACGCTGGATTTTAAAGAAGAGGATAATCTGGTCTGGCCGATCGTCGGCGATGTGCTGATCAATTACAGCATGGATCAGACTGTGTTCTTCCCTACGTTACAGCAGTATAAATACAACCCGGCGATAGTCATTGCGGCGAACCAGGGTGAGAGCATTACGGCTGCGGCTAATGGACGCGTCACGTCCGTTGCTTATGACCCGACGATCGGGAATATGGTAGTGATGGATCTCGGCAACGGTTATGAACTGACATACGGACAGCTGGAAAATATAACGGTATCCGAAGGAAGCTATGTATCTGTGGGAGACGGAATTGGAACCGTAGCGGCGCCCACCAAGTACTACAGCGTGGAGGGGACGAATGTATATTTCAAGCTGACTAAGGACGGTGAGCCGGTAAATCCAATGACGAAATTACAATAGGCTGCTCAGGAGCACAAGTATTGAAATACAGCTGCGGCTGGAAGCAAATCGGGAGAATGTGGCATGTCAGGAGCGGTAAATGCGCATCCGGGTGGCCAGTTACGATTCTCCCGATTGTTTAAAATGGACTAAAGGACAGGCCCGTCATGGGAAGTCCGGACCTGGATGCGGCAAAGGCAGTATGGAAATGGAGTAGAATATGCTGGTTATCATTCACGGAAATATCAAGACAATGGAAGCACGGGACTATGAGGATGGCTATCTGCAGATCGAGGACGGAAAGATCACGGCGCTGGGAGATATGAAGGACTGTAAACCGGGCAGATGGAAAGGAGAGGACAGGGTGCGGATCCTGGATGCCAGGGGCAATCTGGTAATGCCGGGGATCATAGAGGCCCATTGCCATATGGGGATCACGGAGGAAAAGAAGGGTATGGAGGGGGATGACTGCAATGAAAATGTGGACCCCATTACCCCATATCTGCGGGCGATCGACGCGATCAATCCGATGGATGCTGCCTTTAATGATGCAATACAGGCCGGCATCACTTCGGCAATGATCGGGCCGGGAAGCGCCAACGTAGTGGGTGGCCAGTTTGTCTTTTTGAAGACACATGGAAGGTGTATCGATCGTATGATTGTCAAGGCTCCCGCGGCGATGAAAGTGGCTTTCGGCGAAAATCCCAAGGTCAATTATGCGGGTCAGAACACCTCTCCGGCTACAAGGATGGCTGTCGCGGCAATGCTTCGGGGGGAATTGACCGAAGCGTGTAATTATCGGAAGAAGAAGAACGGGAATCCGGATCTGCCTCCGGACTTTCGCTATGAGTGCTGGCTGCCGGTGCTGGACGGTGAGATTCCTTTAAAGGCACATGCACACAGAGCGGATGACATCCTGACAGCGGTACGCATTGCGAAGGAATTCGGTCTCCATATGACGCTGGACCACTGCAGTGAAGGACATTTGATCCTGGAAGAATTGAAGGAAGCAGGATTTCCGGCGATCGTAGGCCCCGATATGGCCAGCCGAAATAAGATAGAGGTCAAAAATATGGCTTTTAAGACGGCGGGAATATTGAGCAGAGAGGGCATTTTGACGGCTGTAACAACGGATCATCCGGTGTCTATGATACAGTTTCTGCCCATCTGTGCGGGACTGGCGGTGAAGGAAGGGATGCCGCCGGAAGAAGGGCTTCGTGCCATCACCATCAATGCAGCCAGGATCTGTGGTGTAGAGGACCGTGTGGGGAGTCTGGCAGTGGGGAAGGATGGAGATGTGGCAATCTTCGACGGTAATCCCATGGAAGTATTTACCAGCGTTTTATGTACAATTATTGATGGAAATGTTGTTTATTATGATGAAGAAAGCGGATTTTTGTGATAGAATAGAGCTTGGTCAAACGGTAGTGTCATTTTGGCAGGCTGGGAAAGAGACAGACTCTGGTTTAGATTAACGAAAGATTTGAAGGAAAATGAGAACGAGATTTTATAAAATAGTAAATGTAATAATATTGTGCGTGCTTCTGACTTCCGGCTGTGGTTCTGTGTCGGAGCTTTCTTTTGATACGCTGCAGGTGGGAAGTGAGGGAGAGGAGATCACCACCCTGGGACTGTCGCCGGAATTCGATTATGAAGTACCCGAGAGCCTGCCCAGCATTCTGGTGAATCAGGTAGGGTATGCCTGTCAGAGCGATAAGACGGCCCTGTTTCAGGGGGACAGAATTCCGGACACCTTTTCGGTGGTGGATGCCGAGAGCAGGCAGGTGGTTTACAGTGGACAGATTGAACAAAGAGAGAATGCCGAAGGAACGGACGAACAGATCTGCTACGGTGATTTTACGGAGCTGGAAACGGCCGGTACTTACTATATACAGGCAGCGAAGATAGGGCAGTCCTATACCTTTGTGATCGGAGACAATCCGTATGGGGAGTTGTATCATGCGGCGTTGAAGAAGTACTATTACAATCGCTGCGGGCTGACACTTTCTTCGGAGCTGGCCGGTGAGGCGGCCAGGAATGCATGCCATGCAAGGGAAGCACAGTTGAAGGATGAGGCGTCTGTAAGTCTGGAGGTATCGGGCGGCTGGCATGTGGATGAGATGAGCAACAGAGATGTGGCCAAAGGCTGTCAGACTGCCGATTATCTGTTGTTGGCATATGAGCTGTATCCGGAGGTGTTTGATGATCAGGCGGGCATTCCCGAGAGCGGCAATGAGATACCGGACGTGCTGGATGAAGTGAAATATGAGATTGACTGGCTTCTCAAGATGCAGGACGCTACAAGTGGGGCGGTGTACGCCGGTGTCAGCAGTGTGGATAATAAAGCGTCGGGTTATCTGCTCTACGTAGACGGGATCAATATGAATGTGACAATCCGGTTTGCTGCAACGCTGGCGAAATTCAGTTATCTGTATCAAGACTATGACAGAGTATTCGCGACACAGTGCCTGCAGGCTGCAGACCGGGCATACCGGTATGCCGGGAAGTATCTGAATGACATCACGCAGGAGGAATATTTCCACGCAGCTGCAGAATTATACCGGGCTACCGGATCGGGCGGCTATCACAATGTCGTCAAGAATTATCTTCTGGAAAATCCGATCGCGGAAATGAAGAATGATTTTGTTTTCCTGGGATGTGTGACGTATTTGTCCACAAAACAGAAGGTGGATGTCAATCTGTGCGGGGATGTGATGAAGATCCTGATGCAGGAAGGAGAGCGAATTGCCGAAGCGTCCAAGAATGCGGGGCTTCTGGTTAATATTGATGAGAAGCAGGGCGGGGCTGCGGAAATGCTGCGGGATATTGCCAGACTGACCGTCGTGGATCATATCATAACAAATCATGAGTATGCCATGGTGCTGCAAAACCATCTGCATTATATGCTGGGGCGGAATGCGGAGTCTGTCAGTTATCTGGACGGAGCGGGCAGTCGTAATTATAAGAATGTTGACGAAAGCCGGGGGATCATGAATCAGATAGATCTGAATGCAGAGCTGGTGCTGATGATGAGTGCGATCATGAAAGAGCTTGATACGGCAGGTTAAGGTTTTCTGTCAACCATACCCGGAGATATGCAAATAAAGAACTGGCGGTTACACCAGTTCTTTATTTTTGAAGTATGCTTCTTTGATGACATCCTGTACCAGCATGCCGATGCGGCGTCTGTCATTTTTATCCAGATCACTCATATAGATAGGCTTACAGTATTCGAGAACCACATGAGTCCTGCGGATCCAGGGGATATGATCCTCAAAAATATGTCCGGCGTTGTTGATGCTCATGGGTACGATGGCACACCCGGTCTTCTCGGCGACCTTGAAACTGCCGTTATGGAATTCCAGGAAAGTATCGTTAACCCGATTGCGGGTTCCTTCCGGAAAAATACAGATGGAGATGCCGGCTTTGATCTTATCGATGGCCGTCAGTATGGACTGCATGCCGGCTTTGATATCGGAGCGGTCCAGGAACACGCAGTGCAGGTATTTCATCCAGGTGTTCAGAGACGGGATGCGAAGGATCTCGATCTTGGACATGTAACCGGTAAGCCGCGGCACGCGGACATAAGTGATAAGGATATCGAAATAACTTCTGTGGTTACCGATATACAATACGGGTTCGTCTACGGGCACATTTTCTTCGCCGATCACGGTGACGGAAGTGCCGGACAGGAACAGAACGACGCGAAAAGCCCATTTGACAATGGCAAGTGAGCTGCGGTCTTTGATATCCGGATTAAACCTGCCAATGATATATTCCGCCAGCTGGATCGGCAGGCTGACGATGAGGAAAATAACAACGAAGAGAAGAACTGCAATTAATCGGATCATGGGCGTACCTTTCTGAAATTCTGAGTTCTGTATATCTACTCGCTATAATGATAAAATCTGTTCCGGCCGAAACGGCGGCGGGAACTCTTTTATTATATAAGGAATCAGAGTATTAATCAATAGGATAATCAGTAGGAATAGAGCTGACAGTTTTCTAATAAATTAGATAATAAGTGTTTATGGAATGGAGGTAAAAATGGGGAAAGTATATGAGTATCAGAAGAGGCTCCTGAGTGTGTTCCTGATCTGCCTGATGTGTATGGGTGTTTATGCATGTGGAAAGAAGCAGGAGGGTATGGAGAAGATCAAAGATCTGGAATGTACAGTGATTGCGGAGGATAATATTCCGGAAGAGCTGCTTGAGCAGATCGAGCAGAAAAAGGCCGATGCTTTTAAGATTACATTTGAGGATAGAGGTTTTCTCTATATCTGTGTGGGGTATGGGACGCAGGAGACAGGGGGATACAGTATCTCGCTGAATGCGTTGTATGAGACTGCCAACGCTGTTTATGTGGATACGAATCTGATCGGTCCTGCACCGGAGGAAAAGAGTAATCAGGTGGAAAGCTATCCTTATATCGTGATCAAAACCGAGTTTATAGATAAGCCGGTGGTGTTTGACTAGTGTACTTGATTCTGTGTAAATTTTCGAGGATATTTTTCGAGAGTGCAGGTTCAGAAACGGAGGCCTAGCGGGCTGCGCCAGGTATTCTGGACCTGTGCAGTAGATCGGTGGCAGAACATCCGGCCGATAAAGCTGAGGGTTTGGGCTTAACAGGGAATGTTTGTGTCAGCACTGACATAAGGAGACGGGTATGGTATACTATAGCAGATAACAGATAAATCTGCTGTCTGCTGTAGCCCTCCGGGGAACAGGCACGACAATAAGAGAAAGGACAAAATGCCATGCTGTATTTGCAGAACGGGTATCTGATCGATCCACGATCGGGTATGGAAGGATACAGGGATATTTTGATAAAAGACGGAAAGATTGCGCGTATTTTGCCGCAGGGAACACCGGTCGATGAGTGTACGGTCGAGAGGACGATCGATTTGAACGGCCAGTGTGTCGCTCCCGGTCTGGTGGATGTTCATGTTCATTTTCGGGATCCGGGATTTACGTATAAGGAGGATATTCATACCGGTGCGGAGGCAGCGGCCCGGGGCGGTTTTACATCGGTGGTGCTGATGGCCAACACGAATCCGGCAGTGGACAACCGGCAGACGCTTTCCTATGTGTTGAAAAAAGGGTTGGAAACGGGAATTCATATCCATACCTGTGCCAATGTGACGAAAGGGATGAAAGGACAGGAACTGACGGATATGGAGGAACTAAGCAGCCTGGGGGCGGCCGGTTTTACGGATGACGGCATACCGCTGCTGGATGAGACCCTGCTTCGACAGGCATTGCGGCGTGCGGCAGCTTTGGACAGGCCGGTCAGCCTGCATGAGGAGAATCCGGCATTGATTCGGAACAACGGTGTGAATGCCGGCCGGGCGGCCGAGTACTTCGGGATTGGCGGTTCGCCCAGAGAAGCGGAGATTTCCATGGTGGAACGGGATTTGAAGATCGCTGTGACGGAAGAAGCGGATCTGTCCATTCAGCATATCAGTACCAGGGAGGCCGTAGAGCTGGTGCGGCAGGCGAAACGTCTGAGCAGTCACATTTACGCGGAAGCCACACCGCATCATTTTACTTTGACCGAAGACGCAGTGATCCGGCACGGCACGTTGGCGAAGATGAATCCGCCGCTGCGGGAAGAAAAAGACCGGCTTGCGATCATAGAAGGTCTGCGGGACGGCACCATCGATATGATTGCCACCGATCATGCACCCCACAGTACGGAGGAGAAAGGAAGACCGCTCACGGAAGCGCCCAGCGGTATTATCGGCCTGGAGACGGCTCTGTCTCTTGGTATTCGGGAATTGGTGCAGAAGGGCTATTTGTCCATGGCGGAACTTGTGCGCAGGATGAGCTGTGCACCGGCCGAACTGTACCGTCTGGATGCTGGATATATAGCGGAAGGAGGTCCGGCGGATCTGGTGGTGTTCGATCCGGACAGGGAGTGGGTGGTGAAAGAGTTTGCCTCCAGGGCGGTGAATTCCCCTTTTGTGGGAGAGACCATGCCGGGAGTGATCGCTTATACGATTTGTGGGGGCGGGATTGTGTATCAGAGAAAACAGGTGTAGACGATGCGGTGTGTAGAAGAAGGCGGTCCAAAGCAGCGGAATTTGCAGCAGGGAAGCCGCAGGCTGCAGGGTTACATCGAGGAAAGGAAATACAGGAAGGATAAGGACAGTATGGCGCAGAAAAAGAAGATAAAAACGACAGTAGTGTCACAAAAAAAGATTGCGCCGCAGATCTATGATCTGTGGCTGGAGACGGAACTGGCAAAGGATACTCACGCAGGGCAGTTCGTCGCGGTATATCCGCACAGTGCGGCGACGCTGCTCCCGCGTCCGATCAGCATCTGCGAGGTGGATCGGGACAGAAGCCGGATACGGCTGGTATATCGTGTTGCCGGTAAAGGGACGGCGGAATTTTCCACATGCAGGGCCGGGGATGAACTGGAAGTTCTGGGGGTGCTGGGCAACGGATTTCCGGTGGAGATGGCCGCCGGAAAAAGGGTATTCCTCATGGGCGGCGGTATCGGTATCCCGCCGATGCTGCAGCTGGCAAAGGAGCTGGAGGCGGAGAAATATATTCTGCTTGGTTACCGGGATCAGGATCTTTTTCTGCAGGAAGATCTGGAGCAGTACGGACAGGTCTTTCTTGCCACGGAGGACGGCAGTGCCGGCGTGCAGGGCAATGTGATGGATATTATCAGGGTCAGGAAACTGCAGGCGGATGTGATCATGGCGTGCGGGCCGCTGCCCATGCTGCGTGCGATCAAAAATTATGCTGCAGAACAGGGGATGGATGCTTATATCTCGCTGGAAGAGAGAATGGCATGCGGTGTGGGAGCCTGTCTTGGATGCGTGTGCAGGACGAAGGCGGTGGATCATCACTCGCATGTCAACAATGCGCGGATCTGTACGGACGGACCCGTGTTTGAAGCGAAAGAAGTGGAAATCTGATAAAGGATCTTGGGGATCACGGAATGTATGATCCGTGCTGAGGGAAGGAAAAGCTGATGAATACAAAAGTGACAATAGCAGGTGTAACTTTAAACAATCCGGTGATGACGGCGTCCGGGACATTTGGATCCGGGATGGAGTACGGTGAGTTTGTGGATCTGAACCGTCTGGGAGCGGTGGTGACCAAGGGGGTGGCAAATGTGCCGTGGCCGGGTAATCCAACGCCCCGCGTGGCGGAGACTTATGGCGGCATGTTAAATGCCATCGGACTGCAGAATCCGGGTATTGATGTCTTTGTAGAGCGGGATATCCCCTTTTTACAAAAATATGACACGAAGATCATTGTCAATGTCTGCGGCAGAACGGTGGAGGATTATCTGGAAGTGGTGGAGCGGCTGGGAGAGCAGCCGGTGGACATGCTGGAGATTAATGTGTCCTGCCCGAATGTGAAGGAAGGGGCCATCGCATTTGGCCAGAAGCCGGACAGTCTGTATGATATTACTGCCCGGATCAAAAAGAGGGCGAAGCAGCCCATCATTATGAAGTTAAGCCCGAATGTGACAGACATCGTGGAGATGGCGAAGGCTGCAGAGGCGGCAGGGGCTGACGCACTGTCCATGATCAATACCATTACCGGGATGAAGATCGATATCCATAAGCGTGCGTTTGCATTGGCAAACAAAACCGGCGGTCTTTCCGGGCCGGCCATTAAACCGGTGGCGGTACGAATGGTTTACCAGGCGGCGCATGCGGTGAAGATCCCGATTATAGGCATGGGCGGTATTGCGAACGCGGAAGATGCGGTAGAGTTCCTGCTGGCCGGTGCCAGTGCGGTGGCGGTGGGGGCCATGAACTTTGTGAATCCTTACGCAACGATGGAAGTGGTGGAAGGAATTGAGGCGTATATGGAACGATATGGGATCGAGAGTGTGACGGAACTGATCGGAGCGGTGGAATGATGAACCTGAAGGCAAAGGTTGATAAAACAATTAAACTATAAACGTAAAACAATAAATTGACCATGAACGTGAAGAAGTGAAAATGATAAAAAGTACTTGCCAAACTACCTGGGGGGGGGTATAATTGTTTCAACAAAAAGTGGAATAAACGACATTTTTTGTGCAGTTTGCCCCATCCAACAAATTTTCTCCTGACAGAGATGAAGGAATATGGTGCAAACTGACAATACAACTCAAGGAAAGGGAGAAAGAGTATGAAGAGAAAGTTTGTATCAATTATTCTGGCAACGGCATTGGTTGGAACCCTGTTGACCGGATGCGGCGGCTCCGGTTCGGACAGTACTACTACTCAGCCGGCGGAAGAAGAGACAGAAGCACCTGCTGAGACAGAAGCGGCAGCTGAGACACCGGCGGAAGAAGAGACTGCTCCGAGTGAGGACGCGGCGGCAGGTTCCACGGAAGGGAAGAATCTTCCGGAACTGACAACAGAACCTCTTACCATCAACCTGTGGGACATTGCGACGGAAGGTTCGGTTAAGGATATTCAGGAAGGCGCTGTGAAGAGATTTATGGAGGATTACCCTAATATCACCGTAAATCAGGTGCATCAGCAGAACGATAACTATAAGCAGCAGCTGATCGTGGCTATGAGTTCCGGACAGGCTCCTGATATGTATATCCACTGGGGCGGCGGTCCGATGGCTGAGTACTATAACTCCGGTTTTGTAAATGATATCACGGAAATGTTCAACACCTATGATCATCCTGAGTTCATTGATGCAGCAGTTGCGCAGTCCAGTTATGACGGTAAAGTGCTGGCGATTCCTTTTGGCGGTCTTTCCGGATGTGATATTTTCTATAATAAGACCATCTTTGCAGAGTTGGGTCTGGAAGTGCCGAAGACCATCGAGGAGCTGGAAGCGATATGTGATAAGCTGATCGAGGCTGGTTATGTTCCTTTCTCGCTTGCGAATGGTTCCAAGTGGACTGGTTCCATGTATTACATGTATCTGGTAGCACGTCACTCGGGCAATGCCGAGTTCGATGCGGCTTATGCCCAGGAAAATGGCGGCACTTTCACTTCCGACGCATTTATCTATGCGGGTGAGAAGATTCAGGATTGGGTAAAGAAGGGATACTTCCCGGAGGGCGTTAACTCTCTTTCCACCGATGACGGACAGGACAGAGCGCTCCTTTATGATAACACCTGTGTGATGATGCTCCACGGCTCCTGGCAGACACGAAGCATCAGCGATGATAATAAGGAATGGTATGACGCGAATATCGGCGTATTCCGTTTCCCGGAAGATTCTGAAGCCGCTGCAGCGGGCGTTCCCCAGAACGTAGAGATCGGTACAGCGATCGGTAACGGATTCTCCTTCAACTGCTGGAATGCGGACGGTTCTGTTGATCAGGCGAAGCTGGATGCATGTTATGTACTGGCAACTCAGTATTATAATGACGATACCTATAACCAGGAACAGCTTGCAAGCGGTACGATTCCTTCCATTAAGGGATTTGAGACTACAATCGAGGATCCGAACACGAAGGTGGTTGCAGACGTATTCTTCAGCGCTTCCAACGTACAGTTGTGGTATGACCAGTATCTGCCGGCTTCCGTAACGGAAGTACATAAGGACTGCATGACGGAGCTGTTCGGTCTGCAGAAGACACCTGAGGAGATCGGGCAGGCGCACGATACGGCCATGCAGGCGGCGATTGCTGAATAAAACATTATTTAACCCATAATTTGAGATGTTGTTATTGTGACATCGAGCGGTTGGTTATGATAAGCCCGCGGGGGATTTCATCTCCTGCGGGCTATTTTTCACTACAGGTTGGTTTGAGAGGGAGGCTGTAACGGAATGGTTTCCCGGAAAGGAGATAATGTGGCTCAGAATAATAACAAAAACGGGCTGGCCCGGGCAAGGGAAAAAAGTACCGCCAAGGCGGCTGCGGTATTTCTTTTTCCCGCGCTGTTTCTGATAGCAGTTTATATGATCTATCCTATTATCGACACTTTCACTACCAGCGCATACAGCTGGAACGGCATATCATCAGACAAGATATTTGTCGGAATTCAGAACTGGAAGACACTTTTTTCGGATATGACTTTCTGGTCGTCGTTCGGCCATAATGTGGTGGTGATGGTATTCTCCATTTTGCTGCAGATCCCTATCGGCATGCTGCTGGCTACTTTTCTGGATGCAGGGGGGAAGAAATTCAATCTCTTCAAGGTTATCTGGTTTCTGCCTTATCTGATGAGTTCCGTTGCCATCGCATTCCTGTTCAGCTATGCGTTGGCCACCAATGGCGGTATCTTCTCTTCCATTGCGTCAATGATCAAAGGCGGCAAAGTGACTGTAGATCTGCTGGGCAGGAATCCTCATGCGCTGTTTTCGGTGATCGGCGTTATGGCCTGGCAGTTTACTCCTTTCTATATGGTGTATTTCATAGCAGGGTATGGCAATATCGATACCTCGATCTATGAAGCGGCCGTGATTGACGGCGCTACGAGAGGACAGTATCTGCGGACGATTGCCATTCCGCTTCTGGGTCCTATCTTCAAGACAGCCTGCACCATGTCCCTGATCGGTTCGCTGAAATATTTCGATATGATCTGGAATATGACAGGCGGCGGCCCGGCCGGAGGAACCGAGTTGATGGCTACCTATATGTATAAGCTTTCGTTCCAGCAGTTCAATATGGGTTATGGATCCTGTGTGGCAGCGGGAATGTTCCTGTTGATCACTTTCATTGCTCTGGTGTTCCAGAAAATCTTTGTGGTAAAGGAGGACTATTGATATGAATGGACAGAAAGAGGTGGATTACAGGAAAGAAAAGATGAAATCCAGGATAGCGTGGGCTATTGCCATCCTGTTTGCCATCCTGTGGCTGGTGGTCACATTGGTGCCGTTCTTCTTCATGATTATGAATTCCTTCCGGAAACAGTTTGATATGCTGGCGCAGGGAGTCTTTCATTTTCCGGATCCCTGGTATTTTGAGAATTATGTAGAAGTAGCAACGAATGGTTTCTTTGGCTATTTCTTCCGCAGTGTATTTGTGGTGGCTGTAAGCCTGATCCTGATGCTGATCATAGCTTCCTGTGCGGCTTACCCGCTTTCCAGAATGAAATTTAAGATGCGCGGGCTGATCTATGCGGGCATCGTGGCGATGATGTCGATTCCCATGCATGTAACTTTGATCCCGATCTTCAAGATGACAACGAAGATGGGACTGTACGACTCGCTCCGGTCGCTGATCGGGCCTTATGTGACATTTGCCCTTCCGATGTCGGTATTTATTCTGACGGCGTTTATGATGACGATTCCCAGGGAAGTGGAAGAATCGGCGGAGATCGATGGCTGTAATAAGTACAGGAATTTCTTTTCCATTATCCTGCCGCTGTCCAAGTCGGGACTTTCCACGCTGGCCATTTATAATGGTGTATCCATGTGGAATGAGTTCGCATTTGCCAATACGCTGCTTCAGACGCCGGCACATAAGACGCTGCCTTTGGCGCTTGGACAGTTTAAGGGTGAACATGCAATGGATATTCCGATTATATTGTCGGTGTTGGTGCTGTCGGTGCTGCCGATGATTATCCTGTTCATTGTTTTCCAGGATAAGCTGGTCAAAGGTATGATGGCCGGGGCAGTGAAGGGTTAAGTTTTTGTTTGCGTATAAATTCGCAGGTTGCGTAAGAATGGAGGACTATCATGCAAATATATGTAGCTGCAGATGCTCCGCGGGGCGGAGATGGAACAAGCGAAAGACCTCTGCAGTCTCTGGCACAGGCGGCCAGGCTGGCAGCAGCAGGTGACGAGGTGATCGTAGCGCCGGGAATTTATCGGGAATATGTAGATCCGGTCAATGCGGGGACACCGGACCAGAGGATCATTTATCGCAGTGCGGTAAAGAACGGCGCGGTGATTACCGGCGCAGAGCCGGTGAAGAACTGGGTGCATTGGAAGAAGGATGTGTGGATGGTGCGTATTCCCAATGGGCTTTTCGGTGATTATAACCCGTATACGACTTATGTGAGGGGCGACTGGTACAATGCGATACAACCGGTACATACGGGAGAGATTTACCTGGGAGACAAATCCTTCTACGAGGCTGCCCGGCTGGAGGAAGTGGAGAATCCGGTTATCTATAAGGGATCCTGGGATCAGGAGGCGACCTTATATAAATGGTACACGGAACAGGATGGGGACACCACGGTGATCTATGCGAATTTCCAGGGGGCTGATCCCAATCAGGAAGACGTGGAGATCAACGTCAGACGGAACTGTTTCTATCCCTCTAAATCGGGTGTCGGATACATTACGCTGTCCGGATTTAAGGTGACAAGAGCAGCCACGCAGTGGGCTCCGCCCACTGCATACCAGGAGGGTATGATCGGCCCGCGCTGGTCCAGGGGGTGGATCATCGAGGACTGTGAGGTGGCCCATTCCAAGTGCAGCGGGATTTCTCTGGGCAAATATCTGCAGCCGAACAATGAGAATAAATGGTGTACGAAATTTGTGAAGGACGGCACACAGAACGAGCGGGATGCGATCTGCCAGGCGCAGAGAGAGGGATGGACAAAGGAGCTGATCGGTTCTCATATCATCCGCCGTTGTGATATCCATGACTGCGGACAGACCGGCATCGTGGGCCACCTGGGCTGTGTATTTTCTATTATTGAGGACAACCATATTCATCATATCAATAACAAGCAGGATCTTGCAGGCGCAGAGATTGGCGGAATCAAGCTGCATGCAGCGATTGATGTGATTATTCGCAGGAATCATTTCGAATATTGTACCAGAGGCCTCTGGCTGGACTGGCAGGCGCAGGGAACCCGCGTGAGCCAGAACCTTTTCCATGATAATATGCCGCCGGAAGGTACGGAAATTACCATGCCGCTGGCATTGGCAGAGGATATTTTCGTGGAGGTGTCCCATGGACCGACATTAATCGACAACAATCTGCTGCTGTCGGAGGCGGCGGGCCGTCTGAGCACCCAGGGACTTGCTTTCGTGCATAATCTGATTGCCGGGACCTTCACCTATGTGGGGAACGGAGTGGACAATGGAGGGAAAGTGTTCCCGACACCCAGATATACGCCCTATCATGTGCCGCACAGGACAGAGGTGGATGGCTTCATGACTATACTGCACGGAGACGCAAGATTTTATAACAATATCTTCGTACAGATGCCTGTGCGGTCAATCTATACGGAGTATGCGAAGAAGATGAATCTGGAAGGGCCGGGCTGGCTGAATGAGATCTGCGGTACAAAGCCCTATGACGGATACCCGAAGGAAGAGGAGTATCTGGCTCGATTTACGGCTGAGAACTATAATATCCGGGAGGAGCGGGATAAGTATTATGATCATCTTCCTGTTTACAGCGGCGGCAATGTGTATTTTAACGGTGCACAGCCTTATGATGGAGAGGAAGACTTCGTATTGGATACGGAGCATAAAGTGGAATTGAAGCTGGTGTGCGGTGATGACGGGTGCAGACTGGTCACGGATCTGTATGAATATCTTCCACAGAAAACCTGGCAGACCATCTCCACGCAGACGCTCGGTATGGCTTTTGAGCCGGAGGAACGATTCGAGAATCCGGATGGGACGGAGATTATATTTGATACGGATTATTTCGGACAGCATCGGGGCATCCATCCGGTATGCGGTCCGTTTGAGGACGGGAAGAACACGATTGAGCTGGTATAGGAGGGACTTTGGATATGCAGATGATAAGAGAATATCATGTGGCAGTGACCGGGAATGACCGGGCGGCCGGTTCGGCGGCGGAGCCTTTCGCAACGATTCAGCGGGCGGCAGATGTGGCCATGCCCGGGGATACGGTGATCGTTCATGAAGGAGTGTATCGGGAGTGGGTGGATCCCAGGATGGGCGGTATCAGTGATCTGGAAAGGATCACTTACCGTGCGGCGGAAGGTGAGAAGCCCGTTATTAAAGGATCCGAGCGAATCACGAACTGGGAAAATGTGAAGGGCACAGTGTGGAAAGCGGTGGTGCCGAATTCCCTGTTTGGAGATTTTAATCCCTATGACACCTATTTGTACGGGGACTGGATGATCGGGCCGGCCTATCCCACGCTTCATCTGGGAGACGTATATTTGAACGGAAGTTCTTTCTATGAAGCGCTCACACTGGAAGAGGTGGAGAAGGCGCAGAGAAGGGAGACCGGTTTCAATGTTCCTTGGCAGGATTACAGGGAACCCATCGCGGATCCGGAAGGTACGGTGTATCGGTGGTATGCGCAGGTGGAGGCGGAGACGACTTCTATCTGGGCGAATTTCCAGGGAGCGGATCCGAATCAGGAGCTGGTAGAGATCAATGTACGTAAATGTGTGTTTTATCCGACGCAGGGTGGTAAGGATTACATTACTGTCTCAGGATTTGAAATGGCACAGGCGGCGTGTCCTTTCGCGCCGCCCACGGGGGATCAGCCGGGTTTGATCGGCCCGCATTGGTCTAAGGGCTGGATTATTGAGGACAATCATATCCATGACGCCAAGTGCAGCGCCGTGACATTGGGGAAGGACGAGAAGACCGGCGATAATCTTTTTACCAGGACCAGAAGAAAACCCGGTTATACGTATCAGTTTGAAGCGGTAGGCAGGGCGCTTCTGCAGGGCTGGCACAAAGATAACGTGGGTTCCCATATCGTACGCAATAATGTGATCCACGATTGCGGCCAGAACGGCATTGTGGGGCATCTGGGCTGTATATTCAGTGAAATCTGCGGCAACGAGATTTATAATATCGCCACAAAGCATGAGTTCTACGGGTATGAGATTGCGGGCATCAAGTTTCATGCTCCCATCGATACGCAGATTCATCACAATTATATTCATGACTGTACGCTGGGAATCTGGCTGGATTGGGAGACGCAGGGCACACGGGTGAGCGGCAATCTGCTTTGCGGCAATATCCGCGATCTGATGGTAGAGGTATCCCACGGACCCTATCTGGTGGATCATAATATCCTCGGATCTCCGTATAGCTTTGAGAATGCTTCCCAGGGAGGCGCTTACCTGCATAATCTGGTATTGGGTAATATGAAGCACTGGACCGTGCTGGATCGTTCTACCCCATATCATTTTCCGCATATGACACAGATCATGGCTTCCTCCTTTATCTATGGCGGGGACGACCGCTTCTATCAGAATATTTTTGTGGGCGGGGCGCCAACCCTGGGCGAAGTGAAGGGGGTATCCTGCGGCACGGCAGCCTTTGACGGTCATCCGGGAGATTATGAGGAGTATATCCGGCTGATCAACGAGGCATTTCCGGGAGATGAAGATCTGTATGTGAAGGTGAAACAGCCGGTATATATCGACCGTAATGTCTACCTTCAGGGAGCACAGGGCTATGCCGGTGAGCACAACAGTTATCGTGGCAGCGGCATGTTGAAGGCCAGGATCACGCAGGAAGTGACGGAGGACGGTCGGGCGGTTTATCTCGAGCTGGATGTGGATCCGGAAGTGCTGGAGCAGGAAGCTGTGATCATGCAGACGAAGGATCTGGGCTGTACCCGGGCCGTAGAAGGATTATTTGAGAATCCGGACGGAACGCCGATTGTTTTTGATGTGGACTATCTCGGAGAGAAAAGAGGGGACGATCATGTGCTTGCTGGTCCGATTAACGGCTTGAAAGCAGGGCATAATAAGGTGCGGATCTGGTAAAAACAGTACAACGAGTCATACATGGCCTCCATGCGGCATATACTTTTACTAAGTATACGCATGGAGGTTTATTTTTGTGGAATTAGTAAAAAAGAAGATACATATGGATCGGATCAGCAGCAGAGCCGGCACCCAGATGGTATTGGAAGAAGATGTGAATATTTCAGATAACAAGCCTGACGCCAGTCATCTGCTTAACAGCAAGGGCGAGATCATCATGGAGGAGATCCGTGCCGGAGAAAATGTGGTGAATCTAAGAGGCAGACTGGTGGTATCGATCCTGTATCTGACGGATATGGAGGGAATGTGTGCCAGCATGGAGGCGGTACTTCCCTTCGAGGAACGGGTCAATATGGAAGGGGTATCCAACGGGGATATCATCCTGACAGACTGGTCGATTGAGGATCTGACGGTGGGACTGATCAATTCCAGGAAGATCAGCGTACAGGCGGTAACCTCTTTTGGACTGGAGCTGGAGGAGCATGTGGAGCAGGATACGGCGGTGGATATCTATCATGAGGAACCGGTGGAATACAGAAAACGGACGTATCCGATGGCGGAGCTTGTGCTGCAGAAGAAGGATATCTTCCGATTAAAAGAGGAGATGGAGCTGTCGGGTAATCTTCCCAACGTGTTTCAGACGATCTGGCACCACATCACGTTTGATCACGTGGAATTTAAAGCGCTGGATGAGAAGATATCGGTTCAGGGTGAGATGAGGGCTTTCTTCCTCTATGAGGGGGAAGGGGACAATGACAGAACGCTCTGGTATGAGAATACGGTACCGTTCAGTGGTATTATAGAATGCCACGGATGCAGGGAAAATATGATACCGGATATCCGCTACAGCCTGGGGCAGTGTAATGTGGAAGTGAGGCAGGATTTTGACGGAGAAGAGAGGGTTTTCTGTGTAGAGCCGGTGCTGGATCTGGATATTCATCTGTACGAAGAGGAAAATATGGAAGTGCTTTCCGATATTTACGGCGTGGAGAAGGAGATCGAAGCGCTGACTACGGAGGTACAGCTTAAGAGTCTGCTGCTGTGCGGCAGCGGCAAATGTAAGATCGCGGAACATGCGAAAATCCAGAATCCGGAGATGCCCATGTATCAGCTGATTCATTCTGAAGGGGAGATCCAGATCGAGGAGCAGGCAATCGTGGAGAACGGGATTGCCATTACGGGAACGCTGACAGTAGTTACGTTGTATCTGTGCGGTAATGGGTCGAAATCCATTTATTCGTCCAGGAACGTGCTGCCTTTCCAGTATGTGATCGAGGCGGACAATATTACCCCTACCAGTATCTTTAAGATGCGCTGCAGCATAGAGCAGCTGACTGTAACGATGCTTGACAGTGATGAACTGGATGTGAAGGCGGCGCTTTTGTTTAAGGTGATCGTGTTTGCGGTGCAGAAAAGTAATCTGATTACGGATATCAAGGTGGAAGAACTGGATTTAAACAAGCTCAGTGAGCTGCCAGGCATGGTTATCTATATCGCCGGCCCTAATGATACGCTGTGGGATATCGGGAAACGGTATTATGTGACAATATCACAGTTAAAGGAAGTCAATGAGCTGGTGACGGAGGAGATCAGCGCCGGGGATAAGATTCTGGTGGTGAAAGGGAGTGTGTAGGTATTTTGGTATTGGACCATGCTTCTGCCTGCGCTCATAATTGACAAAATTTATAAATATTTTCGTGGAAAAGGGATCAGAAATTGTATATACTGAAAGACGGGGCTTGTGAAGCGACATGGCCCCGTTTTCGGGTTGTCTGGAAGATACAGGATTCCGGGATCTACAGAAGGGTGAGACCTGCGGAGGAGTCGGGCTATGGATGCTGTGCTGGTCCTTTTGGGGCATACAGGATGGAGAGGGCATGCCGGAAAGAATACACAGGAGTAAGGAAGGAATATAGAAGGAATGAATACGACAAAAACAACGCCTGTATTGAGCAATAAATTATTTCTTTACCTGACGGAATTCTTCGCGGGGATGTCGGTGATGGCGGTGGAGCTGGGAGCCAGCAGGCTGCTTGCTCCATATTTCAGTTCTTCGCAGATCGTGTGGACGATCATTATCGGAACGATCATGATCGCCATGGCGCTGGGGAATATATACGGCGGGCGCAGTGCGGACAAAAACCCCGACCCGGACAGGCTGTATGGCAGGATATTGATCGCCGCTGTCTGGATTGCGGCCATTCCGGTGGTGGGAAAATATATCATCCTGGGGATTTCGGCGCTGCTGATCTTTACGGTGAATACGAATTTCCTGATCTGGGCGGCTTTTGCGGCCTGTATGGCAGTCTTTGTGTTTCCGTTGTTTCTGCTGGGGACGGTGACGCCGTCGCTGGCCAAGTATTCCGTGGACAGCCTGGCGGACAGCGGCAAGACGGTGGGGATGCTGAACGCATCCAACACGATCGGCAGTATCATCGGAACCTTTGTGCCGACTTTCATCTCCATTCCGGTGGTGGGCACGTCGATCACGTTCCTGATCTTTGCGGGAATCCTGCTCACGCTTTCGCTGGTCTATTTTGTGAGTGGCAAAAGAGGTGCGGCCAAAAGTGCAGTGGCAGCGGTTCTGTTCGTGCTGTGCTGCTTTCTGGGGAAGTCGAACAGCTTTGCTTTCTGGGAGAGCGGTCTGACCTATGAGGGGGAATCTATCTATAACTATCTGCAGGTGAAGGAGAATGACAGAGCTGTCATATTGTCGACGAATGTGCTGTTTGGGGTACAGTCTTTGCTGGTAAAAGAGGAAGGGCTGACGGGCATGTACTATGACTATGCCATGGCGGCCCCACTGATGACAGAGCTGGAGAATCCGGGAGACTGCAGGGTGCTGATCCTGGGCATGGGAACGGGAACTTATGCCGTGCAGTGCCGGAATTATTTCGGAGATATGGAGATTGAAGGGGTGGAGATCGACGAGAAGATTACCGCGCTGGCCAGAGAATACTTCGAGCTGCCGGCGGATGTGCCGGTGACGACCTATGACGGCAGAGCCTATTTAAACGCTGTCGACGGTAAGTATGATGTGATCATGGTAGATGCCTATCAGGATATCACCATTCCGTTTCAGATGTCTTCCGTGGAATTTTTTACGCTGGTGAAGGAACATTTGACAGAGGACGGCGTGATGGTAGTGAACATGAATATGCGCGGCAGCAACGAGGGCAGCATTAACGAACATCTGGCGGATACCATCGGCAGTGTGTTCGGTGAGGTATATACGGTGGACGTGAAAGGCTCTACCAACAGGGAGCTTTTTGCATCCGACAATCCGCAGATGCTGGAGAATCTGTCGGCGCATCGTGAAAAGATCGTGGAGGAAGATCTGGCGGCGATGATGGAGACAGTGGAGGGGCAGCTGACGGCTTATGAAGCGGGGGATCATATTATGACTGACGATCAGGCGCCGGTGGAGCTTCTGGGGATGCAGGTCATTGACGAACTGATCCGGGATGAGGTCGCGCTCTATAAGCAGATTTATGAGGAAAAAGGAATCCGGGGTGTACTGGATGCATTATAAGTCGCAGCACAATGACGGTAAACCGTTTATCCGGTTTTGTAGAAAAATCTGGTCTGTTGTCCGGGCTGTAGACAGAATATATACAAGATAATGTATGACTCGTCTCAAATCAAACGATGACTGTACAAGATTTTGTGTTGTGCAGAATGACGATTGTCAATTTTCCGTTCAAATTATTGCACGTGACAAACCTGACATCCGATGCTATACTCTAATCAAAGCATTTATTTCATAATTCTATTACATTTCTAACCGTAAAAACAAAAACGGTTACTGAATCCCATTGGGTGTCGAACGAAATCATGCTTTTATTCCAGAAAAAATGAATAAGGCGGGAGATTTTGTAAAGACAACAACAGCAGTATGCATGATTACTATGCGTGGTGCGGAGGGTAACGGTAATCGTGACGGAACAGCCGGAGACCCGGATCTGTAGTTTGGAAGCACAAATCTCCTGCGAAGGAGGTATGGTGGGAAAGAAAGATATCGGATTGAAAACTTATCTGCGGGATACTGCGCGGTATGCGGATCTGTGGAACGGCGGTGTGTTTCAGGGCAGACAGATCGTTAAGGCGGAAGAACTGCGGGAGGCGTCGCCTGTGCACGTCAGATCAGAACATGACGAGGCGATGGAGCGGCAGGGTGATCTGGTTATGAAGCAGTATTGTAACGGGCAGAGATTTGTGGTTTTGGCGCTGGAAAATCAGGAGAAAACAGACTATGCGATGCCGGTCCGTGTCATGATACAGGAGGCCCTTGAATATGACCGCCAGCTCAGGGAGATCAGGCGTGAAAACGAACGGCGGTACAAGGCATACCAGGAAGGAAACGACAGCACAGCCTGCAGGGAGTTTTATCAGGATGAGGGAGAATTTCTGTATAAGGTGAGAAGCGCAGACTGGCTTTTGCCGGTAGTGACGCTTGTTGTGTACTGGGGTGAGCAGCCATGGAAAGGACCTAAAAGTCTGCATGAGATGATCTGTTTTGATGATATGAATACAGAGATGGAGCAGGCATTGAAGAAGCTGCTGCCGGAGTATCCGCTCCATTTTCTGGATGTGTCGTCATTTTGTCATTTTGAGTATTTCAGGACAGAGCTGGGCCCGCTCCTTGAAATATTTCAGAAGCGCAACAGCAGGGAAAGTGTCCGCAGATATTTTGAGGCTGGTGACTGGCACAGACAGATGGATGATGAAAGCTGGTCGCTTTTGGAACAGCTGACAGGGTCTAAGAGCCTGGAAAAGCAGTTCCGGCAGAGAAGTGAAAGAAAAAGAGAAGAGAAAGGGGAGGAAGAAGAGATGGGGTGTGTGATTGATGAAGTATTGGAAGAAATGGCAGAAGAAAGAGCTGTGATCATGGCGGAAGAAAGGGCTGTAGCCATGGCAGAAGAAAGGGCCGCGATCATGGCAGAAGAAAGAGCTGTAGTCATGGCAGAAGAAAGGGCTGCAATCATGGCAGAAGAAAGGGCTGTAGTCATGGCAGAAGAAAGAGCTGTAATCATGGCGGAAAAAATGGCGGAAGAAAGAGTAGCAAAGCTGGCGGAAGAAGCCGGCATGAAAATAACACTGACGGCAACTGCCGAGTGTGTATTCAACCTGCTTGAAGAATACGGTCCGATTCCTTCTGAGCTGAGAAATATGGTCTTAGCGCAGAAGGAGCTGCAGACTTTGAAGAACTGGCAGAAGCTGGCTGCGCGTGTGAGGAGTGTGGAGGAATTTGCGCAGCTGGCCGGTCTGCAGATGCAGCGGGGATGAGGAAATTCCAATGATTGAAATCTGCAATGTAACCAAACGATTCGGGAAATTTGTCTGTCTGGATCAGGTCTCGCTTGAGATTCCGGACGGTATGGTATATGGACTGGTGGGGGAGAACGGTGCCGGTAAGAGTACGCTTCTTCGTCTGATCGCCGGGGTCTACCGTGCGGATGCGGGAGAGATCAGGATAGACGGGCGAAGCGCATCCGCCGTTGCGGCGAAAGAGGAGATCTTTTACATGCCGGACAGGCAGTATTACGACAGGAATGCCACGCCGCTGACTGTCGGTAATTTTTACAGGAACTTTTATGCGGGCTTTTCGATGGAAGACTATCGGGGCCTTCTGGAGATGTTCGGGCTGGAGGAGAATGCACTGCTGGATTCTTTTTCCAAGGGGATGAAGAAGCAGGTGTTTATTGCGGCGGCACTCTGCACCAATACCAGATATCTGTTGTGCGATGAGGTTTTTGACGGGCTGGATCCTCAGATCCGCAAAGTAGTGAATGACCTGCTGCTTGGTGCGGTGGAGGGGAGAAAACTGACGATCCTGATCGTATCACATTATCTGGAGGAACTGAATAAGATCTGCGGGTGTAAGGGCTATCTGCATCGGGGCAGAATCCTGACGGAACAGGAGTGGCAGGAACTTCTGTGACTGGTATCAGGTCGACGTATGCTGTTGTACGGAATTTTAGCAGCTCTGTGCCAGTATGCTTTCAGGATGAAACAAAGGAATCAGATGAACAGGTGTAACAGGGAAGGTTAAAGCCGGGCGGCTGTGGCTGGGTACGGAAAAAGAGATGAACGGAATGAAACGATTTACCGGTCTTCTGCGGGAAGACTTAAAACGTAAACTGGGAATGATCGCGGCAGCATGGTACAGCATGGGTATGCTCTGCCTTGTGTTTTCCATGAAGACGACGGTTCCGACAGGGGAGGTGCGCAGTCTCTATGTGGGCCCGGGAAATACCTCCTTTTTTGCAGTCATGGTGCTGTTCGGCATTTTGATGGGGGCAGGAGCGTTCCGGTTTTTGCGTTCCGAACCGGAGACGGATCTGTATTTTGGACTGCCTTTTACGAGACCGCAGCTGTTTGTGGCGGGGTGGGTGAATAACCTGCTGATTTTTGCCGTGCCGCTTACGGTGTGTCGGCTGCTGTTTTTTCAGATCTCGCTTGCCATGGGGTACAGCCGGTATGAGGAAAGTATCCTTTCTGTGCGGATGGGATGTCTCGTGCCGATCCTGGGATTTCTGTTTATGATGGGATTGTCCATGCTGGCGTATCTTCTTGCACAGAATACGGGCTGCAGGATCGGACTGCTGGCACTGTTCTTGCTGGGGCCAGATGCAGGTATCCGGTTGATCGAGAAGCTGCTCGGGATGATGGTGCCTTCTTTTTACCGCTCGGAAGTTCTGGAAATGATGAAGGAGTATCTGTCGCCGCTTTCCCTGCTGTCAAGATCGACGGGCGTGCAGGAATATGCGGATGGTTCCTACTGGCTCCTGCAGGAACATCTGTCGTACATTCTGGTGCTGGCGGTTGCAGCGGTTTTCCTGTCGGTTCTGTGTCTTGTGATCTTCTGTATCCGTCCGGCGGAACGGACGAGCAGGATGTTTACCTTTCGGTCTGTGGAGTATCTGGTGCGGTATGTCTGCCTGGTGCTGGCAACAGTCTGGCTTGTGAATGGGGTACAGGTATTTGTGTTTGGAGGATTTTCCATGGCGATGGCCGGTATCGCCGTGCTGTTTGGTGTGCCGGTCGTGCATGGATTGCTGAATATGATCCTGGCTTTTGATGCCAGAAAATTTGTTTCCGCCAAAGGGCATCTGCTGGTGGAGTTTTGTGTGATGCTGCTGGTACTGGGTGTATTTTCTGTCCTGGGCAGCAGGAGTGGAAGAATGCCGGCTGTGGAGGAGATCGAATCGGCGGCGGTGGTCCTGCCGGCACTTGCCAGCGGCGGTGACAGTGAACAGGCATTGTCCCGCATGAAGATAGAAGGCGACGGGCTTGTAGATGCTTATGCCTGGATCCGGAAGATCAGCGGGGAGAAAAGTGATGCTGAAAATTCCCATGATATTTTGGTAAAGTATTATTTGAAAAACGGCCGGACGGCATATTATAAGTGCCGGCTTCCGGTATATGCGCTCGGCAGTTTTGGTGACATTTATCGGCAGGAAGCATACAAAAAGGGAACATATGACATACTCTGTCTGGACAGTGTCAAATATTGTGAGATCCGTTGGACCAATGGAATGGAGCAATATACGTTGGATTTGAATGAACAGGAGCGGCAGGTATTGTGGGAGGCTTACTGTACAGATCTGGGAGAGATGACTTTCGCAGAGATCAGGACAAAAACACCGATCGGGCAGCTAACGTTTGCTTCAACCAAAAACCAGGGAGATGTATCCGGCTATATTTATTCCGGATTTACAAAGACGCTGGCTGTATTATCAGACTATGGGATTCATGCCGGGAAGAAGATATGCGACTATGAGATCACGGAGATCGTGGTGGACAAATATATGAAGCAGACGGGATTGCTCTACAACGTGCGTTATCTGGCAGCACAGGATACGGTAACCGATCCGGAGAAGATTACAGAGCTGGCAAAGACTCTTTTCATAGAAGCGTTCTGTGTGGATGATCAGCTGTGCTTAAAGGATCGGAATACGGAGTATACGGTGTCTTATCGGGATTCGACGGGGCAGACGGTGCGCCGCGTGAAGTGCCGGAAGGGAATTTGATTGCAGCTGCTGTCAGGTCAAAGATTGATTGAGAGGAAACGGTGGACGCTGCTGAGAAGTAAGGAAGTGTATGGGCAGTGCATTTTACGGGGAATATGGCGCATACGTGATGGCAGATTACAGGAAGAAAGACAGGATATTGCGTATTAAGGTGTACTATTGTGTAAAGGCAGGACCGTTTTGCGGTTCTGCCTTTATCTGAAAAGTGTGTTTCATGAGCTGCAGGTCTATAGCGTTACTGAGACTGTACTGTCAGAAGGTGTCAATACCGTATCTTTTCCGTCAATAACCATAGAAGCTCCGTCTGAGGAAACTGCCTGTACATTAATGAGGCGTACCGTATAAGGCTTGCCAGCGGTATTTTCGGCTTTGATCGTGATTGTATTGCCGGTCTTCACAACACTGATCTGCAGATTTGCCTGCTGTTTCATATCATACACCACCGTAGAGCACTCCTGCTCATCTATCAGGGCGTAGACACGCAGTTCCACACCGTCGGCGTAGTCGTAATCCGGCCTGTCATTGCAGGCTCCCATAGCGATGATGGAATTTTCCCGTACCATCAGCGGCAGGTGCAGATAATCGAAGGTCTTTTCTTCCCAGACACCGCCGTCTGTCACTTCTCCGGTGAAGAAGTCCGTCCAGGTGCCCTTTGGCAGATAGAAGGATCCGATACTCTGGTCATTGAAGATCGGTGCTACCAGCAGGTTATCGCCCAGCATATACTGTTTGTCCAGATACCAGCAGTTGCGGTCTTCCGTATATTCCAGAACCATACTGCGCATGGTCGGCACGCCGGAGTGGGAGGTATCAATAGAAGTCTTGTACAGGTAAGGCATGAGGGAGGCTTTCAGCCTGGTAAAAGCTCTCACTACGTCCACTGCCTCTTCGTCATAGAGCCACGGCACGCGGTAGGACTGGCTGCCGTGCAGGCGGCTGTGGGAGGACAGCAGGCCGAAAGCCACCCAGCGCTTATAAACATCTGCCGTGGAGGTGTGCTCGAAGCCGCCGATGTCGTGCGCCCAGAAGCCAAAGCCGGACATCAGGAGCGACAGGCCGCCGCGCAGGCTTTCTTCCATGGATACATAGTCCGACCAGCAGTCGCCGCCCCAGTGTACGGGGAATTTCTGGCCGCCCACGGTGGCGGAGCGGGCGAACAGCACGGCTTCGCCTTTGCCGCGTTTGCGCTCCAGCAGGTCATAGACCGTCTTGTTATACAGATACGTATAGAAGTTGTGCATCTTTTCCGGGTCGGAGCCGTCGTGGTAGACGCAGTTAACGGGAATCCGCTCGCCGAAGTCGGTCTTGAAGCAGTCTACGCCCATATCGAGCAGCGCTTCCAGCTTATCCTGATACCATTTACATGCCGCCGGGTTGGTGAAGTCCACCAGCGCCATGCCCGGCTGCCACATATCCCACTGCCATACGTCGCCGTTTGGCCTTTTCACGAAATACCCTTTTTCTTTGCCCTCGGCAAAAAGGACAGACTCCTGACCGATGTAGGGATTGATCCAAACACAGATGTTCAGGCCCTTTGCTTTAATCCTGGACAACATGCCTGCGGGATCGGGGAACACCTCTTCATCCCATACGAAATCGGACCAGTGGAAGCCCTTCATCCAGAAGCAGTCGAAATGGAAGGTGCGCAGCGGAATGCCGCGGTCCAGCATACCGTCGATAAAACTCATCACCGTCTCTTCATCATAGTTGGTGGTGAAGGAGGTGGACAGCCACAGGCCGAAGGTCCAGGGGGCCGGGAGAGCAGGTTTGCCGGAAAAATCCGTGTATCGCATGAGCACGTCCTTCATGGTGGGGCCGTTGAAGAAGAAGTAATCCAGACTGCCGCCTTTTACACAGAAGGAAGTTTTCGTCACGTTCTCGGTGCCAAACTCCATGGACACACGCTCCGGATGGTTGACAAGTACACCATATCCCTTGTTGGAAAGGAAGAAGGGGATGTTCTTGTATGCCTGTTCCGTGCTGGTGCCGCCGTCCTCGTTGTAGATTTCCACGCTCTGTCCGTTTTTGACAAAAGGGGTGAAGCGTTCGCCGGTGCCGTAGAGCAGTTCGCCCACACCGATGCCCAGCTGTTCCCGCATATAGGTGTTTTCCAGATCCCCGTCAACTTCGTAGAAATCGCCCTTATAGGTGGTTTTCATCAACGCCAGATCCCGGCCGCGGCTTTCGGTCAGCACACGGTCCCCGCTTTTGTAGGTCATGGACCAGGGATTTTTCGTGATGACAAGAGACAGAGTACCGCTGGTGATCACGATCATGTCTTCCGTGTCCTCCACCTGCAGTTTCTGCGGTGTATCCAGGTTCAGATCGAAGGAAGGCGTGCGCTCCAGCCGGCCCATATGATGGTCGGCCCGTATGCGCAGAACATCCGGCATGGGGGAGGAGATGCGGATGTTGAGATTGATGCCGCCCAGCGTATCTCCGCGATGTGTGATCGGGTGGGTGGGTGCGCATAGAGTTACTTCTGTATCGGTCACCTTCGTATAGTAGACCTCATGCGGTGAGAAACAGACTGTCCCCTCTTTGAACAGCCAGCAGCCGTTGTTGAATTTCATAATGATAACCTCTCTTTCCGTATTTTAATTATAATAGAAAACGGCATAATTCTTTATGACGTTTCCTGCACCGATTTTTGTTGTGAAAGTCTTCGACTTTCACAGTATGGATGGCCATGCGGCCCGCCCGCCGGCAGGCTGAGCATGATGAAGGTTTATTATGTAGATATGTCTTACACGAAACGTTTATGAAGCGTGAGAACTGTCCTGCAAAATCGCGCGTATTCCTGTGAGGGATGCAGCAAACAAAAAAATGATCTGACGCCTGCCATATCTGTATTATAACAGTAATTGCCGTACTGTAATATCTTTATTTTCAGATTTGACAGATTATTTATTCATGCGAGCAACGAGCCGAGTGGCTGCTTGCAGCGGGGTATTTGATTGCGATTTTTGGATGTGCAGATGTTTATGGGCAGGTATGTCCGGCTCAACTGACTGCTATAGGCCTGCGGCCCAGCCGGCTGCAAACTGTAACGATATGCTTGCCACATTTTATGCAGGAGGTTATAATATATGGGAAATAATAGAAAACAGCAGGGAAACAGACAAATTCTAATGAATAAGAAGCGAGGAAATAATATGTTTTCATATGATGATTACAGAGAGATCATTCGGATCATACAGGCAGACGGCAGATATTGCAGCTACGCAGATGCACTTGGGAAAGAACGGTTTATCATCATGCGTCATGATGTGGAGTACAGTGTAGACAGAGCCTATCAGATGGCAAGGGTGGAGCAGAGCATGGACTTTGTTTCTACTTACTTCTTTCAGTGGACGAATAATTCTTACAATATTCTTTCCAGAAGGAATATGGATATGATCAAGGACATGCATGAGAGAGGACAGCATATCGGACTTCATTTTGCGTTGAATGGCATGACGGACATGCAGCAGGTGCGCAGACGCATTAAGATGGAAATGGATATCCTGAGTGAAATGTTTGGATTTGAGATCACGGAATTTTCCGTGCACAGGCCATCCAAAGACATTTTGCGGGAGAATATCAAGCTGGAGGGAGTGCTGAATGCCTACCAGGATGACTTTTTTACATTTGCAGATAAAATAACGGATGATACGAAATTGAGAGTCAAGTATATGTCGGATGCGAACCATATCTGGCGTTATGGGTATCCGAACGAGGAAAATATCATGAGTTATGACAAAGTGCAGATTCTGACGCATCCTTTTGCATGGAGCAAGAAGGGCTGTAATAATTTCGAGAATTACAGGATGCTGCTGCAGGAGAAATATGTAGAACTGGTGGAATCTGTGGATCATGAATGTAAGGATTTCGGAGAGTATAAGGAATATTTTCTGGAGAAGGATGTGAGGTAAAGGCGGCCTATGTGTGGAATATGCGGATATATCGGCAGGAAGAATATTGCGTTGGAACAGCTTAAGGCGATGAATGATACGATGTACCACCGTGGACCGGATGACAGCGGCGAAGAAATCTATGAGATGGGCGGAGGCTGGCGGGTGGGGTTCGCCCAGAGAAGGCTGTCCATTCTGGATCTTTCGGCGCTGGGACATCAGCCCATGCATTCGCCGGACGGGCGGGTTTCCATCGTCTATAACGGTGAGATCTATAATTTTCGGGAACTGAGAGAACAACTGGCGGACTATTCCTTCCGGTCTGATTGTGACACGGAGGTGATCATAGCCGCCTATTTAAAATGGGGCATACAGTGTGTAGAGCGATTTAACGGCATGTTTGCCATTGCGCTCTATGACAGGCAGGGGGAGGAAGTCTTTCTTGTACGGGACCGCATCGGTAAGAAGCCGCTCTATTACTGGTATGAGAACAGAGAGCTGGTGTTTGCATCGGAGTTGAAGCCGATCATGAAATGTCCCGGTTTTAAGGGCGAAATTGAAACACGTGTGTTATCCAGATATCTTTTTCAACAATATGTCAATGCTCCGGAGAGCATTTGGCAGAGAGTCTATAAGGTAGAACCGGGGGCAATCCTCAGGTTTTCGCATGGCGAGATCAGTACCTGGAAATACTGGGATATCAAAGAGGTTTATCGTCAGGCTCAGACGGTCAGGATTGAAGAGTATCAGGATGCGAAGGAGCAGCTGAAATCACTTTTGAAAAAGTCGGTGAGAATGCGGATGATTGCGGATGTTCCGCTGGGTTCTTTCCTGAGTGGCGGGTATGATTCGTCCTTGATCACGGCGATCGCGCAGGAATGTTCAGACAGCCCGGTGAAGACTTTTTCCATCGGATTTCATGAGGAGAAGTACAACGAGGCGATCTATGCCAGAGCAGTGTCAGAACACCTGGGGACGAAGCACACGGAACTCTATATTGATGAACAGGACATGTTTGATCTGGTGGAGAGCATTCCGCAGTATTATGATGAGCCTTTTGCGGACAGTTCCCAGATCGCCACCATGATGGTGTCGAAGCTGGCCGGAGAGCAGGTGACGGTGGCATTGTCCGGTGACGGCGGTGATGAGTTTTTCTGTGGGTATAATGTTTATGACAATGTGGCACGTGCACAGCGCCTGGACAGGCTTGGAGGGATGGTCCACGGTGTTTGCTCCCTGCCGGGACTTCGGCAGCTGCACATGGAGGATCGCCTGCCCTTTAAGGTACGGGTGATAGCGGGAAACCGTGAGAAAGAAAGCAAGACGCAGTTCGGTGCCGGTAATTACCCGATTAGAGCGCGGGCCATGGTCAAGGTACAGCCGGCGGAGGCGAAGATGATACCGGTCCATTATCTGAATGAGAGCGGCTATGGGGTGGAGAACTGGCAGATTCGCAGGATGCTGCTGGATATGGATACCTATCTGCCGGGGGATATTCTGTGTAAGGTAGACCGTGCCTCTATGAAATATTCGCTGGAATCCAGATGTCCGATCCTGGACAAAGAGGTGATGGAGTGTTCTTTCCGCATCCCGCATAAGTATAAATATGCTGACGGTAACAAGAAATATATTCTGAAAGACATCGCATATGATTATATTCCGAGAGAACTGCTGGAGCGTCCGAAGGTAGGATTCGGTGTACCGTTGGATAAGTGGCTGCGTGGCCCGCTGCGGGAGCAGGTGTTGGATTACAGCAGTTATGATTATTTGAAGAAGCAGGATATTTTTGATGCGAAGTATGTATCTGATATGGTAAGGAGCTATTTGGAGACGGGAGATGCAGGGCCGGCGACAGGAGCCAACTACTCGAAACTGACATGGTCCTTCTTTGTTTTCCAGCAGTGGCATCAGAAATATCGGGCGTAATGTCAAATGATGGACGTATATAGTTGTACGGTGTATCGAGAATGCCTGCAATATATAACGGCAGAAATTTGTAATGTGGTCTCTATAGCTTGTATAGAGGATGAGTCTTGTGCCGAAGAGCATTCGACGGCACGACGTAAAGAATGAATAATATAACGGCAGATGTCTTGAAAATAGCCGGTGGAAATAATGAATGAGATTGTACGAAACTCCATGTATAGAGTGTGGGAATTTTAATTCGGCAGGAGTTGGAAAAAGCGAAATGCAGGAAGATAAAACGGGTGAAATTAATAAAAAGTGAGATTAGAGGACACCCAAAAATGCTGACGGATATTTTGTAGGAATAGAGAAAATTGTAACTTGCGAAATTCTAAAAAGCATTGAAAATTATGACGGATATATGAGGAAAAAAGAAAAATAATGTCAGATAATATCTAAAATAGTGCGCACAATTTAAAACAATAAATTAAATTATGATTTGATAAAAATGAGTTATTTGACGAAAATGCAGGAAAAAAGAAGGAAAACAGGAAAAAACGGCGATGAAAAAAATGAAATGAAGGATTTTATGCAAATGATATGAAAAGGAAGAGTGGAAAGAAACACATATGTTTTTACATCGGCTCACTGCACAAAGGGGGAGCCGAGAGGGTATTTGTAAATCTGGCCGAATATTTTCAAAATACAGGATATCGGGTGACAATGGTCACACAGTACAAATTTCCGGAGGGGGAAGAGTATGCATTGCCGCCGGGCGTGAAGCGAGTGATCTCGGATCTGACAGAATCGGAATTGAGTAACAGCCGTATTGTCAATTTTTACCGCCGTGTACAAAAGCTGCACAGAGTCTGGAAGGAGGAGAAACCAAACCTGGTGTTATCCTGTATCGGCAAGAATAATTTCATGACGATTGTTACGACAATGTTTACCCGCACGAGGTCTGTGGTGTCAGTGGTGGGAGAAGCAAAAGAAGAATACCCCAACAGATTGATGCGCGTGTTAGCCAATCACCTGTTTCCTTTTGCGGACGGGATTGTTCTGCAGACAGAGCGCTCCCGGTATTTCTTCCATAAGAGGGTGAGGAGACGGGCGGTCATTCTGCCGAACTCCCTGAATCCGGATTTCATCAAACCAAGATATGAGGGAGAACGGGACAGGCAGATTGTCTCGGTGGGGCGGATGGATGCCAACAAAAATCACGAGATGATGCTCAGGGCGTTTGCTGCGCTGGCTGACCGCTATCCTGACTATACGCTTACAATCTATGGTGACGGGGAACTTCGTGGGTATCTGGAAGAGCTGGCGGGGCGATTGGGGATAACAGGCAGAGTAATGATGCCAGGTGTTATTCCGGATGTGGCCGCACGGATCGAGAAGGCGTCTCTTTTTCTGTTGACGTCCTGCTCGGAAGGTGTTTCCAATGCGTTGATCGAGGCTTTGGCGACCGGGCTGCCCGTGATTGCAACGGATGTGCCCAGCGGCGGGACCGTAGAATTGATAACGGATGAAGTGAACGGTCTGATCATTCCTGTGGGTGACGATAAAGCGCTGGAGAGAGCCATGGACAGGCTGTTAGGTGATCCGGATCTGGCAGAGCGGCTGGGCCGTGAGGCGGCGCAGATCCAGAAGAAACTGGCACCGGAACGGGTCAACGGGCTGTGGCGGGAATATTTTGAGAGGATCATGGAAAAGTAAAAGACGAAAAGGATGTAGAAAGTAAAATGAAGCAGAGTAGCAGGTGTAATATATGGACGGCAGTACAGATCACGGCGTTTCTGGCTGTCTTTGTGCTGTTGCTGATTCCGATATCCTATATTTTGAGGACAAATGGAGCTGTAAAAGACCGTTTTTCCGGTTTCTATGCAGAAAAGGACCATACACTTGATATTGTGATGATCGGATCAAGTCCGGTATTTCCTTATTATGCAGCACCAAAACTGTGGGGGGAAACAGGAATTGCAATGTATCCGTTGTCGTCCAATGTACAGCGGCCCGCTGCCATGAAGTATCTGGTGGAAGAGGCGGAGAAGACGCAGAGTCCGCAGCTGTATATTTTTGAGATGCGGATGTTTACCATGGAGGATGAGGGACTGACCGATAATATGGCTTATACCCGCGGTGTGACCGACAATATGAAATATTCGTGCAATCGGGTCAGGACCATTCGGGCACTGGTCCCCAGGGACGATGAAGAGGGGCGGCTCAGTTACTATCTGGATATTATGAAATACCACACCAACTGGAAGATGCTGACATTGCCATCCGAGTGGGCAAATATGGCTTATCATAAGACGAATCCGCTGAAAGGCTTTGAATTCAAAGATGAGGTGGGGCCGCAGCCCAGGCCTGACTGTGGGAATGCGGCGGGGGAGCAGGCAATGCCGCCGGAACAGGAGGCTTATCTGAGGGATCTGCTGACCTTTCTGCAGCAGGAGGGAAAAGAGGCCCTGTTTATCGTGTCCCCCTACGGAGAATCACTGAAAGAACAGCAGATGTATAATTATATGGAAGGAATCGTTTCTTCTTACGGCTATTCTTTTCTGAATATGAACAATCATTATGGAGAGATTGGAATTATTTTTGAGGAGGATTTCGCAGATTACGGCAGTCATACCAATGCCATTGGGGCGGAGAAATGCTCCGGTTTTCTGCGGGAGTATCTGCAGGAACATTATGAATTTGCCGATAAGCGCGGGCAGGAGGAATACCGGTCATGGGATGCAGCGTATACGCTGTGGATGAGCAGGATGGAAGAGGCGAGAGAAATAATTCTGGACAGGATTGCCCGCCAGGAGTATGCGCAGATTGAGGAATAAGTGGGATGAGAGCACAACTGGATGAAAAAGGAGAGAGTCATGTGCGGAATTGCCGGTTTTTGTAATTGGGGAGAAGGATGGCAGCGTAATATAGAGCGGATGAACGAACGGATGTATTACAGAGGACCGGATGCATCCGGCGTCTGGGCGGCGGAAGACGCCTCGGTAGTTCTGGGGCACAGACGCCTGTCCATCGTGGATTTGAGCGCGGCAGGGGCACAGCCGATGGAATCACATAACGGACGATACGTTATAAGCTATAACGGCGAGATCTATAATTACAGTATAATACGGAAGAAACTGCGTGAGGAGAATAGAGTGGCTGCTTTTAAGGGGGCTTCGGACACGGAAGTCCTCCTGGAGGCAGTCTCTGCATATGGACTGGAAAAAACGCTTGATATGGCGAAGGGGATGTTTGCCCTGGCGGTATACGATAAAAAAGAACGGATGTTATACCTGGCCCGTGACCGTGTTGGCGAGAAGCCGTTATACTATGGATTTACAAGCGGGGGGAAATTTGTATTTGCCTCGGATCTGAATTCCATTGCTGCGTTGGAAGGATTTGATAACCCCATAAATACCGGAATTTTGGAGCAGTATTTCCGGTATGGGTATATTCCGGCACCCGGTTCGGTCTATGAAAAGATTTATAAGCTGGAGCCGGGGACGATACTGGAGATCAGATATCCGTTTCAGCAATATGAGAGAAAGACGTACTGGTCGATGACGGAGGCTGCACAGCGGGGAGAAGCGAATCCTTTTCGGGGAAGTGAGACGGAAGCGGCGGAGGAACTGGAACGGCTGCTGAAAGAGTCGATCCGGGGGCAGATGATGGCGGATGTGCCGGTAGGAGCTTTCCTTTCGGCAGGGATTGACAGCAGCACGGTGGTGTCGCTGATGCAGTCGTTGTCTGCAAAGCGTGTCAGAAGTTTTACCATAGGTATGTGGGATGAGAAATATAACGAGGCGGATGTGGCGGGGAAGATTGCCGCACATCTGGGAACGGATCACACGGAGCTGTATATTACGGAGGAGGATGCCCGCGGCGTGATCCCGAAGCTGGCGGAAATGTTTGGAGAGCCTTTTGCAGATTCTTCGCAGATTCCGACGTATCTTGTAAGCAGAATGACGAGGGAACATGTGACGGTATCCCTGAGCGGTGATGGCGGGGATGAGCTGTTCTGCGGCTATAACAGTTATGCTTCCGTTGACCGGGTCTGGAATAAGGCAAGACGGATTCCGTTTTGGATCCGCAGACCGGCGGGCGCTGCGGCAGAGATTGCGTGCAGGCGCAGGCGGGGGACGCTGATGACGATGGCCAGGCTTTTGGGGGCGCATGGTATTGAGGATACGTATCTGCGCTCCGAGATCGGAGAGGGATTTTCGATTGTGAGACGGGATCCAGGCAGGGAAGCGCAGCGCACGGTGATGGACACCTACCCGGCGGGACTGCTTCGGGAGCCGCGGCATAACCTGATGTTGATGGATCTTCTGATGTATCATCCGGATGATATTCTGAACAAAGTTGACAGGAGTGCGATGGCGGTTTCGCTGGAGACAAGGGTTCCCATGCTGGACAGGGACGTGGTGGAATTTGCATGGACGCTGCCGTTGGCCTATTGCGTTGGAGACGCCACGAAGAAGATACTTCGGAATGTTCTGTATCAATATGTACCGCGTGAACTGATGGAGCGTCCGAAAAAGGGATTTAGTATACCGCTGCAGAAATGGCTCAGGGAGCCGGGCCTTCGGGCGTGGGCGGAGAGCCTGATCGACCGGGCCGTACTGGAACGGCAGGGAATACTGAACCCGGACGTGGTGTGGAGAATATGGCGGGATTATATTGAGCGGGATATCTGGCGCCTGCAGATCTGGTATATACTGATGTTCCAGGAGTGGATGGCATACAGGGAGAAAGGTAACCGGGAAGCCGAAGGGCTGCGCAGAAAGAATTGACGGTTGAGAGGAGACGCAAATTTGTGCCTGCACCCAAATTCGCAGACTGGGCAGGAATGGAGGATATATGAAGATATTGGAAGAGTATCATCCCCGGATCAGGGAGGAGGAGCAGACGGATCTGATCTCTGTTATCGTGCCGGCCTATAACATAGGAGGATACCTTGAGCGGGGACTTGGATCTGTATGTGCACAGACTTACAGGAATCTGGAGATTATAGTGGTGGATGACGGCTCGACGGATGATACGGGAGAGCTTTGTGACCGGCTGGCCCGGGAAGAAACGCGTATACGGGTGATCCACAAGGAGAACGGCGGTCTTTCGGATGCGAGAAATGCCGGAATGGCGGCTGCCACAGGCAGTTATATCGGCTTTGTGGATGGAGATGACTGGATCGATCCGGATATGTATGAGCGGATGCTGGGGGCTATGAAGGCACAGGCGGCGGACACGGGAATCTGTCGATACCGGCAGGTGCATCGGAACCGTACCGTGGATGAGTCGCGGGACAGAGTTATTTTGTTTGAGGGACAGGAGGCGCTGGAGCAATATGTGCTGGAGACCAGGGAATATGCGATCCAGAATGCGGCCTGGAATAAACTGTATAAACGGGAGATTCTTACAGGACTTTCTTTTCCGGCGGGGAGATGGTACGAGGATATCGTGTTCACGACGAAGGCCCTCAGCCGTTCGGAATGCAGTGTTTACCTTGACATGGCCTGTTATAACTATATAATAGACAGAGAAGGAAGCATCATGAATGTGCGGATCAATTCCCGTACGTTTACGGATCAGATTCCGGCCTATTATGAGAAGACGGCTTTTCTAAAAGGGATGGGCAGACAGGATCTGGCCGATCTTCATAATTATTTCTTCTATAAAAGGCTGCTGCTTTTTTATGATCAGGTGAAGGCGTCCGGACAGCCGGAGAGAGACGATTATCTGGACCGGCTTACGCGGATCATAAGGGAGAACAGGAAGTATTTCGAGGCAGCGTTTAAAAGGCCGGAGGCGGATCCGCGTGATTACAGGAAAATGAAGCTGTTTTTAAAGTCTCCCGCACGGTACAGCCGCAGGATCCGGTTTGAAAAGCGGGTGGTCATTCCGCTGAAAGTGAAAGTAAAGAAGCTTATTTATAAAGGTTCCGCGCACTGATCATGGCTATGGATTTTTAATTTCGGGAAAAATATGGTTATTATACAGCTTGCAGGCGGTCTGGGCAATCAGATGTTCCAGTATGCCTTATATTTACAACTGAAAAGTCTTGGCAAAGACGTTAAGATCGATGATGTGTCAGGGTTTGTGGAGGACAGACAGCGTGTTTTGGCGCTTGCTCCTTTTGGCGCGACGTATGAGCGCGCGGACAAAAAAGAGCTGCGCAGGATGCTGGATTCCTCCCCGTATCTGCATGCCAGAATACGGAGAAAGCTGTGCGGCAGGAAAAAGAAGTCCTATTTTGAGGAAGACAAATGTTACAGGCCGCAGATCCTGGACTGGGATGATATTTATCTGGAAGGATACTGGCAGACGGAGAAGTATTTCCATCCGGTGAGGGAGCAGGTCAGGAAGATTTTCGACACGGACAGGCTTGTTTCCCATATAGAGAGACAGACTTCAGGCGGCCGGATCCTGCGGGAATGGCTGGAAGAGATCGCAGCCAAAGAGGCGGTCAGTGTGCATATCCGGAGAGGCGATTATCTTCTGCCCGTGAATCAGAAGCTGTTCGGTGATATCTGTACCGGGTCATATTATCGTGTGGCCATGGAACGGATGCTTGAGAAGTATCCGGCGTGCGTTTTCTATCTGTTTACCAACGATAAGGATTGGGCCGGGAAATGGGCGGTGCATGAGCAGTCCGGTGGACAGCAGCCGGCATGTGGAAAAGACGGGGAATGGAAAGCGGAAATACCGGCAGAAGCCGTATCGGCGGGAAGGATCAGGGTTGTGGATCTGGGAGAACTGTCAGACAGCGGGATGGACCGGGATTACGCGGAATTTGCCCTGATGAGCAAATGCAGGCACAATATCCTGGCGAACAGCAGTTTCAGCTGGTGGGCTTCCTATTTGAACAATAATCCGCATAAGACTGTGTTTGCACCGGACAGATGGCTGAACGGGTGGAACTGTGAAGATATATACCGGGAAGACATGCAGAAGATTGCAGCGCATGAGTAACTGGAGCAATTTACGCTGTGGGCATGCCTGTCAGGCGAAAGGAGCCGAGGAAGCAGGGGAAAGGAAAGAACCGGATGAGCAAAAATACGGCAGAAGAAAACAGAGAAAAAAGGGTCAATATGCTTCACAAGGTGAGCTATCTTTTTGACAGGAAACAGAAGAAACAGATCCTGGGGCTGGCGGTGCTCATTCTGATCGGCGGTCTGCTGGAGACCATGGGGGTATCGCTGCTGCTGCCGGTAGTACAGGCGATCATGGATCCGGAGGCGATCATGGAAAATGAGCTGGTGGGAAGCGTGGCGGATCTTCTGCAGATCGAGACAAGCCGGCAGCTGATCATACTCATGCTGGGTTCGCTGATCGCCCTGTATGTGGTGAAGAATACGTATCTGCTTTTTCTGACTTATGTGCAGAATACTTTCGTGACGCGCAATCGTAACCGGATGATCAGCCGTGTCATGCGGGAATTTTTAAACAGGCCCTATGAGGAGTATCTGGGGGCGGATATCCCTACCGTGTTCCGGTTGACAGACAGTGATATTCCCAATGCTTTCCAGCTGATCCTGGTATTGATCCAGATGGTGACGGAGATCGTGGTGGCGGTATCGCTGTGCATCGTACTGGTGGTGGTAAGTCCGGTCATGTCCCTCTTTATTCTGTGTATTTTTCTTGGCATGACGCTGATGATCACGAAGGTTTTGAAGCCAAGGCTGAATGCCATCGGACATAAAAATCAGACGATCCAGTCTCGGATCGCCAAGTGGCGGATTCAGTCTATCTATGGCCTGAAAGACGTGAAGGTGCTGCACCGGGAAGAATTTTTCGTGCGCAATTATTATGAAAGCGGTGCCATCGGAGCAGACGTAGCCAGAAATTATGCGGTGTTCAACAATCTGCCCCGTCTGTTGATCGAGACGATCTTCATGGCGGCGATGCTTCTTTTTATCATGTTGTATATGTTAAAGGGCGGTAATATCGGGATCCTGATTCCGCAGCTGTCTGCTTTTGCGGTGGCGGCAATGCGCGTGATGCCGGGAACAAACCGTATTAACACGTATCTGTCGGAGATTGCCTATGCACAGCCGTGTCTTGACTATCTGTATGAGAATCTGACTGCCAATATGAAGTCGGATGTCAATGGCAGTGTGACAGGACTGACCGGGAGGGGGCAGTCTGCGGTACCGCCGACGAAGCTGCAGGACAGGATCGTGTTGGATCATATTACGTATGCATATCCGAATACGGAGAAAAATATCTTTACGGATGCCCATATGGAAGTAAAGAAGGGACAGTCGGTAGGTATTATGGGGCCTTCCGGTGCAGGAAAATCAACGATCGTGGATATTCTGCTGGGACTTTTGCATGTGCAGGCGGGCACCATCACCTGTGACGGTGTGAATATATTTGATAATTATGCGGACTGGCTTTCCAAGATCGGCTATATTCCGCAGTCTATTTATCTGATTGACGAATCCATCCGTGATAATATTGCCTTCGGGATCGATGCGGATCAGATCGATGACAGCAGGATCTGGGAGGTGCTGGAGGAGGCGCAGCTGAAAGAATTTGTGAAGGAACTCCCTGAGGGGCTGGATACCACCATAGGTGACAGAGGTGTCAGAATATCCGGCGGACAGCGGCAGAGACTCGGCATTGCCAGAGCACTTTACCATAATCCGGAGATCCTTGTATTTGATGAGGCGACCTCGGCGCTGGACAGCGACACGGAGAAAGCGGTTATGGATGCCATTAACAGCTTCCACGGCAGGAAGACTATGGTGATCATAGCGCACCGGCTCAATACCATCGCCAAGTGCGATGTGATCTACAAGGTGGATGGAAAAAAGATTGTGGAGACGACACTGTAAATACGGCAGTCAGGTTATAGAAGGAGATCCTGGGGATGATCGGGACAGAATTTATTGACGGACAGGGGTTGGGAAATCAGCTGTTCTGTTATGTGACAGCCAGAGCGATCGCGCTGGAAAACGGTTATGAGTTCGGTACTGCCGGACAGGAGCGCTTTGCGGTCAATATACACAGCGACAAAGGCATGTATTTCATGGATGTAGATCTGGGGAAAGCCATATCGCAGGAAGAAAAGAAGGGATTTCGTGTTTATCAGGATGCGGAGGCCAGATTATATATCGGGAATTCAAGACATGATTTGACACACGGGTGTTATGTGGCGGGAGCTGACCCGGCTATTCATGATGTGCCGGATCATACGCTGCTCTATGGCAATATGCAGGATGAGTCATATTTTATCAAATACCTGCCGCAGGTCAGGCAGTGGCTGAAAGTAAAGCCGGAGTACGATTCGTATGAGTACAGCAGAGAAAACCTGTGCATTATCAACATGCGGGGCGGGGAGTATACGGGCAGTCCGGAATTGTTGATCCATAAGAAGTACTGGCTTCACGGCATGGCGGAGATGAGGAAGATACGCCCGGATATGGAATTTATGATCGTTACCGATGATGTGAAGACAGCAAACAGGATGCTGCCGGGGATTGAAGCCCATCACTTTGATATCGGTATGGATTATGTGACACTGAAGAACGCCCATTATCTGCTGCTGTCCAACTCCTCCTTTGCCTGTCTGCCTGCCCATACCAGCGAGACTTTAAAATTTGCCATTGCACCCAAATATTGGGCGCGGCACAATGTGTCGGACGGTTACTGGGCGTCGGAGCAGAACATTTACAGTCTGTTTCATTATATGGACAGGCAGGGCAGACTGTTTACGGCCAGGGAGTGCAGGCAGGAGCTGGAGGCGTACAGGAAGCATTCGAAGAAATATGCGCGGCTTAACTTTAGACCGGTGGGGGCGGCTTTACTGGGAGCAAAGCTCAGAGCACAGTATATCTATAAGAAGGCGTATTTGTGCAGGGTTGCCAGCGGTGTGGCGAGAAGACTGCGAAAGCGCAAAGAGGATAATGTATCGTATGGGCGGTGAAGATAAGAAAAAAGAGTGGAATATGGGCAGAATGGCGGCGCTTGCAGGGCTGCTGCTTCTGTTGTCACTGCTTCCGCTGCTGTGGCTGGGCAGATATAATGTGATGTGCATTGATGACTATGACTATGGCAGGCAGGTACATGATACATGGATGGAGACGGGATCTCTGGGGCAGTCGGTGATGACCGCATGGCGACAGAATATGGAGTTCTATCAGGACTGGCAGGGAACTTATATCTCCTGCTTTCTGATGGCCATGTGTCCCATGAATTTCCACTACGGAATCGCCGGTGTCGTTCCGGTCCTGATGATCGGCATGTTTGCCGTGTCAACTTTTGTGCTGGGCAGGCATATACTGTGCAGCTGGCTGGGGGCGGACAACAAAAGCAGCTGTTTTGTCATGTTCATGCTGCTGTTCATGTTCTATCAGATCCTGGAGGCGCCCTTTGAGGGGATATACTGGTATAACGGTGCGACGCACTATATTTTGATGGAATCGATCTGGTTTTTCACATTGACGGCGATATCTGCCGGTATACTGGCGCAGCAGAGAGCGAAAGCGGTGTTTTACTGCGCGGTGGCATCAATTCTGGCAGTGATCGTGGGAGGCGGCAATCTGGTGACCGGCCTGCAGGCGGAGATCGTGATGGCGATGCTTTTCCTGTACGCGCTGGCGGTCAATCGTAAGAGGATCCTGAATGCGGCAATTCCTTTTATCACGGGCAGCATCGGATTTCTGGTCAATACGCTGGCTCCGGGGAATATACGGCGGGGCAGTCTGGATACGGATGAAGGATATTCGGCCATTGTGTCTATTCTGTTGTCTTTCTATCATGCGGTAGTTTTTATGATTCGCTGGACGACTCCCTTTATGATCCTGGTCTGGCTGTTGCTGCTGCCGGTTCTGTGGAAGCTGGTCAGGCGCTCGAATAAGACATTCCGGCATCCTGTCTGGGTGACGGCAGGCGTCTTTGGCGTACTTTCCGCAATGTTTACGCCTACGCTCTATGCGGTGGGTATGGTGGGACTTTCGAGAGTAGACAATATTATTCAGATGGTATATTATCTGGGACTGATCATGGTGACGGCATATTGGCTGGGATATTTTGCCCACAAAGGCAGAGAAGCCGCCGGGGATGATAAAACGGATCAGGCGGTCTGGCCGGGCAGCGTGGAGCGGATGACGGCGGGGCAGGTATTCGGCTGCTTCCTGGAAAAGGCAGGCAGGAGAATGACGGCGGTATTTCTTGTTCTGACACTGGTAATGTGGGTCTGCACGGCAGATAAGAACACCTACACGAGTGTGTCCGCATTGCGTTCTTTAGCCAACGGGGATGCACGGACATTCTATGAGGAAGCCATGGAGCGGCATGAGATCTACACGGACGAAACGATTACGGATGTTATTGTAAAGCCGTATTCCGCCAGACCGGCACTCTTTGATTTCGAAGATCTGAAGGCGGATGCGGGTAACTGGCTCAATCTTGCAGTCACACGGTATTATCATAAGAACAGTGTACGGGTGACAGAATAATAACATACGTTACAAACAGAACGGTGAACAGGGCGGATAACAGCGGAGGGACACATGTCTGATAAATTAAGACTGCCAAACGTCACGCTGGCGGCAATGACCAGTGTAGACTTATATGAGACCATCAGGGCCATGGAATACAGTATGAGACAGATCGAATTCGGCGATGTGGTGCTCATCACCCACAGAAAGCCTTTTATGCTGCCCAAAAGCATACGTTATTCTCACACGTCAAAGCTGGATGATATTGATAAATTCAACTACAAAATGGTGTATGAGCTGGGGGAGCACATCCATACGGATTATATGCTGCTGGTGCACGCGGATGGTTTTGTAGTACATCCGGAAAGCTGGCGGGATGAATTCCTCGATTATGATTATATCGGTTCACCATGGCCGCTTCCGACCAACGAGTATTCCTATCGGGATTCCAGGGGGCAGATCTGTCGCGTGGGAAACAGCGTTTCGATCCGGAGTAAGCGTCTGCTGGATTTTCCGAAGCAGGCGAACCTGAAATGGGAGAAATCCGTGGACGGAGACTATAATGAGGATACGTTTCTGTGTTGTAAAAATAAAAATGTGATCGAAGATGCGGGTATGCGGTTTGCCCCCATTGAGGTGGCCAGATATTTCGGACATGAACACATGATCCCGGAGATCATGGATGTGAAAGCACCCTTTCTGTTCCATAAATGGCGCGGCAGGAATGAACAGTATCCCAGGTTTGTAAATCCCTGGAAGGTGAGATGGCAGAAAGTGAAAGATCTGATCAGACCGTTGTTATTCTGGTACAGGAAATTCTTCCGCTGATACGGGTTCGCGAAGCGAATCCCGCAAACGGGCGATGCCCGTTTTGTTCCGGCGCAGGCTGCGGGGAAGACAGGCAGGCTGTGACAAAGATCAGCGTGCCGTGACCGGGACATGCTGTGAACAGCATAGCTGAATTGTTATAATATGTGGAAAGCAGGAGCTGTTGAATATGATTTATGATTGCATCCCGTTTTTTAATGAACTGGATATTTTGAGGCTGAGAATGCAGATCCTGTCGCCTTATGTAGACAAATTTGTGCTGGAGGAGGCGACAGTCACTTTTTCCGGGGAACCGAAAGAGATGATCTTTGCAAAGAACCGGGAAATGTTCCGGGAGTTTGAGGACAAGATCATCTATATTGCAGTGGAGAATTCGCCTGTGAGCGGTGTTACGACTCATGAGCGGGATAAGTTTCAGAAGAACCAGCTGATCCGCGGCCTGCAGGCGTGCGGGCCTGATGATATCGTGATCTTCAGTGATGTGGATGAGATTCCGAAACCCGAGACACTGCAGAAAATCCTGAAAGAGTTTGATCCGGATAAGATCTATCATCTGGCGCAGAGAATGTTTTACTGCTTCCTGAATATGGAAGAGATCTCAGGGAATCTGCTGTCCATTACCGGAGAATTTCCGGGGATCACACAGAAACAGTGGCTGGGAACGAAGATATGCAGTTTCGGCAATCTGCCTGAAAAGGGGATTGTGTACCTGCGGGAAGTGGCGCCCGGTGATCTGCGCAGTGTGCGGGTGGCTGACGGCGGCTGGCACTTCGGCTATATGGGGGGCGATCGAGACGTCGCGAAGCGTATCGGCGTTAAGGTACAGGCAGCAGCACATCAGGAGTATAATAAATCCAGATATCTGAATGAGGCAGTGGACAGACTGCTGTGCGGTGAAGATATATTCGGACGCAGCGCCAGATTCGTGCGGGTGCCGATTGACGAAAGCTACCCTGCGTATCTGCGGGAGCATCAGGAAGAGTATGCCTTTCTGATCGCCCCCGAAGTGAGCAGAACAGGGATCTGGCGCAAGAAAGCAAAGCTGGCATGTATGCAGGGGATGCGTCGGCTTCATGGTGCGGCAGCGCGCCTGCGCGGAGGATGACAGGCTTAAGCTGCGGTCATGACGCAGATGCGATACATGGAATCCGGGCTATCCCGGAAATGAGGCGGCTAAGCCAGGAGAAAGGCGTGGATAAAGATGGAATTATACCGCAGGGTAAAGCGTGGCAAAGTGCCATGGTATCTTTTCTATATCGGGCTGACCATTGAGCTGCTTATTGTTGTCATTGATAAGAGCAACTGCACCAATCCGATAGAGGGCAGGCTCTTTCAGCTTACGTTTCTGCTCTTTTTCCTGAAACTGATGCTGACGACATATGGCAGAAAAGAGTGGTGTGTGATTCTGGCGCTGGAGACGGTGGCTGTCGTGTCTTACAGGGTGACGGGAGCCAATGACCTGATTCGGCTGGTGACTTTCGTGGCAGCATGCCGGGATATTCCGCTCAGGCAGATGGTCAAATACGCCTTTTATGTGACGCTTGCCGGCTGTACAGTCATTGTTATGCTGGCCGTGACCGGCATATACGGTGAGATGAGTCTGACGCAGGCATATGGAAGGCAGGATCTGGGCAGTACTGTTTATATCGGCGTGGAGGCGGCGAAGGAGACCCGTTATACGCTGGGGATGGGACACCCCAATGCATTGTCCTGCATGTTCCTGATGCTTGTCGTAATGGGGGTCTATGTCTGGTTTTGGAACTTGAAGTGGTATCTGTATCTGTTTCTGCTGCTGCTGAATGCCGGTGTGTATGTTCTCACGGGGTCCAAGACAAGCATGCTGATCACGACGGCTTTTCTGGCAGGGGCATGTATACTGCGCTACTGTGAGTTTTTACGGAGAAATGCGCTGTCTTACCTGATGGGGTTTCTCGTATTCGTGCTGTGCATCGGGTTTTCCGTGGATGCGGCGGTGTATGCCAAACGGGTGCGGGATGTTCAGTGGAATGAATTCTATTACGGAGAACCGCGGGATAATGCGCATATCGTAGCATTATCCAGAATTGACAGACAGCTCAGCGGCAGGATCGTGTCCCTGGCCGGCACGACGGACAGGGAGGGAATGATCCACACATGGTCGCTCTTCTCGGAGCCGGACAATATGGGATACTATTTTGACATGGGCTGGGTGAAGATTTTCTACCGTTATGGCATTATTCCCGGTATATTGTATCTTATGGCACAGCTTGTATTTCTGTGGAAACTGTATAAGCAGAAGGATGCCTGCGGCCTGCTTGTGTTTATGATACTGACAGTTTATACTGTGGTGGAGGCGCATTTGATCTCCGTGTATATCGGAAGGAATTTTATGCTTATGATGATGGGATATTACTTTTTGACGGATCCGCCTGGGTGTAGAGATGGGAAATGACAGACTGAGAGTTCTGATGGTTGGCCCGGACAGAAGTGTCCACGGCGGCGTATCAGGTATGGTGAATAATTATTTTGATGCCGGACTGAACCGGAAGGTAGATCTGTGTTATATCGGCACGATGGTGGACGGCTCCAAATACCGGAAACTGTGGCAGGCCGTCCGGGCATATGTGCAATTTCTGGTGAAGCTGCCGCAGTATGATATCGTACATGTGAATATGGCCTCGGATTCCAGCTATTATCGGAAATCCATTTTTATCAGAACGGCAAAGGCATGCCGCAGGAAGGTGGTGATCCACCAGCATGGCGGGAGCTTTCAGGAATTTTATCAGCAGGAACTGAGTGAGAAAGGCAGAAGAAGTGCCAGAAAAGTGCTTTCCATGGGAGATGCCTTTCTTGTGCTCGGCACGGAGTGGAAGAACTTTTTCGGAGCGCTGATCGGGGAGGAGCGGATCACGGTGCTTCCCAATGCAGTGCAAATCCCGGAGAAGACAGAGAAGCAGTACGGCTCCCATAAAATATTGTTTCTCGGAAGATTGTGTAAGGCGAAAGGGATTGGAGAACTGCTCGATGCGGTCGGACAGCTTCGGGAAAAATACCCTGATCTGCATCTGTATCTTGCCGGGGTGTGGGAGGAGGAAGAGCTGCGGGCACAGGTGCGGACACTGGAAGGGTGTGTGACACAGCCGGGCTGGATCGGCGGCCGGCAAAAGCAGCAGTATTTAAGAGAGTGTGATATTTTTGTACTGCCTTCCTATTTCGAAGGGCAGCCGGTATCCGTGCTGGAAGCCATGGCAAATGCCTGTGGGATCGTGGCATCGGAAGTGGGAGATATACCCGATATGATCGTTGACAAAGAGACGGGCTTTTTATCCAGACCGCAGGATACAGGAAGCCTGGTGGAGAAGCTCGATAAGCTGCTGGCCGATCCCGCACTGTGCCGGCTGCTGGGGGAAAATGCCCGCAGGAAAGCGGAGACTGATTTTTCCATAGAGAGCAGTGTAGAACAGCTGCTGGCCGTCTATAAGGCAGTGAGCGGCAGCGAGTAAAGGAACGGTATTGACATGGATGAGAAGTTACCGTTGATCAGTGTGATCGTTCCTGTCTATAACGGGCAGGATTATCTGGAAAACTGCATTGAGAGCATTGAGAGCCAGACCTATGATAATCTGGAGATTATTGTCGTGAATGACGGCTCTCTGGATGCGACGGATGTGGTTTGTGACAGGCTGCGGGAATCCTATGACAATGTGTATGTCTTTACGCTGGATGATAAAGGAGTATCGGCGGCAAGAAATACCGGCTTAAAGGCGGCGCAGGGTGAGCTGATCACTTTCGTGGATGCGGACGACAGACTGCGGCCCGGGATGCTGCGGACATTGTATGACTGTATGGAGACGTGCGGAAGCGATGTGGCAGGCTGCGGATTTTTCCTCTGGCACAGTGAGGAGGAATGGGCGGACAGGTCTGCAGCGGAAGCGACGGAGGCGCAGATTCAGGTCTATGAGCCGGACAGATATCTGCGGGAGGCGATTCTTTGTGGAAACAGCCGCTGCTGGAGTAAACTGTATCGAAGGCATGTTATGGAGCGGGTGCATTTTCAGGAGGGCCTTACGATAGGAGAGGACATGCTTCTGCTGATTAAAATGCTTCCGTGGGTCCATAAGATTGCGGAGACGGAATATCCGGGATATGGGTACTATCAGAATCCGGCGGGCGCCATCAATCGGAAGTTTACGCCCGCCTACATGGATCAGATTACCTGCTGGCAGCTGGCCAGAGAAGAGATTCTGCGTATGGACAGGAGTCTGGACGCGCAGGTCTGTGTCCACTATGTGATGGGGATTATGCTGACTGCAGGGAAGCTTGCCATGCTGCCGCGGGAAGAAAGAGGCGGTTTTCGGGAGTATGCCAGGGTGTGCCATGAACGGCTGCGCGGGGTGCTGCGGGTTTCGGGGACTTTTGGGAGGCTGTCGGCGGGATACCGGGTGAAAGCGGCGTTTTTTCTATTGTTTCCGGACCTGTATTTGTATCTGTACGGGTTGAGGAAACAGACCTGAGGGAGAGGACTTTTTGTGGGAAAGGGATTGTGAGGGGAAGGATTCTTATGGGGAGGAGGCTGTGAATGGGCGCCGGAAAGAGTGTTGAGGACCATTATGACAGAGCCGCATATAAGATCAGCGTGATCGTGCCGGTTTACAATAAAGAGCAGTATCTGGAACAGTGCATCGACAGCATCCTGGCCCAGACATACGGGGAGCTGGAGCTGCTGCTCATAGACGACGAGTCTACGGATGCAAGCGGAAAGATCTGTGACAGATACCGGGATGCGGATGCCCGTGTCAGAGTGTTCCACCAGAAGAACGGCGGTCCGACAGCGGCGGTCATGACCGGGCTGCGGGAGGCCGTGGGCGAGTATTATACTTTTGTGGACAGTGACGATTATGTCAGCACGGATATGCTGCAAAAGATGACAGAATGTCTGAGCGGATGCAGGGGCGAGATCGTCTGCTGTAATCATGTGCTTGAGAAGCAAAAGGAGACGGTGCCTGTCTTACTGCCGCTGGAGCCGGGAGTTTATGAGGGGAAGCGACTGGAGGAGGAGATCAGGGACAAACTGCTGGGCAGGGAGGAACGGATCATTTCCATGTCACGGTGCATGAAGCTGTGCGAGAGATCGGTCTTTGAAAATAACGAGAAATATTATGATACGAAGATCCGCCTGGGAGACGATTTCAATCTGATCTATCCCGCGCTTCTTGCGGCCAGCCGGATCGTGATCATGAAAAATGCCCTGTTCTATCACTACCGCTATGTGGAGGATTCCATCGTGCATGACTATGATCCGAACATGGCGGAGAGTGTGGCCAGATGGTACCGTGCTGTACGTAAAATCGTATGTGATCACCATGTGCCTGACGGAGAGGCGAAACTTGACCGGGAGTACTGCTACATGATGTTGTATGTCATTAAGAATGAGCTGCGCAGTCCGGGGCGGGACTATGTGCGCAGGATCAGGTCGATCTTTACCGAACCGGAGGTCCGGGGAAGGATAGACGGGACAGCGGTCCATGTGACCAGCCGGGCGAATGCCCTGCTGTTTCTTGGCATCCGGTATCCGAATGCCCTGCTGTTGCGTATCCTGAGACTGATCATAAAAGGATATGACCGGAGGAGATAAAAGTATGCGTAGACAGTGCGCAAAAGACTGAGGAAAGAAAGGAAACGGCTACGGGAATGAAAGACCAGATTGTTATGTATTTGCATGGCGGCAGCGGGAATCATGGCTGTGAAGCGATTGTGAACAGTACGTGTCATATGATAGAGGAGATTCCAAAGCTTCTTGTAACGAACAGCGAGAAGGAAGACAGGTTCTATTCGCTGGCCCCGCTGTGTGATATTCTGCAGGAACGTAAGATTGCGGAGAATTTTCCTGCACATGTGTGGTATTATGTATGGCGTGCAGTGTTTCATGATCCGGAATCCTTTATGCGTTACCGTTTCCGTAAAGTTCTGGGGAGAAACCGTGCTCCTGTGTATATTTCCACGGGCGGTGATATGTACTGTTATGAAATATCGAAGAGAGAAGCGATGGTGGCGAACAGCACCTTTGTGAGGACGGGGGCCAGGACGATCCTCTTGGGATGTTCTCTGGAACCGGATCTTTTAAAGGAGCCGGAAGTAGTCGAGGATATGAAAAGATATACCCTGATAACACCCAGGGAATCCATCACTGCGGCGGCGTTGGAGCAGGCGGGGATCACCGGGAATGTGAAGCTGTTTCCCGATCCTGCGTTTGCGCTGGAGGCAGAGCAGATCAGACTGCCGGAAAGATTCAGGACGGGAAGGACGATCGGCATTAATATCAGTCCCATGATCGTGCGTCATGAGAAGAGTTCCGGTATCACGCTTGCCAATTTCCGCAGACTGATCGATCATATTCTGCAGACTACGGACGACTGCGTTGCACTGATACCGCATGTAATGTGGAACAATAATGATGACCGTCTGACTCTGCAGGAGCTTTACCGCGGTTTTGAGGCGGAAGAAAGGGTGCTGGTCTTTCCGGACATGTCCTGCCAGAAGATCAAATATGTCATATCGCAGTGCAGAGCTTTTATCGGGGCAAGGACTCATGCGACGATCGCGGCGTATTCCAGCTGTGTGCCGACGCTGGTGGTCGGGTATTCCGTGAAAGCCAGGGGAATCGCAAGGGATCTGTTCGGCACGGAAGAAAATTACGTGCTGCCGGTGCAGGCGCTGGAGCACCCGGAGGAATTGCTGCAGGCATACGATTGGATGATGGAAAGGGAGCAGGAGATCCGCGCGCACCTGCAGGAGTTGATGCCGGCGTATTGCGCAAAGGCAAAAGAAGCCGGAGAGGAAATCCGCAGGATCTGGAAGGCGTGCCATTAACGGGGCAGCTTCGCAAAATCAGGAAGGCATATAAATGGGAAGAGTCAGACAGGCCGGGAAAAATATTTTATTTGGTTATATCAGTAATTTCACGATCCTACTCATAGGGCTTTTGCAGAGGACTGTGTTTATCCTGGTCCTCGACAGGACGCTGCTTGGCGTGAACAGCCTGTATACGGATATTCTGAGTATGCTGTCACTGGCAGAGCTGGGGATTGGCAGCGCACTAAACTACAGTCTGTATAAGCCGGTGGCCAATGAAGATCAGGAGAAGATCAAGTCCTATATGCGGCTTTATAAGAAAGCCTATCTGGCCATCGCAGGGGTGATTGCCGTTATCGGACTGGCTCTGACACCGTTTCTGCCGCATCTGCTGAAGGACAGCGGCCAGATAGCGGTCAGGGATCTGACGATCTATTATCTGATCTTTCTGTTTAACACGGTCAGCACCTACTTCGTCGCATATAAGTACAGTCTGTCCAATGCCCAGCAGCGCAATTATATTCAGACGAACATTGCGACGATAACGAAAATTGCCACGGTTTTTGCGCAGATCGTGATCCTGCTTTTGACCAGGAATTTTCTGCTGTATCTGCTGACGCAGGCTGTGGTGGAGCTGGTGCAGAAGATCTTCGTCAGCATTTATTTCAACAGGCTGTATCCTTATCTGCGGGAACGGGATGTGAAGAAACTGGAGCCGGAAGAGACCAGGATTGTTGTCACGAAGACGAAGGCGCTGATGTTTCATAAGATAGGCGATGTGGCCAGACTCTCGACGGACAGCATTATTATCACTTACTTTATGAATGTGGTCTGGGTGGGGATCGTTGGCAATTATACGATGATCATTACGTATGCTGCTAATTTTATCAGCGTTATCTTTAATTCCGTGATCTCCGGATTCGGCAATCTGGTGGCCACGGAGTCCAGAGAAAAGCAGTACGCCATGTTCAGGGTATACCGCTTCTTTGCGTGCTGGCTCTATGGATTTGCTGCGGTTGGCTTCTGGCTTCTTCTGACACCGCTTGTGACGGGGCTGTGGCTGGATGAGAGCTGGAGACTGGGTCAGACGGTGCTGACTTTGATCCTGATAGATCTGTACTTTAAGGGCGGCAGAGTGGTGCTGGTGAATTTCAAGATAGCGGCTGGCGTGTTCGAACAGGATAAATACCTTGCCCTGATCCAGGGGGCGGTAAATCTGGTACTGTCCATTGTCGGCATCCAGTATATCGGACTTGCCGGCGTCTATGTGGGGACGGTGGTGTCCGGCCTGATGGCAAATCTGATTCAGCCGGTGATCGTGTACAGGGATTGTTTCGGAAAGAGCGCGTGGCCCTATTTCAGGGATGCGTTGAAATATATTGCGGTGATCGTGGGTGTTGTGCTTGCCATGATCCCGGTGAAGGAGGTTCTTATGCAGCGGGTCGATCCGTTTACTTTTGCGGGTATGATCCTGCTTATCACGGCAGCCTATAATACGGCCTTTTTCCTCTTTTTCAGGAAAACGGAAGAATTCAGGTATCTGTGGAAGCTGGTGCGGCAGAGGGCAGGAAAGAGAAGATAACAGGGATGAAGATGAAGGAATTGGATAAACATGCATTGATAGAGACAGCCTGTCAGGATCTGTTGACATATGGCGTGTGGGACGGCAGGAAAAGGATGAAGTATCTGCTCCGGAAATATGTGCTCAGAAGGAAGGCCGCGCCGGAGGATACGATCTTCTGGCCGACAGGGCTGCTGGCAGCAGGCCTGTGGCATTGCAGACAGGAGATGAAGCGGGAGCAGGCAGGGACAGTGATGATCGATCTGGTGCTGGAAGCCTATTATGACAGATGGTTTGGCAGAGGATGCCCGATCCTGTGGCTGGACGATCTGCTGGCGGGGGAGACTCTGCTGGACATTTATGAGGATTACCGGGCAGCAGGCGGGGACAACGGGATCGTTCATGCGAAGAACTGTGAGCGGTACAGGCAGGCGATCGAGCAGCTGGCTGTTTACAGCTTTATATATCCGGTCAATGAGACGGGCAGCTTCCCCTACCGGGAAGACCAGGACAGGAACCGGATCTTTGTGGATTCTGTGGGGCTTGCCTGTCCGTTTCTGTACCGGTACGGCGTATTCTGCGGCAGACAGGAGGCGATGGAGCAGTCGGTGAAGCAGATCGTCAATTTCCTGGCGTATGGTATGGATGCCTCGACAGGCCTTCCTTATCATGGATATTCCATTGCGGACGACTGCAAATACGGTATAATAGGATGGGGACGGGCAGTGGGATGGCTGCTGCGCGGAATGACCGGCTGTATGACGACGGAATACGGAAGGGTGCGGCTGGAGGACTCCTGTATAAGGACAGTGGATGCGGCGCTTGCCTTTCAGCGCAGGGACGGAGCTTTTTGCTGGCAGCTGCAGGCGGTGGAGGGGCCGGCGGATACTTCGGCTACAGGGATGATCTGCGTGGCCCTGAAACAGGGGATAAAGCTGGGGATTCTGCAGGAAGAGAAATATGAGCGGGCGCTGCAGTCAGGCGTGGCTTTTATAGAGAAATGTACCAGAGAAGGCAGGGTATATCAGTGTTCGGGTGAATGTGAAGGATTCGGGCAGTATCCGCAGCGGTATGGAGCATATCCGTGGGCGCTGGGCACGGCGCTCATGCTGTAGGGAAGAGGAAAGAATCGTAGAGGAACAGACATATGGTCATCGTTAAGGTTATGGGCGGCCTGGGAAATCAGCTGCAGCAATACGCTCTATACAGAAAGCTGGAGAGCATCGGCAGGGATGTTCGGCTGGATGTGTCGTGGTTCAGGAATACGGGGGAACAGCAGTCGGTGCTCGCCAGACGGGAGCTGGAATTGGAGTATTTCACCCGTCTTACGTATCGCGAAGCATCACCGGAGGAGATACGCAGCGTGCTTGGCAGGCTGTGGGAAGAACCGGAATCTGCGATGGCTAAGATCAGAAGGAAAGTATTTCCCGGCTCCAATCCCTGTTTTGAAGAGTGGGATCTGTATCATGAACAGGTGTTTCAATTTACGGATAAATATCTGGTGGGGTATTGGGCGTGTGAGAAGTACTACGCGGATATTCTGAGCGGACTGCGGCAGGAAATACGGTTTCCGGCATGTGAGGACGAAGACATTGGAAGACGGAACGAGGAAGCGGCAGCCAGGATGAAAGCGGTGGAATCGGTGAGCGTCCATGTCCGCAGGGGGGATTATCTGGACGCGGCCAATCGGGCGCTGTTTGGTGAGATCTGCACGGATGCCTATTACGATGCGGCCATAAGGTTCATCAGGGAACGGTATCCGGCAGCGAGATTTTTCTTTTTTTCTGATGACACGGCTTATGTGAGGGAACACTATGCAGATGGGGAAGATGAAGTGATCGACTGGAATGTGGGACGCAACAGCTTCTATGATATGATGCTTATGAGCTGCTGCAGACATAATATCTGTGCAAACAGCACGTTCAGTTTCTGGGGTGCCAGGCTGAACGATAACAAAACAAAGTGTATGATACGGCCGTCTATCCATAAGAATACACAAAAATGCGTACCGGAGCAGATGAAGGAGCTCTGGCAGGGGTGGACGTTGATCACACCGCAGGGAGGTTTGCCATGACAGACGGTATCAGGAAAATGGCGGCGGAGAGCAGCTTGGAGATAACCTGGGAGGAAGCCTGTTATTTCGGTTTTTTTATACTGTTGTCCGTCACAAAGGGGCTGGGGCTTTACGAAGGGCAGAAGCTGTTTGAACTGCTGGTGGTACCGGCTTTTCTGTTCGCGGCCGCGAAGATTCTGATCACGCCGTATACGAGGCGGCAATGGATCATGCAGATCCTGCTTCTGCTTCTCACGGGGATCGTGTATTATAATTCCCGTGAGCGGGGTGTCCTGTTTCTGGCCTTTACGGTGCTGGGCATGAAAAATATTTCCGTGAAGAAGGTTTTCCATACAGGATTATGGGTCTGGTCGGCCTGTGCGGTATTCTTAAGTATTTTCTCGTATTTTCGGCTGGAGCATACGGTATACCGGGTGCATGCCAAGATGGGGCTTGGCCATATTTTTCGCTGGAGTCTCGGTTTCAGTCATCCCAATATCCTGCATATTACTTATATGGCACTGTGTGCCTTTCTACTCTATGAACTGGATGACCGCTATAAGCTGCGCCATTTCTGTATCCTGTTGGCAGGCAATCTGCTGGTATTTCTCTATTCTGTCAGTTATACCGGATTCGGGATCGTATCGGTTCTGCTGGCCGGCGGGCTGTATGTGCGGATCAGGCCGAGATTTTGCATCGTGGAGAAGCTGCTGGCGAATCTGGTATTGCCGGTCTGCCTGGTGTTGTCGTTCGTGCTGCCGTTTTTTCTGTTTGAAAATAAGTATGCCGGGCCGGTACAGAATCTGAACGCCCTGCTGAACACAAGGATATGGCTGGCGGAGCAGTTTTTAAGATCCGAGTACCGCAGTCTGTGGGGAGCGGATATCTCCCGGGTAGTGCAGTCTTCCATGACGATGGATAATTCCTATGTGTGGGGCTATATTAATTATGGGCTGATCTTTTTCGTGCTTCTGATGGCGGGATATTTTATGCTGCTGTTTTATGATACACACAGACAGAGAACGAAAGAGCTGATGATCCTTGTGTGCTTTCTGGGTGCCGGGTGGACGGAACCGCTGCTGTTCAATACTTCTTTCAAGAATGTCACGCTGCTCTTCCTCGGAAGCCTGCTCTTTGGGCAGCGGGAAGGAGCCGTAGAATACAGTCTCCTGCCTTGGGGGAAAGGAACGGTACGGATTCCGTTTGCCGGCCTGCCGGACCGTCTGGCGGCGGATGCAGGACGTGTCTGGAAGCGCTGTCGGTTAAAGCTGGCATGTCTCGTGGCGGTGGGCATGATCCTGGGGGCGGGAGCATGCCGGGCTTTCCATACGGTGCCGGAAGGTTATGTAGTGCCGCGCTTTTATACGGACGGGCAGGAAAAGAGTTCCGTGTATTTAAGCGGACCGGAGGATCAGGCCTATGCGGGCTGGAAAGTGATGAATTATGTGGATTCGGAGACCCCGATGCAGCTCGTGCAGGGACAGGCGGTTATGCTTGAGACGGCAAGGTATTACGCTGGCAGCATACTGATCGGAGGTTTTTGCAGCGGGGCGGCGGGTCTGCTGCTTTTTGCAGCGGAAGAGAACAGGAAAAGAAGAACAGGCTTCGGAAACGGACAGGTAGGATGATGGGGAAAGAACAACTGCAGTACTGTACAATATTAAAGACCAATATCAATGTTACAAATATGGACGACACCATCGCTTATATCACGGACAATCTGGAAGAACTGCGGGGAAACTATATCTGCGTCTCCAACGTGCATACGACCGTGATGTCGCTGCGGGATAAGAAATATCGGAGAATACAGAACAGCGCGGCCATGGCGCTGCCGGACGGACAGCCTTTGGCGATCGTCAGCCGCAGGAGAGGATACACGCAGGCACAGCGCGTTCCGGGACCGGACCTGATGCCTGCGGTGTTGGCATTGTCCCAGGAGAGAGGGTATACGCATTATTTCTACGGCAGTACGGAGCAGACGCTGGATAAGCTGAAAAAAGTGCTGCAGGCGAAGTATCCGCGGCTTAAGATTGCCGGTATGTATGCGCCGCCTTTCCGGGAGCTGACAGAGGAAGAGGATCAGAAGATCGTCCGCAGGATCAACGACAGCGGGGCGGATTTCGTGTGGGTTGCGCTGGGAGCACCCAAGCAGGAAAAATGGATGTATGCGCACCGGAACAGGATTCAGGGGCTGATGATCGGCGTGGGGGCCGCATTTGACTTTATGGCGGGTACGGTAAAACGGGCGCCGATGTGGATGCAGAAGCTCTGTATGGAATGGGTTTTTCGGATTATGCAGAATCCGGGGCGGATGCTGCCGCGCTATCTGAATACCAACTTTGCGTTTCTGTACAATGTGTGCAGGGAATCCAGAAGTCAGAGAAGCAAAGATACTGCCGCACGAAAGAACCGCGGCTGTGGGAAGAAGGACAGACTGCGCATTGCCATGATCGGTCATAAGCGAATTCCTTCCAGGGAGGGCGGAGTGGAGATCGTGGTGGAAGAGCTGGCGGTCAGGCTGGCTGAGCGGGGGCACTGTGTGGATGCCTATAACCGGTATGGACATCATGTGTCCGGCAAAAAATATGATGATGAATATGGGTGGAAAGGCAGAAAATTTTACAAGGGCGTCCGGGTATATATTGTGCCTACTTTCCAGAGGAGCAGCCTGAATGCGATCGTGTACAGCTTTCTGGCCACACTCAGGGCGTTGTTTGGCAGATATGATGTGATCCACTATCATGCGGAGGGGCCCTGTGCCATGCTGTGGATCCCGAAACTCTTTCACAGAAGGGTCGTGGTGACCATTCACGGACTGGACTGGCAGCGTGCCAAATGGGGGAATTTCGCCTCCTACGTCATCAAATTCGGGGAGAAGATGGCGGCGAAATATGCCGATGAGGTGATCGTGCTGTCGCGCAATGTACAACAGTATTTTGACGATACCTACCAGAGGAAAGTCACTTATATTCCCAATGGCATAGGCAGGCCGGAGCAGAAACCGGCACAGTTGATCAAAGACAGATACGGCCTTGAGAAGGACGGCTATTTTCTTTCCCTGGGAAGGATTGTGCCGGAAAAGGGCGTACACTATCTGCTCGAAGCCTTTTCCGGGCTGGATACGGACAAGAAGCTGGTGATCGCCGGCGGTAACAGCCAGGCGGTGGGATATATGGAGCAGATCCACCGGATGGCGGCACAGGATGAACGGGTGATCATGACGGACTTTGTGCAGGGACAGATGCTGGAAGAACTGTATTCCAACGCCTACGCCTTTGTGCTGCCCAGCGACGTGGAGGGGATGGCGCTTACTTTGCTGGAAGCATTGAGTTACGGAGACTGCTGCCTGGTCAGCGATATCTGTGAGAATACGGAGGTCGTGGAGGACAGGGCGGTGGTATTTGACCGTGGGAACGTGAAGGATCTGCAGGAGAAAATGGCATATATGCTGGAGCATCCCGAAGCGGTGCAGGAGTACGGCAGCCGGAGTGCGGATTTCATCTGCGGAAAATATAACTGGGATCAGGTTGTGGACGAGACGGTGACAGTATACCGGAAATGCTGCGAATCTTGAGCGCGATCATGGCAGAAATGGGGATGCATGCAGGATTATGAAAATACTAATGGTAAATAAATTTCTCTATCCCAACGGCGGGTCGGAGACCTATATCTTTAAGCTGGGAGAACAGTTACAGAAAAAGGGACACGAGGTGCAGTACTTCGGGATGGAACATGCAGGACGAATCGTGGGCAATCGTCTGGAATGCTATACGACGGATATGGATTTTCACGGAGGCGGGCTGCAGCGACTGCTCTATCCGTTCCGGATCATCTATTCCGGCGAGGCAAAGAGGAAAATGCGGCGTGTTCTGGAAGATTTCCGGCCCGATGTGGTGCATCTGAACAATATCAATTTCCAGTTGACACCGTCCATTCTCTATGCCATACGCGACTGCGGGAAAAAGACCGGAAAAAAAATCAAGATCGTCTATACGGCGCATGACTATCAGTGGGTATGCCCAAACCATATGATGCGGGTTCCGGCGACGGGAGAGATCTGCTTTGCCTGCCGCGGGGGTGATTTCAGCCAGTGCAGCCGGAAACGGTGCATTCATAATTCCAGGATTAAGAGTATTCTGGGAACCATCGAGGCAAAATATTATGCCCTGCGCAGGACATATGGGATGGTGGATGTGATCGTGTGCCCCAGCGAGTTTATGAAGAAACAGCTGGATTCGGATCCGCTGCTGGCAGACAGGACGATGGTGATGCATAATTTTATGGATACCGAACGCATGGAAGCTCCCGGACGGGGAAGCAGGGGGGACTACGTATTGTACTTTGGGCGGTTTTCTGAGGAAAAGGGTACGAGAACCCTGCTGGAAGCATGCCGCGCACTGCAGGAGATTCCGTTTGTCTTTGCAGGGACAGGGCCTTTGACGGAGGAAGTGGATCGCGTACCTAATGTAAAGAACCTGGGCTTTGTGACGGGAGAGGCGCTGCGTGACCTGATCGCGGGGGCCAGATTCAGTGTCTATCCTTCCGAATGGTACGAAAACTGTCCCTTTTCCGTCATGGAATCGCAGACATACGGCACACCGGTACTGGCTTCGGACCTGGGTGGAGCGCCGGAACTGGTAGAGGCAGGCAGGACCGGGGAGCTGTTTCGAGGCGGGGATGTGCAGGATCTGACAGAACATATCAGGGAATTGTGGGAGGACGAGACGCTGTGTGAGGAGTACAGCCGCAACTGTAAAAATATAAATTTTGACACAGTGGCGGAATATTGTGCTAAAATAGTGAAGAATATATACAGATAGAGATGCCTGTGACGGCTTTACAAAACTTGATAAGGAGTACTGACCATGGCAAAAAGAACCTTATATGGCACTGTGATCGTGACTTACCGGTGCAATGCCCGTTGCAATATGTGTGATTGCTTTAAGGACCCCACCAGGCCCGACGAGGAGATCACGCTTGAGGATATCCGGAAACTGCCCGAGATGGCTTTTACGAATATTACCGGCGGAGAGCCGTTCATCAGACAGGATATACCGGACATCGTGCGGGAACTGTATAAGAAATCGGACAGAATCGTCATATCCACGAACGGATATTTTACGGACAGGATCATTGCCCTGTGCAGGGAGTTCCCGAAGGTGGGCATCCGTATCAGTATTGAAGGGCTGCAGGCCACCAACGATGCGATCAGGGGGATTCCCGATGGATTCAACAGGGGATATCGGACATTAAAGACATTGGTGGAGATGAAGCATCCGGACGTCGGATTCGGTATGACCGTACAGGATATGAACTGTGAGGACCTGGTGCCGCTTTACAATATAGCCAATGACATGGGGATGGAGTTTGCCACGGCGACACTGCATAATTCTTTCTATTTCCGGAAGACGGACAACCGGATCGATGACAAATATAAGGTGGCGCAGAATTTCGAGAAGCTGATCAATGAACTGTTGAGAAGTAAGTCGCCGAAGAAATGGTTCCGCGCCTATTTCAATCACGGATTGATCAACTATATCTACGGCAACAAAAGACTTCTGCCCTGCGATATGTCCCGGAATGCCTTTTTCATAGACCCGTTCTGTGATGTGATCCCGTGCAACGGCATGGAGCAGAAAGCGGTTATGGGCAATCTGAGAAAGCAAAGCTGGGAAGAACTGTGGAATTCCGTAGAGGCGCAGAAAGTGAGAGAGTGTACGAGGAAGTGTGACAGAAACTGCTGGATGATTGGTTCGGCGTCACCGGCAATGCATAAATATATCTGGGTACCCGGATGGTGGGTGATCAAGCATAAATTCTTAAAGGGCGGCAAGTACAGTTTAAAGGAGAACAAATTTATATGAAATTCCTGTATATAGCCCCACGCTATCATACCAATCAGATGGATATCATGAAGGGGCTGATAGAACATGGACATGAGGTGTGTTTTATCAGCCATTATGCTGCTGCGATAGAGGATTATTCTTATGTGACGCCGGTCGTACTGGGATATTCGAAGCTGTATGAGATCGTGGACTTCCTGTATGTGAAGGTGATCCACCGCAAAGATCCGGAAGCCGTTGTATTTAAGATCCGGCATGGATTTCCGCCGGTGCGTAAGCTTAAGAAACTTATCTACGGCTTCGCTCCTGACGTGGTGATCCTGCGGGAGCGCTCGGTCTATTCCATGGCAGCTTACCTGCTTTGCAGGAAAAAGGGATATCCGTGTATTCTGTATAATCAAAACCCGCTGTGGTCGGAGCCGGAGAAACGGGATCCGGCGCATCGCATTGTGGGCAGATTGTCGCCCGCATTAAGAATGACACCTGTTATGGGAATGCAGAAGGCGGGAACGTCCATAAAGGCTTCTGACTTTTTTGTCCCTTTTGTGGTGGAACCCCGAAGGGGGCCGGCGGAGAGGAGCTATTTTGCGGCGGATACCGTGCACATCCTCTGTATCGGTAAATACGAAATCAGAAAGCACCATCTGCTGCTGCTGCAGGCGGTGGAGAAATTGCTGCAGCAGACTCCGGACGGCGGTGATGCCGGGGAAGCGGCACGTCCGGCGGAGCAGGAGGACGCCGGGGATCGTAAGATCCGGCTGACGCTGGTGGGAGAGGCTACGAACCATTTCCAGAAGGAATACTGTGCGCAGGTCAGGCGGTATGTGGCGCAGCATCATATGGAGGATATCGTTACGGTAAAGACCAATGTGCCCCGCAGCTCCATGGACAAGGAGTATCTGGCGGCGGATCTCTACGTGATCCCCAGCACGAGAGAGATGGCTTCGGTCTCCCAGCTGGAGGCCATGAGCTACTCTCTGCCGGTGATCTGCAGTGATACCAACGGCACGGCCTGCTACGTGGAGGACGGCGTGACGGGATACCGGTTCAGAGACTGTGACCGGACGGATCTGCAGGACAAACTGGAACGGCTGCTCTCTGACCGGGAAGGGATTAAGAGGATGGGAGCCGCGGGATATCAGGCGATAGTAGAAAAGTATAATTTTGAAAATTACTATGAGGCTGTCATGAAAATGCTGTCCGCAGGCAGCAGATAGATACGAAAGACGGAAGAAAGAAGATACAACAGATGAAGAAGCAGAGAGTGGAATGGATAGATATTTTGAAGCTGTCAGGGATTGCGGCGGTCTTTTGCGGGCATTTGGGGAAAGAAACGGGCGGGCTGTACGATTTCGTGTTTCTCTATCATGTCCCGCTGTTTTTCTTTGCTTCCGGTATTTTTGCCGGAAATCTGGAAGATTTGAGTATCTGGCAGGCTGTCAGGAAAAGATTTCGGCAGATCATGTTCCCCTATTTGTTTTTTGTTTTGATCAGCATGATCGTGATCATCCTGACAACCGATGAGAATATATATGTCTATATCGGATACGGTAAACAGTTTGTTTTCGGCATCAGAAATCAAATGTATGCTTCTTCTTTATGGTTTTTTTCCTGCCTCTTTACTATGAGCATTCTGTTTGATCTGCTGAGAAGAATATTCAGAAAGGACATTTTTCTGCTGGTCATTTCCGTTGTCATTTATTTGATCACGATATTTCTGCTCCCAAACAAGCCGGATGTCATACCGTCGTGGATCTTTAACATCGATTCGGCGCTTTACTATCTGATCTATTATACGGCAGGGTTTCTGCTTCGCGAAAAGCTGCAGGAGGAAAGAGGGGATCTCTCCGTTCAGGGGAAAGTGGTACGGCTGGCCGGTACGGTTCTTCTGGCAGGATATACGCTGCTTGTATATATGAAAAAGGATGTGCTGGCAGATGCCCTGTACCGTACGATTCCGGGGGTAGAGCTTGTCTATCCGGTCATCAGGGGACTGCTGCTGATTCTGTTCCAGGTTGTGCTGGCAAAATTATTTGCAGGGATCGGCAATTTACATGCGGTGGGGAAAGAGACCATGTGGCTGTGTGGAAATGAGTTTATAGTCAAGAAGATCTTTACTGCCGCGGCGGGTATCGTCGGCGTTCGGATCGAGATCGGGAGCGCGCTGGCAGCAGTGCTGTATACCTGTGTTATGATTGGATTTATTTATAAGGTGCTGATCCGCCTTGAAAAGAAAGTTTATCGGCGGCTGTTTGAGTATGCGGGATTGAAACCGGTGTGATCTGTGGACGGATCATGGCGGACAGGCTGCAGGAGCGCGGGAGAAGATGGTGTGCAAATGAAACGGAAATGGAAAGATATTATTGCTGCAATTGTCTATTTTTTATATGAAAAGGGGATTTTGCGAGAGCGGATCCGGGTCCATTCGATCGATGAGACCATCGATGAGCTTCTCCGGACCGAGAAGAGCATGGTACGCTTTGGAGATGGGGAGATCGTGATGATCAAAGGGGTGGACCTGATGCTGCAGAAGTCCGCGCCGGAGATCGGAAGCGGGCTGGCTGAGATCCTGGCGTATCCTTACGATGATCTGCTGGTGACGATTCCGGATATCTTCACTACGCTGTCGGATCACCACAGGGCCAGCAGGCAGTTCTGGAGAGATCATCTGCTTTTTTGCCGGAAAATATATGGGAAATATTGTAATCCGGACAGGATCTATTATTCTACATTTGTGTCCCGCTGTTATTATTTTGGCAGCGACCGCAGCAACTGTGACAGATGGTTTGCAAAAATAAGAAAAATATGGGAAAATAGAGACGTTGTCATCGTGGAGGGAACAAGGACGCACAATGGCGTCGGCAATGATCTGTTAGACAGCGCGCGGTCTGTCGAGCGGATTATCTGTCCGCCCAAAGACGCTTATGGAGCGTTGGGAGAGATTCTGGAAGTATGTCTGCGGTATGAAAAGGACAGACTGTTCCTCCTGTCTGTGGGTGTGGCGGCAAAGTTCCTGGCAAAGGAGCTGTTCCTGCAGGGGTATCGGGTACTGGATATCGGCAATATGGACATGGAATATGAGTGGTATGTGCGGCAGGCGCCGGATAAGATGCCCCTGGCAAAGCATGAAATTGTCGGAGAAGCGGCCAATCGTGAGGCGGCAGTGCAGGATGCGGCCTATGGCAGATATCTGGAACAGGTGAGATACCGGCTGTAAACAGAGGAAGGGAAGGAATGCTGATTTGGGGGTGCAGGTATGATAGAGAGCAGAGAAGATCTGCGACGGTATCTGGAACAGGACCGTCTGGCGCTTAACAGGAAGAACGACAGGCGTCCGCGTCTGTTTAAGGATGAGATATGGAAATTCGAGATCCTGCTGCGCAGGGTCGAGTATGATATCAACTGCAGGAAGGGACTGGCACTGCTTCTGGCAGGGAAATATCATAAATTCAGATTTCACCGTCTGAGTGTGAAGCTGGGGTTTACCATTCCCCCGAATGTATTTCAGGAAGGGCTGGCGATCCCGCATTATGGCACGATCGTGGTGCATGGTAATGTGAGAGCCGGCAGAAACTGCAGACTGCAGGAAGGTGTGACGATCGGGGCCGCCAATGGGAGTCATGATGCCGCGGTGATCGGGAACAACTGTTATTTTGGAAGCGGAGCCAAGGTGATCGGGGCGGTCACCATAGCGGATGATGTGGCGGTGGGAGCGGGAGCGGTGGTGACGAAGGATATTACGGAACCCGGCACTACCTGGGCCGGTGTACCGGCGAGGAAGATCAGTGATCACGATTCCCACAGGAGTCTGTGCAGCGCTCTTTTCGAGTAAGGCGATGAGGGAGGAAATCGGGATGGCGGTCACTTCTTTTGATTTTCTTATTTTTTTTCCGGTGGTGGTACTGGCCTATTATGTGGTGCCCAGGCGCTTCCGGTTAAGTTGGCTTTTGGTGGCCAGCTGTTATTTCTATATGAGCTGGAATGTGAAATATGGCTTTGTGCTGCTGGCGGTCACAGGGGCGGCTTATTTGGGAGCACTGGGATTGGTATGGATTGACAGGAGTCCGTTGGAAGAAAGGACGAAAGTTCGGTTAAAGAAGGGCTGTATCGGAGGTTTTGCGGTCCTGCTCTTTGGGGCGGTATTTTGCTGTAAATATTTTGTTTTTGTGGTGGGGATCTCATTCTATGCGCTGCAGGCTTTTGGCTATCTTATGGATGTGTACCGTAAGGAGGCGAAGGCGGAGCGGAATTTCCTGCGGTATGCGCTGTTCATGGCCTTTTTTCCGATCGTGGCATCCGGCCCGATCGAGAGATCTTCCACCCTCTTAAGCCAGCTTGGGCAGGAAGAGCGGACGGCATTTCGGGCGGAGAATGTTAAGAGGGGCCTGTGCATCATGCTGTGGGGATATTTCCTGAAACTGGTGATTGCCGAGCGGATCGCGATCTTTGTGGATGCGGTGTATGGACAGGCTCTGGGCGGCGTATATGCGATCGTGGCGATGCTGTTGTACGGCATACAGCTTTACTGCGATTTTGCGGGGTATTCGGCACTTGCTTTGGGGATGGGACGGACCCTGGGATTTTCCCTGACAGAGAATTTTGAGGCTCCTTTTTTGGCGACTACAGTCAGTGGATTGTGGCGCAGGTGGCACAGGTCTCTGACCGGATGGCTGCGGGATTACGTCTATATTCCGTTGGGAGGAAGCCGTAAGGGAAAGATCAGAAAGTACCGGAATATCATGATCGTATTTCTGGTCAGCGGCATCTGGCACGGTATCGGTATAAAATATCTGATCTGGGGCGGCCTGAACGGATTCTATCAGATTGCGGGAGAGGTGCTTATGCCGGTAAGAAAGAAAATTGCCGGGGCGCTCAGACTGGAGAGGATGGGAGCTGTGTACAGGGGACTGCAGACGGCGGTGACGGTGATACTGTTTGATTTTTCGTTTGTATTCTTCCGTGCAGAAAGCACAAGAAAGGCTTTGGGCGTTTTGAAGGGGATGACAGCGGAGTTTCGTCTGTCGGTGTTGTGGGACGGATCGTTGTTTTCCTGTGGGATCGGCCAGGCGGAGTTTTGTTTCCTGCTGCTGGCGATTCTGGTGGTGGTGGCGGTGGATCTGCTGCACAGTCGCCGGAAGTATGTTCTGGACAGCATGAAAGGATGGCACTGGGCCGTTTCTACATGTCTGTGTGCGTGCATGATGATGGCAGTTATTATTTTCGGAGTATATGGGGTAAATTATGATGTGGGTTCGTTCATTTATTTCGCATTTTAAGAAAATTGTCCTGTTTGCCGCTGTCGTGGTCGCGGTGACGGAAGGTATGAACTATTTATATCTTGATGACACCCAGGAATTTGCCAGATGCATGATGCACGAGTTTTATGAGAACAGGGAGAATATTGACCGGTTATATCTGGGATCATCCCATGTGTTCTGTGATATCGATCCTGTCGTACTGGACGGTATTAACATGGAAAATAATTTTAACCTGGCGACGAGTATGCAGCAGCTGAATACATCTTATTTTCTGTTAAGAGAAGCAGACGGGAGAAATGAGATTGACAGAGTATATCTGGATCTGGCTTATCAATGCACGAGTGCGGGGCCGGGCAACCTGCACGATTATAAGTGGATTCCAAAGAGCTGGTTTGTCCAGGATCAGATGCGGCCTTCCTTAAATAAACTTGCCTATATGCTTGATCTGAGCGGTCCGGAGTATTATTATATAACTTTCCTGCCGTTTATGCGTTACCGGGAGAAATTATTTGACTGGGAGCATGTCGCCGGAACCGTGAAGGGGAAGCAGACTGAGGAGTGGAAGAATTACGAATATACTTATACGACGCCGGAGGGGGAGACCGTAAGGAAACGCGGCGGCAAGGGGTTCAGGATCTATTATGGGACGCTTGAGCACGGCAATTTTTATGCCGGTTACAGGGAGACCGGGATCGAGGAGAACCCGATGACGCTGGAATCCATGGAGTATCTTGAGAAGATTGTGGCCTATTGCCGGGAGCGTGATATCGAATTGACGTGGATCAGTTCGCCGACGTCTGATTTTGAGCTGGTGCATAAGGGCGGGTATGATAATTATATCAGGCAGGTCAGGGAACTGGCAGAGAGCTATGGAGTGCCCTATTATGACTTTAATCTCTGCAGGAGAGAGTATCTGGATCTGGGACAGGGCCGCTATTGGTTTGATATGGGGCATATGAACAGGGACGGGGCGGAAGTCTACTCGCAGTTTCTCGGCAGTTTTCTTAAGGCGCAGGAAACGGGAGAGGACACTTACGGGGACTGCTTTTATGACAGTTATGAAGAGAAGCTTGAAAGCCTGCCGGAAGAAATATTCGGGCTGCAGTTTGTTCCTTCACAGGACTATGAGCGCTTTATGCCGGAGATGTCGAAAGAGCAGTGTGAAGAGTATGTGATCTATCTTTTTCGCCCTGTGACGAATGCGCCGGACCGCGACATGGATATCGATATAGAAATTCATGTGACGGGGAAGGACGACACGGAGAGGGAAGAGGATGTGCAGGTCATGAGAGATGGCGGGGAGGCCTATGTGATACGTTCCATACATGAGCATGGGGTAATGAATGTGACAGTGAAGTTTAAAGATACGGTGGAAGAGATGCGCTGGGAACAGATCGTATACTGAACAGAAGAGACGGGATGCGCGGCCTTCGCAAAAGAACTGCTTCGGCATGGAGGTAAAGATGAAGAAGGACAGAAAAGTGGGAATACTCACCAGGTTAGTGTATATTTTTGACCAGAGGGATAAATGGAAGATCGGAGCGCTGCTTGCCGCAGTGGTGATCGGAAGTTTTCTGGAGCTTTTGGGTGTAACGATCTTCATGCCTTTTATCAATATTATCACAGAGCCGCAGGAGATTCAGAGAAAGTGGTATCTGAGACTGCTGTATGAGTCTTTTCATTTTCAGTCGGCCAAGAGTTTTCTGGCGGCCCTGTCAGCGCTTATCATCATTATCTATATTGTCAAGAATGTATATCTGATCATTGAAAAAAGTTATATTTACAGATTTTCCTACAATACACAGATGAAGCTGTCTACGAGGCTTTTGAATACGTATATGAAAGAGCCGTATACGTTTCACCTGAATAAGAATATCGCCACATTGCAGCGGAGTCTGCAGGAGGATACGGCAAAGTTCATGCAGGTGATTCTGTATTCTCTGGAGCTGGTGGCAGAACTGGCGGTATGTTTCGTGCTGGTAGTCTATCTGCTGTTCGTCAGTAAATCCATTACCCTCACTGTGCTGGGACTGCTGGTAGTGTGTGTGGGGTCATTCCTGTACCTGACCAGGAGATACAGCCGTAAGCTGGGACAGGACAATCAGGGATATCAGGGTAAGATCTTTCAGTGGATGAACCAGGCGCTTGGCGGTATCAAGGAGATCAAGATCCTGGAGAGAGAAGAATTTTTTACGGAGGAGTACCGCAGATACTATGCCAGGTTTGCCAGAGGGCTCAGGATTGCGAGAACCATTTCCATCCTGCCCAAGTATGCGGTGGAGGCGGTGGCGATCTCCGGGCTTTTGGTGGGGATCATTGTCAAGCTGCTGTTCGGGGAGGCCGATATGACCTACTACATCCCGCAGCTGACGGTCTTTGCCGTGGCGGCATTCCGGTTGATGCCCAGTGTGGGCCGCATCAATGAGCATGCGACAAATATGCTGTATGCGCTGCCGTCTGTGGATCTGATCTACCATGATCTGGTGGAGATTGAAGATTACATCGGAAAACAGGACAGTGAGGTCAGAGAGGAATGGGATCTGCAGGGGAGCATCGAGGTGCAGAATGTGACGTACTGCTACCCGGACACGGAGGAACCGGTAATCGAAGATGCCAGTCTGTCCATACGAAAAGGTGAGACGGCAGCATTCATCGGAGCTTCCGGTGCGGGCAAGACGACTATGGTGGATATTATACTGGGACTGCTGACCCCACAGAAGGGTGTGGTCATGGCAGACCACATCAATGTACATGAAAAGCCCAAGACCTTTCACGCACAGATCGGCTACATTCCGCAGGTGATCTATCTGTCGGACGACACGATCCGCAATAATATTGCTTTTGGTATCAGGGCTTCGCAGATCGATGAGAAGGCAGTGGTACAGGCAATGGAGAAAGCACAGCTGGCAGAGTTTGTCCACAGTCTTCCGCACGGCCTGGATACCATCGTCGGGGACAGGGGCGTAAGACTGTCGGGTGGACAGCGGCAGCGGATCGGTATTGCACGGGCGCTCTATCATGATCCGCAGATCCTGGTGCTGGACGAGGCGACATCCGCCCTGGACAATGATACGGAGTCGGCTGTGATGGAGGCTGTGGAGAATCTGCAGGGCACGAAGACGATGATTATCATTGCCCACAGGCTGACCACGATCCGCAATGTGGATATGATCTATGAGGTGGGGGATGGAAAAGTGGTCCGAAAGCGGAAGGAAGAGGTATTCGGGAATTGACCGGGACGATATGGCGGGTGCAGATATGAGGTGCGGTTATGGAGATTGCGATTGACCTGTTATGGCTGAGGCCGAAACAAGTGGGCGGGACGGAATTTTATATCAGAAATTTACTGGATGGGTTCCTGAAACTGGAAGAGGAGTTTCATTTTATCCTGCTGGTTTCGAAGGACAATAAGGCGTCTCTGGCACACTATGCGGAAGATGAGCGGATCTCGCTGCTTGTGGCCGACGTGGAATCTGCCAATATCGCAGGACGTATCCTGTGGCAGTTTTTTTGTCAGAACAGACTGCTGCGCAGGCATCATATCCGGAAATGCTTCATTCCGGTCTACTGCAGGCCTCTTTTCAACGGCGGCATCGCTTATGTGAATGTGATCCACGATCTGCAGGCAGCTCATTATCCGGAGTATCATCCGTTTCATGAAATTGCCTATTCCCGGTTGTGCTGGTGGCTGGATGTCCACTTTTCCAGGCATATCGTGGCCATATCCGATTGGGTGCGGGAAGATATTATGAGCCGGTACCCTGTGAAGCCGGACAGGATCACGACCATTTATAATCCGATCACGGTGGATGCGGAGGAAGCGGCCGCTCTGCCGGAACTGGAAGAGAAATATCAAATTGGCAATAAAGAGTACTATTACACGGTAGCGCAGCTGATTCCGCATAAGAATCTGGATACGCTGATTGAAGTGATGAGGGAGATCAAAGTAAAACAGATCGATCTGCCGTGCAGGCTGTTGATCTCGGGGGTGAATGGAGAGAGCCGGGTGAAGCTTGAAAGGCAGATCGAGGACAGGGGGCTGACGGGGGAAGTGACCCTGACGGGATTTGTGGATAATGCGGAGCGGAACGCACTCTACAAGTACAGCAGGGCTTTTCTTTTTCCCAGTGTATTTGAGGGGTTCGGGATGCCGCCCATCGAGGCGATGCTCTTTGGGACGGTGGTGATTACCACGAAGCGGACATGTATTCCGGAGGTGACGCAGGACAGGGCCAATTATGTGTCGGACCCGTACGATGTGCAGGAATGGATTCGTGTGATGTCAAGTCCGGTGGACAGGATAAGCGAGGTGGATTTTTCCGCATATGATCAAAAAAGGTTGACGAGACAGTATTTTGAATTGCTTTCGAGAGTAATGCAGGAGTGAGTGCACGGATGAAGATTGCGGTGATCTTGGTAAATTATAATGGGCTACGGTATAATACGGCGTGCGTGGAATCGCTTCTGCGGCAGCAGGCAGACTGTCTGTTGAAGATCATTGTCGTGGATAATGCTTCCCGGGATGGGTCCATGCAGGCCATCGAGGAGCGCTACGGGGGAGACGACAGGATAGAGACTGTCCTGCTGGATGATAATTATGGATTTTCCCATGCCAACAATGTGGGAATCCGCAGGGCCGTGAAATGGGAGGCGGATCATGTGCTGCTCCTCAACAATGACACGGAAGCGGAGGCGGATATGATCGCGCAGCTCATGGCATGTGCGGAAAGACACAGAGACAGTGTGATCGTACCGAAGATTTACTACAGTGACCGCAGGAATGTTCTCTGGTCGGCTGGAGGAGCCGTATCGCCGTTTGTCAGGAAGGTGCGGCATATCGGGCTTGATCAGGAAGACAGAGGACAGTTTGATCAGGAACAGCAGGTTGGATTCGGGACAGGCTGCTGCCTTATGATTCCCCGGGCCGTCATCGAGCGGACAGGAGGGCTTGATGAAAGATTCTTTCTGTACTATGAAGATACCGAGTACAGTTTCAGGCTTCGGGAAATGGGAATTGCGCTCTACTATTGTCCGGCGGCGCGACTGTATCATAAGGTGGGAGCCAGCTCCAAAGGAGCGGACAGTCCGCTGTGCGCATACTATATAGCGCGCAACTGGCTCTTATGTAATCGTATGCATCTGGGGGCACGGTATCCGCTTTTTCTGCTTTACTATGCCGTCAACAGAACGGCGTGCTGCATTCTGTGGCTGCTTCATGGAAAGAGCAGGCTTGTATGGGCGACCGGCAGAGGAATCCGGGATCATTGCAGGAGAAAGTATGGGCAGATTCCGTAACAGAGAAGCCGAAGGCTGAACTGTTACAGGATGGAAACACGGATCAGGGAAAAGGGTTGATAATTATCGCAGGTTATACTATAGTAAACGACATAACAAATTTCTGTTTCCGTCTCTTGCAGGAGCCATACACGGCAGCTCCTGCAAGGCTGAAAACGAAATTTTTAATGTCGTTAACTATGAAAGTCTTCGACTTTCACAGTATGGATGGCCATGCGGCCCGCCCGACGGCAGGTTAAGCATGATGTAAGTTTACTATAAATTTGTTCTGATTATGTTGCAGTGAATGCGGAGGAAATTACGGTATGGGCAGTAGAATGCATATGCCACAACTTAACAGACGCCAGACGGATACGCTGTTTTACGTATCCCTGGCTATGCTTGCGCTTTTTGTATTTCTGTTTGTTGGATCGGATGTTCCCGTGCTGTTTGATGACAGCGGATCCTATATGCGGGTGGAGCGCTTTGAAGGTGTCATGCCGGTTTACCCGCTTTTTCTGTTGCTGAATCAGTATCTGTTCGGCAGTGAGCGGTATCTGCAGGTGGTGATTGTCGAGCAGGCGGTGTTTGCAGGCGTCTGTATTCTTCTGTTTGTCAGGGAGATCAGGGGACATTTCGGGCTGCGGTATTGGGAGGGGTATCTGCTCTTTTTCCTGTCGCTGCTTTCCTTTACGACAGAAATGCCGACGGCCATGATCACGCAGACGATACTGACGGAGGGCCTGGCGTACGCTTTTTTCTATCTGCTCACGATCTTATTTCTACGTGCGGTCTGGAGAAAAAGCTACGGATTTCTTGCGGGCTCTTTTATGATGGTGTTTTTTCTGGCCATGCTCCGTTCCCAGCTGCAGATCCTCTTTGGGGTATGCGGGATTTTGTTTCTCTTTCTGACCTGGCACAGAAGCGGTCAAGGCCGGCGGGAGAGTACCAGGCTTGCAGGGGTCTTGAGAAAAACACTGGGATTTTTGGCGGGAGTCATCGGCTGTATGCTGATCAGCCTGGCGGGTATAGGACTGGTAGCTGTGACGGCCAATGGATACTACAGGCTGATCACTGATAATATGAAAGTCAATATGTTTATCATGAAGGTGCAGGAGCCGGAATATTATGAGGAGTTTCGGCTGGGGGGAGACGGAGAGGAGAGAGCAGGGCAGGAGATCGAGCAGGCCATCCGGGAGCAGCAGGAAAAGATGACTTCGCTGGGACGGCCGATCCTTACCAGCCAGTATACGTCGCTTCTCTTTTCCAGAGGGATGTATGAAGCGGAGGAGGAAGACCAGGAGCTGTTTGAGGATCAGATGATAAGCGGGCTTTATGATACGCTGTATGCGGCCGTGGACCAGGAACGGCAGCGATATGCGTATGCGCAGAAGGGGCTGTGGATGTGGAGAGACATCGTGGGCGGCATAGGGAGCGTGGGGAAGACCGCGGTGGCCACGGGCGGTGTTTATTTTCAGGAAAACTGGCCCGAGATATACGAGTCGGACAACTTTAATGCAGTCTGGAACAACAGCTTACAGACCATCGGTATGGAACTGCTTAAGGCACATTTTGGCAGGTTTGTGTATCATACTCTGATGATGCTGCCGCAGGCATTTATCTGTACGGTCTTCTTTCAGATCAAACCGATCTATCTTCTGTGCCATCTCGTGACGCTGTTCCTTTATCTGTCGGCACTGGCGCTGATGATATGGGGCTATGCGGACAGGAAGGCGGCAAACCGGTGTGCAGAATTTATGGCGCTTGTGCTGGGAAGTAATCTGGTGATGATCGGGATCATTTCCATGGTGTTTTTTGGACAGCAGCGTTATCTGGTATATAATTTCGGGATTTTTTATGCGGCTTATTATGTGCTGCTGCGGGAACTGTGGAACTGCCGATTATCTGCTCTGTTGGCAAAATATCTGATACGGGCAGGGAAAGCCAAAGCGTAAAGGGAATGGAAATGGAACGGAAGGAAAAGATTTTGATCATCATACCGGCTTATAATGAGGCCGAAAATATCGTGCGCGTGGTAAAGCATATGATGGAGCAGGCTCCGCAGTATGACTATCTGGTCGTAAATGACGGGTCTACGGATGAAACACTGCGGCTGTGCCGCAGAGAAAACTTTCATTATCTGGATCTGACGATCAATATGGGAATCGGAGGAGCGGTGCAGGCGGGATATATTTATGCCCGCAAACATGATTATGATATTGCCGTGCAGATGGATGGGGACGGGCAGCATGATATCGCCTTTCTGGATAAGATGATAGCACCCATTCTCGATCATGAGGCGGATGTTGTGATCGGTTCCCGTTTTCTGGAAAAGGAAGGATTTCAGTCTTCTTTCAGCCGCAGGGTAGGCATTAATATCTTAAGTTTCCTTATCCTGTTGACAACGGGCAGGCGGATCATGGATGTGACCAGCGGGTACCGGGCGGTGAACAGGATGTTCATAGAGATTTACAGTAAGGACTATCCCATGGATTATCCGGAACCGGAGGCGATCGTATCTGCGATCATGCATCTTGGCAGGGTGAAAGAAGTACCGGTGCGGATGCGGGCCAGGGAAGGCGGCACAAGTTCCATCACCTTTAAGAAATCCATCTATTATATGTTGAAAGTGACGCTGGCGATCCTGATCTGCCGTATGAGCTATGGGGTACGGAGAGCCGGCAGAAAGAAAAGATGACCATGTTTGTGTCTAAATGGATATGGGGGTGCAAGTATGATACCTGCTACACTTAGAATTACATTGATCAGTGCCGTAATATGTTATTTTATCATTATTCTCTATTTCTTAAAGCAGAAAGCACTGAACTTAAAATATACACTGCTCTGGATTCTGGCGGGGGTGGTTATGGGTATTCTGGTGATCGTACCGGAACTGCTGGTATCCATCATTCATATATTCGGCATCCAGAGCAACATGAACGGCCTGTTTATCTTTGCCATCGGATTTGTCATCATGATCCTTTTGTCCCTGACTTCCATCGCTTCCCGGCAGAACCGTAAGATCAGGACACTGACGCAGGAGATGAGTATTCTGGATAAAAAGGTGCGGGAGCTGGAAGACAGAGTTGCCGGGACGGAAACAAAGAGAGAGGACAGGTAGAGGGGATGTATTTATCCGAAGTGACGAAGGGGATGGACGGCAGGCTGGTCAGGGACGGAGAATTTCAGACGCTGGAGTACTGTACGGGCAGGCTGGAAGTGCCGTTTCTGACGTTTATGGGCAATGCCAGATTTTTGGACCGTATGAGTCCGTATGCAAGCTGTGTCCTGTGCAGCGGGGAACTTGTGGACCGGCTGCCGCAGGGGATCACGGGTGTATTTGTAACGGAGGCGCCCAGGGAGAGCTTTCAGATCATTCATAACGGGCTGAGCGGAAATGCGCAGTACTGTCTGCCGGCAGCCGGCAACCGGATCGGTTCGGACTGTGTGATCAGTGAAAGGGCGAGTATCGCGGGAAATAATGTTGAAATAGGCGACAGGGTTGTCATAGAAGACAATGTCATTGTATACGATCATGTAAAGATTGGAAATGACTGTGTGATACGAGGCGGAGCGGTGCTGGGTGGCAAGGCATTTACTTTTGCGAGAACCAGGGAGAATTCCCTGCTGGGGATGGAAGACCTGGGACGGGTGGTGATCGGTGACCGGGTGGAAATCTTTTCGCTGGCGCATATTGCAAAGGGGATTTTGCCTACGGATACGACTTATATCGGGGACGATGTGAAAATCGACGCTTTGGTGCAGATCGGACACGGCAGTGTTATCGGAGAGAGGACGCTGGTTGCCGAGGGGGCCGTTATAGCCGGCAATGTCTGTATCGGCACGGATGCCTGGATTGGGGTGAATGCGACCGTATCCAACCGGATCCGGATCGGAGATCATGCGCGCGTGAGTCTTGGAAGCGTGGTGACGAAGAATGTTGCCGAGGGACAGACGGTGACCGGTAATTTTGCAATCGATCATACTGATTTCCTGCGGAACCTGAAAGAGAAGCTGTCCGGATTACGTTGTGTTTGCAATGAAAAAGGGAGTATGTTATTATGAAAAAAGGGTATTATATCCATTTTCAGGGCCGCCAGTCTATTGGAGTCAGTAAGAAAATTGACATGCAGATGGAGGAACTGGGCAAATTTTATGAGATGCAGGAGATCGCAGTCGAAACACCGGTCCGCTCACTGGCGTGGAGGGTGCTTGGACTGTTTCCTGTTGCTTCGATAACCCGGGATTATAAGGCGGCGCTTGAGCAGATGGACGATCCGGATTTTCTCTATGTCAGGCGCACGGTTGCGGACAGGGAGTATCTGCATTTCTGGAAACAGGTGAAAGAACGGTATCCGAACTGCCGGATCCTGATCGAATTATTTACCTATCCTTATGATAAAGATGATTTCGGGAAGTGGAACGCATGGCCTTTCTATTTAAAGGAGCTTCTTTACCGTCCACGGCTTAAGAAATACGTGGACAGATTTGTGACATATACGGACGATAAAGAAATATTCGGGATTCCGACGATCCGTTCGGCTAACGGGATCAATGTGGACAGTGTTCCGCAGATTGCGGGTGCGTTTCAGGACGGACAGATCAATATGATCGGTGTGGCATTTATGCAGCGGCATCACGGATATGAGCGTATTATAGAGGGAATGCGGGAATATTATGACGGAGGACAGACGCCGGAATTGAAGATCAGGCTGCGGCTGGTGGGTGACGGGCCGGAGAAGCCGATGTATCAGGAACTGGTGGAAAAATATCATCTGGAGGAATACGTCCAGTTCTATCCCACGATGTCGGGGAAAGAACTGGACGAGCTGTATGATGACAGTGATCTGGCACTGGTATCCTTCGGGATGTACAAGGCGGGATTTTACGGTAAGCTGGGAGCGCTCAAATCCCGAGAATGCCTTGCCAAGGGAATGCCGCTGATCACGGGATGCGAGATTGATGTCCTGCCGGAGGACTATCCTTTTGCGAAAGTATTTCCCAATGACGGGAGTACGGTGAATATGGAAGAGATTGCGGCATTGTACAGGCGGATCAGGCACATAGTGGCCGACAAGAAAGAACTGGCCGACAGAATCAGGGAGTACGCGAAGGAACATGTCAGTATGGCAGCAGTAATGAAACCGGTGGTGACATATATAGAAATGCCACAGCGAAATGGTACCGGAGCTGAAGGCGAAAATGCGGCACGTAATGACGGAAAGACGGATGGAGAAGGTTGAATAAATTGCTCAGGCATGGAGGAAAGAATGATAACACATATCGTAGGGAACAGACCACAATTTATAAAGCTGGCGCCCTTGTATCACGAATTGGAGCGGGAAGGGTATGAGCAGTGTATTATACACAGCGGACAGCATTATGACGAGAATATGTCGGATGTTTTTTTTGAGGAGCTGGGGATACCGATGTTCGGGCTGTTCGGAGCGTGTTCTACGTCGGGGGAAGCCCTTGCCCTCGCGGCTATGAGCGTGGCGGC
>CAJTPO010000004.1 GCA_910578115.1 uncultured Lachnospiraceae bacterium | reverse complement strand
TTCCTTGAGCACCCGTGAGATCCTGGACAGATATGTGGAACGGTGGCCAATAGAGGTGTTCTTCCGCCAGTCCAAGGACAAACTGGCATTTGACAGGTACCAGGTTCGTTCCTCGAAAGGGATCAGGAGGTATTGGCTGCTGATGTCGCTGTCCCACTTGGTTGCCTGTACTGGATGCGGTGAAGCCATGTCCTTTGAAGACGGCTATGCTTATATTTATAGCCATATCCAAGAAGAACGGCTCCGTTTCATTTACCAGTGTGGAGCAAGGCACGTTCTTTTTGAGGAAGTCCTGGCTTTAGTTGCATAGGTGCATTGTGCAGTTTTTTAAATTTGCTCATTTATAGTTAATAGGAAGTATCTGCCATACACCAGTGACAAATTATCCACTTTATAGGCATTATTTAACCAGTTTTATCTCATCTCTCAATCCATGCCTTACGGTATTTCCCCGGGGATTCCTTGTACTGATTCTTAAAGGCCCTGATAAATGACTGTTCATCCGGAAACCCGTTACAATGGGCAATCTCCACGATAGAACTGCCGGAACTGCGAAGCATCTGCTCCGCGTGGGTCAGGCGGTATCCGGTCAGATATTCCTTGAAAGTCTGCCCGGTATAGCGCTTAAAGAAACGGCAGAAATATTCTCTGGAAAAGTGGAATTTCTCCGCCAGCTCCCCCTGCCGCAGCGGCTGGTCATAATTTAAATGAATATAGTCCAGAATAACCTTTTGCCGCTCCGAATCCTTCCAGTAGTTGACGTCCACACTGTCCTTTTCTATGGCACACTCCTCCAGCAGCACAGATAAGATCTGGCACACCAGCCCCAGGATCCTGACGCTCACACTGACGTCCTTCTGTCCTTCATACAACTCCTCGATTCTGGCCAGATATGCCGCAATCTTCTCTTCTTCCTTTTTCAGCGGATCCGTAAATGTGATCCTGTCATAGTTTGGAATCACACTGGTCAGGAAATCATGTTGGATCACCAGCGTGATCCCTGCCGTGTTATCCTCCATCTCCTCGAACACAGGATCAGCGGAATGCACTTCCCCGCTGCTTACAAGACAGACGCCGCCCACGGAACGGTCTTTTTTCTGTCCGCCCACATAGAACCGTACCTGTCCTTTTGACACAAAATTGATCTCCAGATCGTTATGCCAGTGGGCATCCACGCCCGTGTTCCTCCCTTTCGTATGCCGAAATATCAGTACCGGAGCCGGATTGCTGTATTGATGAACCTGCCGAAATGCTTCATTCTTCATAAACTTCGGTCTTCCTCTCATGGAATGACTTTTTCACCGGAAAAGGCTGATATTCATTCAATATCAGCCTTTCCCATACGTGTATGCGTCTTTATTATAACAGCCTGTATATTATTTCTTCAAGACCATACCATCTGACAAATAAGTTCTTAATATGCCGCTTACTGTACCTTGGTTGCCAGGAATTCTGTCATCATCGCATTGGTCTCTTCAAGGCCGTTCGCCTCCAGCTCAGCGATCATCGCATCCCAGTTAGCGTCAAAGGAGGACTCAGGCTCCGTTACACATTTAACAAGTGCCGGGAACGCGATCTCATCCAGAATGGAGACATTATTGCTCAACTCCTGCGGGATCGCATACGCCCACAGAGGAGAGTATACCGGTGTCTCAAATTCCTCGGGCTGCGGGAAGATATCTGTCAGCATCTCTACTCCCATTCCCTCGCAGGCCGCCTTCTCTACTTCAGTATACTCCGCGATCACGGATTCTCTGCTGGTCGGTGTATAATAATTGCCGGTCTCATCCTGCACGCCGTCGCCGTAGATCGGGAATCCGGTATAATTACCGATACCCGTATTCTTGCTGTAGTCAGGATCCGACTTCGACTTCGCGATCTCTTCCTCGGTACGATATCTCATGCCGTTCTCATCTACCTGGTAATGTTCCCCTTCAACACCCCATCTGTAAAGGACTGCGCCTTCATCAGAGCACAGGTAATCCAAGAACTTGATCGCACGCACGGGATCTTCACAGCTCTTGGTGATGGCAAGGCCATATCCAACCTGCAGACCCTGATACATCAGTGTGGGAGCCTTATCGTTTGGATCCATAACAACCGGCAGACCACAGTATGTCTTATCCTGCTTGCCATCTGCATTCAGAGTAGCATTTGCCTGCATATAATGCCAGTTTGCATCCGTGATCGCAACGACGCGGCCGCTGGAGAGCTTCGCGATATAGTCGTCGTCTGTCTGTGTCGCAAAGTTCTGATCCAGAATGCCTTCGTCATACATACGGCTCAGCCATCTGAAATATTCCTTCTCGTCGTCGCTGGAATGCTTGTAAGTACAGTTATAATTCTCGTCGATCAGCCACTGTCCGTTATCCGGAGCCGCATCTGCGATAAAGCCTGCCGGGTTGCCAAGGGTGATCATCCAGTGCCAGTCGGATGCGCTCATGGAGATACCGATGGTCTCCAGACCGTCCTCGGTGGTCGGATGCGCTGCCAGGTAGGATTTGATCATATCTTCATACTCTGCCAGTGTCGTAGGATATTTATAGTCATTCTCTGCCAGCACTGCATACTGGATCTGACAGGTTCCGCCTGTGCTGAAGATCTTACCCCGCACGCCCGCATAGGACAGCTGGTAGATACCGGGATCGTCAGCGCCCCATTTCAGCTTCTCAAACTCGTCTCCATACATCTTCTTGATGTTGGGACCGTACTGCTCGATCAGATCCGTCATATCGATCAGCGCACCTGCTTCATAAAGGTTCGTTACGGATGCTTTGGAATAGATCATATCCGGATAGTCGTCATTGGCGATCATCAATGCCACGTCCTCGCTGGCATCACCGGTGCTGGATACCGGATAGGTAATCTCCAACGTCACACCGGTAGCCTCCGTGATCGCCGCACCAACCGGCGTCTCACTCCAGTTACCGTTCTTACCGTCCGCATTGTAATACTCAAAGGTAATCGGCGAAGTGTCGTCTCCACTGTCTGCCTGTGCGCCGTCACCTTCTGCTGCTCCCTGGGAGTCTCCTGTGCTTCCCGCATCTCCGGATGCCGCGTCACCGCCGCCACAGCCGGTCAGCGTACCTGCCAGCAATGCTCCCACTGCAAGCAGGGCTAAAATCTTCTTCCTTTTCATGTTTAAGTCCTCCTTTTTTCTTTCCTTGATCTATGTAAAACTAAATCAATTCATATATAGTAAAACTGTAACTTTAGTCTTTTACCGAACCAAGTGTCATACCGCCTACGAAATACTTCTGCACGAAAGGATATACGATGATAATCGGCACTGTCGCCACTACCGTTACCGCCATACGGATCGCCATCGGCGTTACTGCCTGTGTGGCATTGGTGGTGGTATGTGTATCCAGCTGCATCGTCGCCTGAGACATGATCTCGTACAGTTTATACTGCAGGGTGGGCAGCTTCTTCGCATACAGATATGTATCCATGAAGGAATTCCACTGTCCTACCGCATAATACAGAGCGATGGTCGCGATAACCGGCGTACACAGCGGCATAACGACCTTATACCAGATCTGGAAGTCGTTGGCGCCGTCCAGCTTCGCCGCTTCCTGCAGGGCGCCCGGCAGTCCGTCGATAAAGGAACGGACAAGGATCATATTGTAGACCCAGATCAGACCCGGAATGATGTAAACCAGGAAGTTATCACCCAGATGCAGTGTCCGAACGATCAACAGATATTCCGGGATCATACCGCCGCCTACATACATGGTGATGACGAAAAGCAGTGTGAAGAACCTGTGGAATACGAAATCCCGGCGGCTTAAAGTATAAGCCAGCATCGCCGTACAAATCACGCCCGCCAGTGTTCCGATCACGGTTTTGGCGATGGAGATAAACAACGGCTGTACGATTCCGCCTTCCTTAAATACATATTTGTAGTTGGCCAGCGTAAAATGACGCGGAATGATAAAGTTAATATTCTTGATCGTATCCGTAGCGTCGTTCAAGGAGATCGCAAGCACATTCATAAACGGATACAACGTCACGACCAGGATGATCGCAAAAAACAACAGAAGAAAATAGTCGAACCATGTTTTATGTAAATTTTTCATCTCGCCACCTCACTCTATACCAATTTGTCTTCGCCGACCAGACTGGCGATCTTATTCGCGATCATCAGAAGCGTAACGCCTACTACGGACTGGAATACGCCAAGCGCAGTACCAAGACCGTAATCGCTGCTCTTAATACCTCTTGTATAGGAGAACCAGGAAAGAACCATCGTATGATCCTGTACCAAGGCATTACTGAGGAGCATCTGTCTCTCCATACCTACATTGAGCGCGCCGCCGATGCTCATGATCAGCAGAACGATGATCGTCGGCCGGATACCCGGCAGAGTGATATGCCACATTCTCTGGAAGCGGTTCGCACCGTCGATCTGTGCCGCTTCATACAGGCCCGGATCGATACCTGCCATGGAAGACAGATAGATGATGGCATTCCATCCCATCTCTTTCCAGCAGTCAATAATGACGATGACCATCCAGATCAAAGGAGAATTGGTACTCATCAAATGCAGATTGGCGCCAACCAGGGAATCGACAACGCCGCCGTCGTTGAAGATGTTCTTCGCGATGCTGGCGATGATAACCCAGGATACAAAGTGCGGCAGATAGGAAATGGTCTGCGTTACTTTCTTGAATTTCGTGAACATCAACTCGTTAAGCAGTACTGCAAAAAGGATCGCAACGATCGTACCTACAGCAATCTGTAAGATACTGATACCAAGTGTGTTGATCATTGTCTGCTTGAACAGTCTGTCCTCGAAAGCCTTCGTGAAATTCGCAAAACCGGCAAATGGCCGTTCCCAGATCGGCAGCGCAAACGTCGCCGGTTTTACCTCCTGAAACGCCATCGTCCATCCCCAGAGCGGAATGTACTTGAAGATGATGATCCATATAACAAACGGCAGTGACATCATCAGCAAATACCTCTGTTTCCATATCAGAGCCAAGGAAATCTTCTCTTTCTTATTGGCCCCTCCCTTGCCTTTAGCAACCATACTCTTACCCCCTGAATCTTTATTCTTTTTTTGTAAGATTTTTACACATTTCCGTGTGCACACGAATAATTATAACAACAACTCAAACGTTTTACAGTTGTATTACTTGTCTATTTCGACTATCATTTCTTAACTTTTTTCGTCAACTTGTATAATTTGTGCCATTTACGCCACCTTCTCACTATTTGCGCAAAAACCCCCTGTAAATTCACTGTTTATCCATTTTTCCACAGGATCAAATGCTGTCATTTTTAAACAGACTGGTCAAAAAATACATATAAAAAAGATAATTTATCTATAGTGCGCCCTCCTTTTTACCATATAAAATGAGATGGGCGAATTGACCGCAGCATAAAAAACAGAAGCAGGGAGGCATGGGAGCAGCCATGGACAGAGCGCATATTTACGATTATCTTTACAAAGAATCCAGCAAAGAAAAAACAATGAATTCGCGACTGCGCCATTTTACCCCCCCCCACTCAGATTTTGGCGATTTCTTCACGTTGTTGTCAAAAATGCCGGTGGATTACGATTCTCACGGAATTCCGCTGCTTACCTGGAACCATATCCTGAATGTCATCTATGACGTCTATGACATCCCCACCGATGTGGAGAGGACCGTAGTCCTGTTCAAGCCTTTCACGATTGAGATTCCGGAGCATACCCATACCTATTTCGAGATCATCTATGTCCTTTCCGGCAGCAGCGTCCATGTGATCAACCAGACCGTACAGACCTTCACTGCAGGGGATTTCTGTATCCTTCCGCCTGCGGCCAGGCACATGCAGAGCGCCTCTTCCGAATGCGACAGTATCCGGATTCTGGTACGCCTGTCCGCCTTCACGGAAATCTGTACCGGGCTTCTCAAGGGGCAGGACATGCTCAGCCGCTTCCTGCTGGGCAGCATCTATAATGAAAACAGTGAGCAGTATCTGCTCTTCCGTACCGGGGATAACGAAGAGATCCGGGAGCAGATCTTTCATATGTTCGGCGAGATGCTCTCCCCGGACAACTATACGGACCGTATCCTGACCGGTATGCTGATGGTGCTGCTGCTGCGCCTCTCCAAACAGTGGCAGGCAGCCACACAGACCGTTCCTCTTGGCAGCAGCGACCATGAAATCCTGCTTTACGTACAGGAGAACTACTCCACCATCACTTTGGAGAAACTGGCCGCTCATCTGCACTATACCGTTCCCTACTGCTCACGCTATATCAAGAAACTCTTCGGCTGCACCTTTTCCCAGCTGCTTAAACAGATCCGTTTCCAGAAAGCCGACCTGCTCTTAAAGAGTTCCTCGCTGACAGTCAACCAGATCAGCAAGATGATCGGCTACGAAAATCCGGAGAACTTCATGCGTGCCTTCAAGAAACGGCATCAGATGACGCCTTCCCAGTACCGGAACCTGTACGCGGAGAAGAAGGAGGATCTGCCGGTTTCCTGAAAAAGTCAAAAAAAAAAAACTGCCACGGTTATTTTCCGTGGCAGTTTTCTGCTGTATTCTTACTTGTCTTCCTGCTCTTCTGCGTGCACCTTTTTCATGGCCTGAAACTTCTCTTCCCAGGATTCCTCCAGCGTAAGGCGTGCCTCTTTGATCTCCATTCCGCCCTGTCCGAAGAATAATTTCAGGAAGGTCGTATTGTGGAAGGAAGGATGCAGCATCACGGTCTCGGTCCGCCACTCCTTGTCCTCGCCGGTGAGGGAGATCGTCTTCACGATCTGCTTATCCTGTGAAACGGTGAGCGGCACCTGCGCCAGACTTCCCTGTCCCACGATCCTGCAGACAAGATCCAGCTTATAAACACCTCTCTCGCTGAAATTCAGCTCGAAGTTGATGCTGCTGCCCTTGGCTGTCGGAATCTGCTCTACAGGCAGAAGCGCCTCCTTCTCCGGAACGGCAAGACGCACCAGCTCGCCGAAGGTCTCCGTCTCCTGTGCCGCGATGGCCGCCAGCTGCCTGTCAAGTTCGCTCTCCCTGCCCATCATACGCTGGTAAGCGGGCGTCCGCAGCAGATACCGGCAGATATTGGCTGCACTGCGCACATATTCGCTTCTGGCAACGGTTCCCTTCTCCAGACTTTCCGCGGAATTGTCATTCTGCGTGTTCTTCGAGGAATCCGCCGTTACCATGAACAGATCGTTCTGCGCGCGCACCATGGCCGCCACATTCTCCACCGTTCCGGTCATATTCTCGTCATTGCCCTTAGCCCACCAGTCAGTCATCACAATACCGTCATACTTCCACTCGCCCCGCAGGATCGTGGTCAGCATATCGTAGTTGCTGGCAGACCAGAAACCGTTGATCGGATTGTAGGAGGTCATGATGGAGTATGCGCCGCCCTCTGTCACCGCGATCTCGAAACACTTTAAGTACAGCTCTCTGAGCGCACGCTCGGAAATCACCGCCTCCACCATATTCCGCTTATACTCCTGGCTGTTGCAGGCGAAGTGCTTGATCGTGCCGGTAACGTCATAGCGTCCCATAGCCCGCAGCTGCGCCGCCGCCATCTTACCCGTTACCAGCGGATCTTCGCTGAAATACTCGAAGTTTCTTCCATTTAAAGGATTCCGGTGCAGGTTGATGCCCGGCCCCAGCAGGGTATCTACTTTATTCTTACGAAGCTCCAGTGCTTCCCACTCAAACAACTCTTCCGAGAGCGCCTCATTGAAGGTACTGCCAAGACATGCGCCGTTGGGCATGGCAAAAGCGATGCTGCCGCAGTCCATACGGATACCGCTCGGCCCGTCCGCACAGCAGGCAACCGGAATGCCGAACGCCTGCAGGCTCTCCGTAATGCCGCCGAAAGCGCCTGCCGTACCAGGCGTTACCTTCGGGGAACACATACCCTCGCCCCTTACCATGCAGCAAAGATCCTTGTCCGACAGCTGCGCCAGGAACTCTTCCATGGACACCGCGCCCTTCTCCACATCGGATAACTTATAGCCCTTGTCACCCGTGCAGGCGATGTTCTCCGGCAGTCTTTCTGCCCGGCGGTCTCCCGGATTCACCGTGCGCAGAGGCGCCGTCTCATACATAACCTGATAGCCGTCCTGGCCGCCTGCCTGAGGTTTCATCCGCTCAAAAGCAGTCACCGGTGCACACGCTTCCTCCGCCTCCTTGACTACCTTTGTCTCCTCCAGCGTCAGACTGCCCACCGCCGCAGCGCTGCGCACGTCGGTTCCCGCGTGGAAGAGATATTCTCCCGCTTCCAGAACCCAGCAGGATCTGTGTCCCGTAACACCGCCGTCATCATAGGAAGAAAGCGTATACCAGGGAACTGCGATCTGCAGTGTCTGGGCCTCACCCGGTGCAAGCTCCTTCGTCTTGGCAAAGCCGCACAAAACTCTGGCCGGTTTGCCCATCGCTCCCTGAGGAGCCTCGCAGTAAACCTGCACCACTTCCTTGCCGGCAACGGCTCCCGTATTGGTCACCTGCGCGCTGATCACAGCGGCCGTATCTGCATCTGCGCTTCCCGCTGTCTCCTCCAGCTTCGCTTCCACGGCAAAGGTCGTATAGGAAAGACCGAAGCCGAAAGGATAGAGAACCTTGTCCTTCGCAAAAGTCTCAAAGTAACGGTATCCTACATAGATATCCTCCTGATAGACATTCCGCTTCTCGTCCCCGTAGTTGCTGGTGGAAGGGTAGTCTGCGATATCTCTGGCGATGGTGTCCGTCAGCTTACCGGAAGGCGTTACGGTTCCCTCCAGCACATCCAGCACGCCGTTGCCGCCTTCCTGACCGCCCTGCCATACATACAGCACTGCCGCCGGCTGATAACGCTCCACCCACTTCATGTCTATGATATTGCCCACGTTCAAAAGCACCACTGTGCGCGTAAACGAAGCGCACACCAGACTGAGCATCTCTTCCTCCGCTTCCGTCAGCAGATAACTGCCCGCTTCCGCCTTATTATCCTGGTCCTCTCCGGCAGTCCGGCCGATCACGATCACTGCCGTATCGGACTCCTGCTTTGCCTCGTCCACCAGTTCCTTCGTCAGCGGCATCTCTTTCTGGAACCAGGGTTCCCCTGCCCAGCCCGCACCGGCATCGTAAGGATTCTCTTTCAGCCACGCTTCGTATACCGCCTGCAGCTTCTCATTCAGTACAAAAGAGCTCTCCTTAAGCGCCTCCCGGATACCGGTCACATAACTTGTGTTGACCAGACCGCCGGAGCCTGTGCCGCTCTTGTAATAATTAAACTGTCCCCGGCCGAAAAGTGCGATCTTCTCGCCCTTGCCAAGCGGCAGCACCTGCCCCTCGTTGCGCAGCATGACAATACCTTCCGCAGCCACGGCCCTTGCCGCCGCCGCATATAATTTTGTGTCAAAAACTTTGTTCTCCATCCCCTACTCCTTTCCTGTTGCAGGATTATTTCTTAAAATATAGTATATAACATTTGCAGGGGATTCCACAACCGCAGAGGGGATAAATATTCAGATTCCGGCTATCATTTTTTAGCCTTTTGGATTTCCATATTGCAGTGTCTCTATACCTTATCGGCTTTATCCCACATGGATCACTACTGGTCCGACCGGCATGAATCAACTGTCTACTCGCCCAGATACGCCTTCTTGACCGCATCGTTGTGCATCAATTCCTCTGCGTTTCCTTCCAGAGAGATCTTCCCGGTCTCCAGCACATAGGCCCTGTCTGCGATCGCCAGCGCCTTCTTCGCATTCTGCTCCACCAGAAGCACCGTAGTCCCCGACTGGCTGACCTTCTTGATGATATCGAAGATCTCGTTGACGAAGATCGGTGACAGGCCCATGGAAGGCTCATCCATCAGAATGATAGCGGGCTGGCTCATCAGGGCGCGCCCCATGGCCAGCATCTGCTGCTCACCGCCGCTCAAAGTTCCGGCCATCTGCGTCTTACGCTCTTCCAGACGCGGAAAACGCTCATACACCATATGCAGATTTTCCCTGATCTCGTTCTTGTCCTTCCGCGTGTAAGCGCCCATCATCAGATTATCATAAACCGATAACTGTGCAAACACACGCCGCCCCTCCGGCACATGCGCCATTCCCATGGGCACGATCTTATATCCCGGCGTCTTCGTGATATCTTTTCCCTCGAAAATAATGCTGCCGCTGGTGGGCCTGATCAGCCCCGTAACCGTGTGCAGCGTCGTCGTCTTTCCCGCACCGTTGGCGCCGATCAAAGCGATGACCTCTCCCTGCTCCACCTCAAAACTGATTCCTTTGATCGCTTCTATCACACCATAATGAACATGGAGATCTCTCACTTCCAACATCGCCATACCATATTCCTCCCGCTATGCGCTCTTTGCTTCTCTCTTCTTACCGCCTGATTATCTGATCGTCTTATTCTCCCAAATAAGCCGTAATAACATGCGGATCGTTCAGCACTTCCTGGGTCTCCCCCTGTGCCAGCACTTCTCCGAAATTCAACACCGTCAGCTTCTCACAGATGCCGGCCACCAGCTTCATATCATGCTCGATCAGCAGGATCGTCATCTCGAAACGGTCTCTCACGAAGCGGATCGTCTCCATCAGTTCCCCCGTCTCATTGGGGTTCATGCCTGCTGCCGGCTCGTCCAGCAGCAGAAGTTTCGGGTTTGTGGCCATGGCTCTGGCGATCTCCAGCTTCCTCTGCTGACCGTAAGGCAGATTTTCCGCCTTATAGTCCGCATACTTTTCCAGTCCGAACACCTCAAGAAGCTCCATCGCCTTCGCGTTCATCTCTTTTTCCACCTTATGATAACGGGGCAGCCTTAAGATACCCTCGAAAGTAGAATAAGGATAATGGTTGTGCAGACCCACCTTCACATTGTCAAGCACCGGCATATCATGAAACAGACGTATATTCTGAAAGGTTCTCGCGATGCCCGCCTTACAGATTTCGATCGTCTTTTTGCCCGTCAGATTCACACCGTCCAGCAGGATCGCACCCTCGTCCGGCTGGTACACCCCCGTAAGCAGATTAAAGATCGTCGTCTTCCCGGCGCCGTTTGGCCCGATCAGGCCATACAACTGCCCCTTTTCCACAGAAATATCAAATGCGTTCACCGCCCGCAGGCCGCCAAAGGAGATTCCCAAATTCTTTGTCTCTAACAATGCCATCTCTATACCGCCTCCTTTTCCGCTTTCCTGCCGGGTAACAGTTTCTGCTGCAGCCTTTTTCTGAAAAATACCGCATTCGGGCTCCAGTTAAAGATCATCATCACGATCAGAACGATCGAGTAGATCAGCATACGGTAATCGCTCAGGCCGCGCAGCACTTCCGGCAGCAGCGTCAAAAGCACCGCCGCCACGATGGAGCCGCGGATATTGCCGATACCGCCCAGCACCACGAATACCAGGATCATGATCGACATATTGTAGCCAAAATTCTTGGGCAGCGCATTCAGCGTAGACAGATTATGCGCATACAGCACACCCGCCACACCCGCCAGCGACGCGGAGACGGTAAAGGCGATCAGCTTGTATTTCGTCACATTGATGCCCACAGACTCGGCGGCGATCCTGTTGTCACGGATGGACATGACCGCACGCCCCGTTCTGGAATGAATGAAATTCAATACGATAAACAGCGTGACCAGAATCAGGATCACCCCCACCGTAAAATTAGAGTCATTCGGTGTGCCCGTAACGCCCTGCGCCCCCTTGATCAGCATCAGCCCGTCCTCCTCCATATGCAAAGACAGGGCGTCTTTCATGGAAAAATGAACGCCGCTGCTGTCCACACCCAGATATAATGCATTGATGATATTCTTAATGATCTCGCCAAAAGCCAGCGTCACGATGGCCAGATAGTCGCCCCGAAGCCGCAGTACCGGTATCCCCACCAGAAATCCCACCAGTGCGGCGGATGCCGCCCCGATCAGCAGCGCCAGGAAAAACCGGAACCCGCCCGGCAGCGCTTCCTTGAAAGCCAGCGAAAAAACCGCGCTGGCAAAAGCGCCCACACACATAAATCCCGCGTGCCCCAGGCTCAGCTCTCCCAGAATGCCCACCGTGAGATTCAACGCCACCGCCACGATCACATAAGTACAAAAAGGAACCAACAGTCCCTGGATCAGACTGGATACATGCCCCGTCGATACCAGAAGCTGTACCACAATATATGTGAGGATCACCATCCCATAGGTGATCATATCATTCTTCGTCGTCTTACTTAATTTAGATTCGTTTACCTTCATTTCCATCTCCATGCCCTTCCTTTGCCCCGCCTCAGACATCCTCTGCCGTTCTATCCATTCTTCCGGTTTCCGCATATCTGCCTTCGCTTACCATCGCAGACAGATTCGCCTGTTCTCTCACTGCCGCCACTTACCACCGCAGACGGTCCGCCTGTCCCTTCACTGCCGACGCTTACCATCACAGCGCGCTTGCACCGGAAGCAGTCTAAACCTTCTCCAGAATCTTCCTGCCCAGAAGTCCCGTCGGCTTCACCAGCAGCACAATGATCAGAATACTAAACACGATCGCATCCGAAAGCTGGGAAGAAATATAGGCTTTGCTCAGATTCTCGATAACGCCCAGCAGAATTCCGCCGATAAAAGCGCCGGGAATCGAACCGATCCCGCCAAACACCGCCGCCACGAACGCCTTGATACCCGGCATGGAACCGGTATAAGGAGTTAAGGACGGATACGCGGAACACAGAAGCACGCCGGCCACCGAAGCCAGCATCGAACCGATGGCGAATGTCACCGCAATCGTGCCGTTCACATTGATGCCCATCAGCTGTGCAGCGCCCTGATCCTCCGACACCGCCGTCATGGCACGCCCGATCTTCGTCTTTTTTACGAAAAAGGTAAGGCCGACCATAATGATAATGCTGACGATGACCGTCACGATCGTCACGCTCTTAATGATCAGCTGTCCGCCAAACAATTCCAGATTCGGCAAAGTCACCACATTGCTGAAAGCCTTCGTATCAGAACCAAACACCAAAAGCGCCACATTCTGCAGCAGATAACTCACACCGATCGCCGTGATCAGCACGGCCAGCGGAGAAGCGCCCCGCAGAGGTCTGTAGGCCACCCGCTCTATGGTCACTCCCAGCACGGTACATGCCGCCATCGAAATGATGATCGCCGCCAGCGGATTGATCCCCATACCGCTTGCCGTCACAAACACCACATACCCGCCGATCATAATGACATCACCGTGGGCAAAATTCAACATCTTGGCAATCCCGTACACCATCGTATATCCAAGCGCAATCAGCGCATATACACTTCCTAAACTTATTCCGTTGATCAAATGGGCCACAAAACTCATACTCACACCTCAGTTTTCCTCATCACACTCACACAATTTAAAACCTGTCAATCAAATCATACTCCCTGCTCCCCTGACCGGTTAAGTTATGGAAATGCACTAAGATACCCCGCCGGCCATCTTAGTGCAGTCCTGTAAAATCTCTCTATTCTCATATCCGGCTGCGTCCTTTGCAGCCTCGATAAATCCATATCGTACCTTTCCCACTGGGGAAAATGCACGACCCCTGGCAAACCACCACATGCCTTCCTGCAATGAACATGGTCTAGTTGTTCTCAGGCTGCGTCCTTTGCAGCCTCAACAAATCCATATCGTACCTTTCCCCACTGGGGAGAATGCACGTTTTTCGCATTCTCCCGAACATGGTCTAGTTGTTCTTAGGCTGCGTTCTCTGCAGCCTTAGCACAACTCCATGTTCTCTACATGGCGGTATACACACCATCCTTAATCACAACTGCCTTCGGCTCCTTGGTGGGCTCACCGGAAGCATCCCATGTGATGCCCTCGCCTGTCAGGCCGTCTACCGTGATCTGTGTCATAGCTGTCTGCATAGCCGTGCAGATTTCTTCGTTGGACATATCCGCCGTGATACCGGCCTGCTCGGCAGCTGCCTTGATGGTATAGATTGCATCATAACCGTCTGCTGCGAACTGGTTCGGTGTCTCATTGAATTTCTCCTGATAAGTAGTAACGAACTTCACTGTAAGGTCGTCTGTGGCATCCGCTGCGAAAGGAGTTAACAGCATAACGCCCTCTGTCAGGGAAGCGTCAAAGTTCTTCACACCCAGAATACCGTCCAGACCGTCACAGCCGAAGAACTTCACATCAAAGCTCATGTCGGAAGCCTGCTTTAAGATCAGAGCCGCCTCATTGTAGTAGATCGGCAGGAATACCATATCAGCCCCTGCATCCTTGGCCTGCTGCAGCTGTACGGAAAAATCAGTCTTGTTATCCGCCGTAAACGCGCCTGCCGCCACGATCTCAAAAGACTGGCTTTCTGCTTCCGCTGCAAATTTCTCATAGATACCGGAAGAATATACGTCAGAGCTGTCATAGATCACAGCTACCTTGGTCGCCAGACCGTGCTCACCGATATACTGTGCAGATGCCGCACCCTGGTTAGGATCGGAAAAACATACGCGGAACGAATTCGGATTCGCTACACAATCAACTGCAGAACCCGAAGGGGTCAGCTGGAAAATGTTATCTTCCGCCGTCTTGGCAGATACCGCGATGGAACATGCGCTTGTCACACAACCGTCGATGACCTGTACGCCCCAGTCTTTCAAAGCATTGTAAGCATTGACAGACTTCTCGGAATCCGTCTCATCATCCTGGAAATTCAACTCAACTGTCATACCGTTGATGCCGCCTGCCGCGTTGATCTCATCCACCGCGATCTGGGAACCGTTCATAGCCGCGATACCATACACTGCATTACTGCCGGTCAGCGGTCCGATTCCACCGATCTTAAATGTGCCGCCTGCCGCATCAGCTGCGCCATCTTCCGCAGCCGCATCCTCACCTGCAGTCTCGTCAGCTGCGCCGGTCTCATCCGCCGTCTCTCCTGCTGCATCCGCAGACTCCTGTGCCGCGCCGTCCGTGCTTCCGGCATCTGCGCCTGCAGAACCGCCGCAGCCTGTCAACAATGCAGCTGTCATAACGCCTGCCAGTACAAGACTCAACATTCTTTTCTTCATAATCTTCTCCTCCTGTTTCTTTCTCCTCATTTTCCGGCCCGCTTCTTTCACCCTCCGCCTGTATCCCCGGCCAGTCTTTCAACCGACAGATACAACCGCACAACCGGCAAATCTGCTCCCGGATTCGTTCCAAAGACTTTCCCATGGCCGCTCGTCCAGACGCCACCCTGTGAAAAAAGGGACTTCTTTATAATAATAAGAAGTCCCACCCTTGAAACTTAGAAAAATAATAGTTAAATTCTACAATTTTGTCAATAGTTTTTTGTGAATTTCTCTGATTTTCCGTGACAGTTCAGCCTTCGGCTTCTCTGTTACGATAACGAAACTGTTACTTCTCCATCTTCCAGAAAGAAGCGCTGTACGCCGGAAGTTCACTGCCGCCGCCGAAATCATGATCCTTTCCGCTGATCAAATCCACCGCCATGCCGCAGCCCGCATCGAAGTGCGCCGTATACGGTTCGCTGTCCGCATTGATGGCTACCAGCACTCTCTCGCCTGCCGCCCTGCGCTCGAAGATGCACTGCCTGTTGGTCAGTACAACGGAACGGAAATCACCGTAATTGAGCGCCTCGGACGCCTTCTTCGCCTCGCTTAAGCGCGCGATCCAGTCACACAGCTCATTCCACTCCGGCTCCTCGAAGCAGGCCCGCAGCGCCGGATCGCCCTCGTTCTTGTGTGCTTTGGCTCCCCACTCGCTGCCGTAATAAACGCAGGGGATTCCCGGCATACCGAAGCACAGCGCATAGATCAGCGGCAGGTGCTTTTCATTGGTCAGGTTGCTGGCGATCCTCGTCACATCATGGTTATCCACAAAAGACAGCATGTGTTTCCCTTTATACAAAGTCCAGTTTTCCGGACCAAACTGACGCAGCAGTGAATGATTGATCTCGAACATATTCATGCTGTTAAAGCTGGAGAACAGCCCTTTATAGCATTCATAGTTGGTCGCCGAATGCAGCATCTGGTCATTGACCATCTGGTTATAGTCCCCGTGCAGCATCTCGCCCAGCAGATAGAACTCCGGTTTCAGTCCTTCCGTAAATGTCCGCAGCTGCCTTACAAAATCATGGTCCAGACAATAGGCCACATCCAGACGCAGGCCGTCGATGTCGAACTCCTCCACCCAGCCTTTTACACTGTCCAGAATATGATTAATCACATCTTCATGGCGCAGGTTGATCTTCACCAGATCGTAATTTCCTTCCCAGCCCTCATACCAGAGGCCGTCGTTGTAGTTGGAATTGCCGCCCAGATTGACATTAAACCAGCTCAGGTAAGGAGAATTCTCCCGGTTCTTCAACACATCCTGAAATGCCCAGAATCCCCTGCCGACATGATTGAACACACCGTCCAGCACCACCTTGATGCCGTTCCTGTGCAGGTTGTCACATACTTCTTTGAAATCCTCATTCGTACCCAGCCTGCAGTCGATGGTGTGGTAATCCCTCGTATTATACCCGTGGGTGTCCGACTCGAACACCGGTGAAAAATATACCGCATTGATTCCAAGTTCCTTCATGTGAGGGATCCAGTCATTCACCTTCACGATACGATGCTCCAGTTTGCCGTCGTTCTCAAACGGCGCACCGCAGAACCCCAGCGGATAAATCTGATAAAAAACACTTTCATAAGCCCACATAGCTTTTTCCTTTTCCTTTCTTTTGGTTCCCCTTTTCTTTTTGTGCCCGTACTGCATGTACTGCATTCAGACTCTTTGCTATTTTACCATAAGTTCCGCCTTTTTGCAAAAATTCCTGTTCACGGACTTTTCCACAGTTTTTCTATTTTTTTGACCCATTGGGTCTATTTTAGCATGAACCAAAATACGTATATCGACTTTTCCACATCATTTTACCTATTATTTTATGAAATCCACCCCAAATCGGCAAAGAAATCCCCAATTTCCACAAAGTTATCCACATTGACACTTGTGTCATTTCCAGTGACCCACATTCCTTTTTTGTCGAAAACAGACTGTCGTTTTCGTTTTTTTCTATCACTTTTTGTCTCTTCCTCTCCTTCCCGGTAGAAATAAGGCTGAAAAATGTCAATAAATATTGTATAATGGCATGGGCACAGTCAATATATTTTGTATCCTGACGTGTCAAGTCAAAAAATATACGTTACAGTTCACGGCCTGGCCGGCCGCAAACTGTAACGCATCCAGCCCATTCCAAGTGTCTACGTTCCACTCCGGTCGGCGCTTAGCAAACGTCCCCCGGACGTTTAGCGCCCTTCGGCGAGGGGCTGGATGCCTGGAACCGTAAAGTTATCGGCCGGATGCCCTGCAGCAGGGTGCAGGGCACCGTGAATAGTAACAAATATACCGAAAGAAAGGAAATCACCATGCAGCCAATACTCGGATCCCATGTAGGGATGAGCGGTAAGGATATGATGCTGGGCTCTGTCAAAGAGGCCCTGTCCTACAATGCCGACACCTTCATGCTCTACACCGGCGCACCACAGAATACGAAAAGGAAAGAGATCACACAACTGAACATCACGCCCGCCTGGGAATGTATGCGCAGGGGCGGCATCGAATCGTTTGTTGTCCATGCTCCCTATATCATCAACCTGGCCAATACCGTCAATCCCGCCACCTACGAGATCGCGGTGGAATTTCTCGCTCTGGAGATCCAGCGTACCATCGCCATGGGGTCCAATATCCTGATCCTCCACCCCGGATCCCACGTAGGAGCAGGGGTGGAAGCCGGAATTGACCGGATCGCTCAAGGACTGAATGAAGTGCTTACCAAAGACCAGAACTGTTACATCGCACTGGAGACCATGGCCGGAAAGGGTTCGGAGATCGGACGTAACTTCGAGGAGCTTGCCGCCATTTTCGACAGGGTAACTTTAAGTGACCGGCTGCGCGTCTGTATGGACACCTGTCATCTGCACGACGCCGGATACGATATCGTAAATGATTTCGACGGGGTAATTGACCGATTTGATCAACTGATTGGAAAAGATAAGATCGCCCTTTTTCATATCAATGACAGCAGGAACGAGCGGGGTGCCGGCAAGGACCGCCACGCCAACATCGGGGACGGCTTTATCGGGACAAACGCCCTGCGCTGCATTGTCCATCATCCCGACTTCCTGCACCTGCCCAAGATACTGGAGACACCTTATATTCCGTCATTGACTGATCCGGACAAGAAAGTGGCGCCCTACAAAGAGGAGATTGCCCTGCTGCGTAAAAAGGGATGAGGGCCTACAGCCACTCATCCCAGAACCGCTCCACCTTATGACCTATCTGGTCAACCGTAACAATCTCATACCTGCTCCACTCTCTGGGAAACAGCCTCTGGTAAGCGGGCGCCAGAAACCGTTCATCCAGCAGCGACACGATCCCGAAATCCTCCACGGTGCGGATCACCCTGCCTGCCGCCTGCAGCACCTTGTTCATACCCGGATAGCGATAGGCATAGTCGAAGCCGTTCTCTCCCCAGCCGTCAAAGTACTGCTTCAAGATCTCCCGCTCGTTGCATACCTGCGGCAGGCCCGTCCCGATGATGACGGCTCCGATCAGGCTGTCGTTTTTCAGATCGATCCCTTCACTGAAAATACCGCCCAGCACGCAGAAACCCACCAGACTTTTTTCCTCCTCCATCTCGATCTCCATATCGATCAGCGCATTCAGGTCGCAGTCCTCATTGCCCGTAAACCGGTTTAAGAAGTCCTCCCTGGCCTGCTCGTTCATATAGTCTTCCTGCACGATACATTCCACTGTTCCATCCGTATTGAAATACTGCATGAAAATATCATAGATCTGCCGCAGAAAAGCATGTGACGGAAAGAACAGCATATAGTTCCCGTGACGTTTGCCTATCACCTCATTAATATAGGAAGCAATCCGGTAAAACTCTTCATCGCTCCTGCGGGTATACTTGCTGGTTACATCTCTTCCTATATACAGGCCCATCTTTTCCGGCCGGAAAACAGATCTGGCATAGACTTCATAGTCCCCCTCCTGTGCACCGAGCAGTCTCTTGTAATACTGGATCGGCAGAAGCGTCGCCGAAAAAAGGATCGTACTCCTGCCCCGCATCATACATTCCCGCAGGTTTTTGGCCGGATTCACGCAGAACAGTTTTATGATAAAACTGCCGTCTGACTCCAGCTCCGTGTACGTCACGTAATTCTCATCCACAAGCTCATACATCTCCAGAAAATGCGACACCTCAAAGTAAAATTCCAGCACATCGCTGCGCACCGGACTGTCCTCGTGATCCTCCAGATAATCCTCGATCGCCGCCCCCAGTCTGGTGAGCGAGCGCACAAAGGGATCGATAAACTCCTCGATCCGATAAGTCTCGCACTCCCTTTTTAAGATCAGCAGTTCCTTGTTGCACTTGTCCAGATTTCCGGCGATCCGCTCGTTATACGCCTTGACGGTGCGCTTCAACGCCAGAAAATCTTCCTTGCAGAGAGTAGCGCTGTACATGCTGCGCCCCCGTTCCACCAGATTGTGCGCCTCGTCAATCAGGAAAATATACTCTCCCCGCGTCCCTTCCGCAAAAAACCTGCGCAGATATACATGCGGGTCGAACACATAGTTATAATCACAGATCACCGCATCAGAAAACAGACTCATATCCAGACACATCTCGAAGGGACACACCTTGTGCTTCTTCGCAAAGGCTTCGATCTTTTCCCTGTTGTAGACGTCCTCGTGTGTGAGAAGATCGTACATCGCCTCGTTGATCCTGTCATAATGCCCATTCGCGTAAGGGCAGTATTCCGGGTTACATTCCGTCTCTTCCATAAAGCAGATCTTGTCCTTCGCCGTCAGTACCACGCTCTTGCAGCGCAGCCCGTGTTCCCGCAGCAGGGCAAACGTATTGTCCGCCACCGTCCTGGTGATGGTCTTGGCCGTCAGATAGAAGATCTTCTCACACATTCCCTCGCCCATGGCTTTTATTGCCGGAAAAACCGTGGAAATCGTCTTCCCTACGCCGGTGGGAGCCTCGATAAAAAGTTTCCGCTTATGATAGATCGTCTGATAGACATAGGTTGCCAGTTCCTTCTGCCCCTCCCTGTACGCATAAGGAAACTGCAGCGCCTTGATGGACGCCTGTCTGACCTTCTGCCACTGAAAGCTGTAATCCGCCCACTTCCGATACTGCTCCATCACTCCCAAAAACCACTCCTGCAGCTCTGCAAAAGTATAGTCGAAATGAAAATAGCGGATTTCTTCCGTCTCCATATGACAGTATGTCATCCGCACCCGGATCTCCGGCAGGTTCTTCTGTTCGGCATATATGTATGCGTAACAACGGGCCTGCGCAAGATGCACCGGCACCGGCCCTTTCATCTTCTTCAGATCCTGAAACGTGCCTTTGATCTCATCTATGGTTACCGTCATCTTCTGTGTCTGCTGGATGGTATCCGCCTGCTCGTCCGGCACTGCCGGAACCGTATGCGTCTGCTGAGGCAGCTCCATTTGCTGCGCGTTCTGTACTTCCAGCTCTGACGGCCTTTCCTCACCCGCCTGTATTTCCTGCCCCGATCGGGCTTCCTGCACAATCTGCGCCGCCTGCCCCGGCTGTGTCTCTGTCTGCAGATATAGAGCTGCTTCTGCAAACAGAAGCGGCAGTTCCCCCGTCAGGGCAGGCTCCGCTTTCATCACAGTAAATTCCGTAATGATGCCGTCCGCACGGCCCTCCACAAGGATCTCATACTCTCCTGCATTGTACTCATAGCGCAGCGCGACTTCTGCCTGATATTCCGGTCCCATCCGCCGCTGGATCATACGATGGATCCGGCTGCCCTCCTGCATGGCATGATCCGGGGCCGACGCCCGTCGATTGTCAATATTGCCGGAACGCAGTATGAACTCCACCAGGCTCCTGACCGAAATTCGTATCTCCATAATAACTCCCATGCCAGATATCTGGTACAACAAGGTTGAATAAATTCTCTGATGCGCAATTTATTCAACCAAGAATTTGTGCCGAAACGTCACAAATTCTATTGATCGCAGAGCAGAATTTGAAATTCTGCTCACGTCCTCAGCGTAAAACGCTTCGGAATAGAGGAAAATATTCGCAATTCATTGTACCGGCATCCCTGACTCCAAAACCACGAAACAAGCAAATTCCGTTTACAAATTCGCTCACTTTACTGCGCAAACTCAAAATCCAAAGCGTTTTTTACAAAACAAAAAACTCCCTATATAAGATATTACGCTATCTTATATAGAGAGTCAATCTGGTCCACTCAATCCTCTATGTTCAGCACGCTACTGCAAATTTTTTCAGATACTGTTCGAAGTCCGCATCATATCCATTGACAGATACCGTCAGAACCTGATTGAAATTGAGTCCCAACACGCCAAGAATCGACTTTGCATCTACGATAAATCTATTGTAGGAGATGTCTACGTCAAAGATGCATTTTGTAGCCGCAGAAACAAAGTCCTTCACTTCTTCGGGTCTTAACTTAATTCTGTGTTGCATAATATTCACCTTTCCTTTCCTATTACGTATGCCTGATGCATAGAAAAAATGTTAACTTTCTCCTTGTTTGAGATGATTATACACTTTTTCCAATGTTTGTAAAGAGGTTGTTTCTTCCCCTCTGAAACGCGGTACAAGAGACCTTTTCAAAAATTTTAATATCCTTACAAATTTGTTTTTCTCCGGAAAATCATTTTTGTATATTCTGTCTATTACGTTCAAATCCGACGATTTTTGACGACTGCAAATTATTCACTTTTGAAGAAATTCCACCATATAATCTTGGAAGCGGAGCGGCAGCATCTGCTGCTGCAGACGGCGGTTATGCCGTTCTCTGATCGCGATGGTCTTATGAAAGATGGTAAACAGCTCCTGATATTCCATCTCCTGATCGGAGTACTGAATGGCCTCCTGTAAGCCTGCCGTCCCCTGCTCCACACCGGACACCAGATACCATTCCCCGCGTGCCGGATGCACACCGAACAAGCCTCTGTTCTCATCATGGATCATGAAATCCTCCGGTGACAAACGGTCTGCAAAATGCGGCATCACAAAAGGCATCACATTATTCTCCGGACCGATTCTGGAATACAGAACGCCCTGCTTCAGCTCCTGAAATCTGATAAATTCCAGTTCGTGATGCACTTCATTGGCCGTGCGTCTGGCAAGCGCAAAGGCTCTGGCCACATAAGGATTGCGCAGATTGTCCATGGTCCGTTCGCCGTGCCCTCCGGTAATACCGTCCACCACGGTATGATAGACCGCATCCCCCTTATTTGCCCCGTCGGAAGCCGCCGCACGGCAGATAGATCCGTAGACGTGTTCTCCGAGTCTCTCTTTCAGGGTCCGTACCACCTTCTCAGTCTTGCCAAAATCCGGCTGACTATGCAGATAGGTTGCAAACAATCTGTAATTGTCTGTCTCCCCCACCTGTACATGCAGATGGTCATGCCCTTCCCTCAGGGCATACGCGTCATAGACTGCCGTAAAGATTCCCTCCAGAGAATCCTCACAGATGATATATTTCTCTTCCATAATATTCTACCGTTCTTCCTCTGTGATGACCGCGCATCTGGTTTCCCCTTCCACCATACTGTCACAGACCGTTAACCAGACCCTTCTACACCACATTCAATCCTTCCAGCATCTGTCCTTCATCAAACAGCGACGTCTGCCGATAAGGCGTTCCATCCAGCAGGAAAGGAAGCCTCTCGCCTTTCCCCATCTGATTTTGATACGTCAGATTCTGCACGATATAAGTCTCATCCAGTTTCGTGGGATACATCATCCTGCCGCTGCATGTGATGAAATATAAGGCCCGTTTCAGTACTACGCCCATCTTCTTGAGGTCGTCAAACGTCAGGCTGCCAAACCGTCTGGCAGTAATGATCCTCCTGGCGCTCTTGACGCCGATCCCCGGGACCCGCAGCAGCAGACGGTAATCGGCACGGTTGATCTCCACCGGAAATACCTCCAGATGGCGCACGGCCCAGTCCGCTTTCGGATCGATCGCCATATTAAAATTAGGTCGCTCTTTTGTCAGCAGCTCATCCACCTTGAAACCATAAAACCGCAGAAGCCAATCCGCCTGATAAAGCCTGTGCTCCCGCAGGAGCGGCGGTCCCGCCGTGATCGAAGGCAGCTGCTTATCCTCATTGACATTCACGAATGCCGAATAGTACACCCTTTTCAGAGAAAACTTCTCATACAGGCTTTCCGCCACCGACATGACCTGGTAATCACTCTCCGGCAGCGCTCCTACCACCATCTGCGTGGACTGTCCGGCCTCGCAGAACCGCGGTGCATGTTTGTATAAGATAAGTTCATTCCTATTCTCCGCAATACCGTTCTGAATCTGGCGCATCGGCTTTAAGATCGTCTTCCGGTGCTTGTTCGGCGCCATTTCATGAAGCCCTTCCGCCGTCGCCATCTCCAGATTCACACTCATGCGGTCCGCCAGATAACCGGCTCTCTGTATCAACAGAGGATCCGCTCCCGGTATGGCTTTCACATGGATATACCCCTGAAACCGATGCAGTGTCCGCAGCCTGTGCACCGTCTCGCAGATCAGCTCCATCGTATAATTGGGGCTGTACAGTATCCCGGAACTCAAGAACAAACCTTCTATATAGTTACGCCGGTAGAATTCCATCGTCAGATTACACACCTCGTCCGGCGTAAAGGAGGCACGCGGCACATCGTTAGACCTTCTGTTGATACAGTACCGGCAGTCATAGATGCACTCGTTGGTAAACAGTATCTTCAATAAGGAAATACACCGCCCGTCCGCCCCGAAGCTGTGACATAAGCCTGCTGCCACCGTATTCCCGATCCCCGTGCCGTCATTCTTCCGCGAAGAACCGCTGGAGCTGCACGACACATCATATTTCGCTGCATCCGCCAGTATCTTTAATTTGTCCATCAGCGACATCTGCGGCGCTATCTTGACTTCCATGACAGATCCTACCTTCTTCATCATTCTATTGTCAGATCAATCCCCATGAATGACCCAATAAGAACATATGTTCTTTCCTGTGAATCTATCCTATCACAAACCGGAACAGATTGCAATAGTTTTTCTCGAACATTTGTTTGTTATTCTGCAATATATTTTTCCCATACTTGTGGCAACTTTAATTTTATAAAAGAGGCATAGGAGCAATCAGGGGTTTCTATCATGTGCTTTTCTTTCAGGTAATCGACACAGCACGAATACCACCATTCCAACTGCTGTTTCGATTTGTCTTCAAAATATCCTGTTTTCATTTTGCCTTGCTTTACATAGTCCTTAAATAAATCATACGCATTTTCTACCCTGACACAGTTCGTTACCTTAACAGGCTCTGTCGCCAGTCTCGCGCACGGAATATTTTTAAATGGAATAACTTGATTCTCTTCTGCAAGAACTTCATAGATATATCCGCTGACGCCCTCCGATACTTCTTTCAGCGCGTTCGGATACAATTCGTGGTATACCGGTATATTACTGCCACTTTCAAAACCATAAGGAAACCAATAATAAGGCCTTTCTACAGCATTGCATAAATAGAACGCGGCAACCACATCCATTGTGGACATATATACATATGGCCGGTCATGATCCGCTTGATTTGGTTTTAATACTTTTATATTTCCGGTGTTGCTTCCATGGTATAGTATCATAGTGCTTTCTCCTTAATTTTCAGCAGTTTTTCCTGTATTAGATATGAAACTTCAAAGAATAAATATATTGAATTGCCTTCTTTTCGTCCATCATACCGTATATTATATAAATAAAGAAGAAAGACAGCAATGGCTGAAAAGGGCGCAGACAGATAAGAAAGCTGACTTTGTTGCAATCTTATCCGAATAATTACTTGATTTCTTCCCGCAAAAGCAGTTAAATAGTAGATGGTGAGAATGCAAATAGCAACAAGAAAACAGCAAAGTGAGGTTTTTCATGGATAATTTAATGATTCCCAAAGATTACAAGTCTGCGCTGAATCTGCACGATACGCAGATCGGCATCAAGACTGTGAAAGATTTTTTTCAGGTACTGCTGGCGGAAGAGCTGCATCTGCTGCGCGTGTCCGCACCGCTGTTCGTCGATCCGGCCTCCGGCCTCAACGATAACCTGAACGGTGTGGAGCGCCCGGTCTCCTTCGGCATCAAGGAGCAGGACGACGCCCAGGCGGAGATCGTACACTCTCTGGCCAAATGGAAGCGTATGGCTCTGCAGAAATATGGTTTTTCCCATGGGGAGGGCCTTTACACCGATATGAGCGCCATCCGCCGGGATGAGACCACCGACAATATTCACTCCATCTACGTTGACCAATGGGACTGGGAGAAGATCATCTCCCGCGAGGAGCGCACGATCGACTACCTGCAGCAGACGGTCAGATCCGTTTATAAGGTACTGCGCAAGACCGAGAAATATATGGCGATCCGCTACGATTATATCAGCGAGATCCTGCCCCACGATATCTTCTTCATCACCACACAGGAACTGGAGAATATGTTCCCTGACTATACGCCCAAGGAACGTGAGTATTACATAACGAAAGCCAAGGGTGCCGTCTGCCTCATGCAGATCGGAGACCTGCTGGAATCCGGTGAGAAGCACGACGGCCGTGCTCCGGACTATGACGACTGGGCGCTGAACGCCGACATTCTTGTCTATTATCCGGTGCTCGATATCGCTCTGGAGCTGTCCTCCATGGGTATCCGTGTGGATAAGAAGGCCCTGCTTGACCAGTTAGACAAAGCAGGCTGCCCGGAAAGAGCAAAGCTGCCTTTCCAGAAAGCAATTCTGGAAGAAGAACTTCCCTTTACCATCGGCGGCGGCATCGGACAGTCCCGTATCTGTATGTTCTTCCTGCGCAAAGCGCATATCGGGGAGGTACAGTCTTCCCTGTGGCCGGAAGAAATCACGAAAGAAGCGCTGGCACAGGGGATTCAGCTCCTGTAAGTAGAAAAGAAGGCGGCCTTTGATCATGCAAAGTGCCGCCTTTTTTGTTCCTCTCCTCTGTCTATCTGTCCATCTTCCGCACCGCAGAAGGCGCCGTCCCGAACTTCTTCTTAAACAGCTTGCTGAAATGATAGGCGTCATCATACCCGACCCGCGCCGCCACCTCCTGAATGCTTAAGCCCGGCTCCGCCAGAAGCAGTTCCCTGGCTTTCTCCATGCGGATGTCGATCAGGGAATGAATGGGTGTCTCCCCGGTCTCCGCCTTGAAGATCTTCGATATATAAAAGGGACTCAAGTACATGTTGCCCGCGATCTGCCCCAGAGAGATCTTCTGCGTGTAATGCTCCTCGAAATAATCCATGATCTTCTCCACCAGATATTTCCGGTTCACCGACTCGAAGGCATACTGCTCCACAGGCCGTTCCTTCCGGGGCTGCTCCTGTCCTCTGATAAAGAGCAGCAGCATCTGCAGCGCGTAGGTCTTCATCATGAAGTAACCGCCAAGCCGCTCCGTCTCCTTCTCCGCTTCCATGGAAATACACAGTCTGCTCAGCTTCATCTTCAACTCTCCCGACGTGTGCAGGATCGGCTCATCCTCCGGCGCCGGAAGGCAGTTCTTCTCGTAGCCTCTTAAATGAATATCCGTCATGCCCACGTAGAATTCCACCGCCGGACCGCCGCTCGCACTGACCAGCGCCTGATGATGCTGCCCGGCGTTGATCAGGATCAGATCCCCCTCACTGACCTCGTAGACCCGGTCCTCGATCCGATGACGGCCCTGTCCTGACATCACATAACAGAATTCCACATACTCATGCTTATGATAGTTTTTTTCATCTTCCCTGCGGATCCCTTTCCATGTAAAAAGAAAGGCAGGGTTAAAATCTTCCTGCAACAAAGTTTCCTGTTCTCTCATCGTGTTCTCCATTCCACCCGTCACGATCCAGGGACCGGTAAGTTAAGTTCCTGCCATGATTTTGGGACAATCCGCTTCCACCGGACAGCATTGGCATTTTGTCTGAAAAATTGCAGATAATTTTGTACAACCTGCACATCCCCGCAACATAACAACATCCGACAGGCAGCCCGCAAGATAGTACATTTCCTTTTTACCTCAAAATTATAAAATTAACAAGGGTTTTCTTAAATTAAAAAAATTATTTCAATCTGTTTCAAGGGAGGATATCATATGACACCCATAAAATGGTTCTGGGGATTTCTGAAAAAATACTGTGTATTGCTGTGCATAGGGCTTGTGATGACCACCGCGATCTCCGTTCTGTCCATTGTAAATCCGTATATCTCCGGGCGTATCGTGGACGACGTGATCCGGGGCGGGGCACTGGACCAGCTGCCGCGGCTGATCCTGATCCTGCTTTCGGTGACATTGGTGCGGGGCGCCCTGCGTTTCGCCCATCAGGTGATCTTCGAGAGCTGTTCTCAGGGCGTTCTCTACGATATGCGCGACAAGTTTTTCCGCCGCCTGCTGCTGGAGGATCTGAACTTTTTTAACCACAAAAAGACTGGTGACCTGATGAGTCGACAGACCGGTGACATGGATGCCATCCGGCATTTTACCGCCTATATCATCTACGCCGTTTACGAAAATCTGCTGATGTTTGTGTTTGCCCTGCTGATGATCTTTACGGTCAATGTGAAGCTGGCGCTGTGTATGCTTTTCGTCCTGCCTTTCACTGCCCTTGCCACCGTGCGGCAGTCGAAGGAGGTGCGGCCCACCTTCGCCCGCATCCGCAACCGCTTCTCTTCCCTGAATTCTTTTGTCCAGGAAAATGTCAGCGGCAACCGGGTAGTCAAGGCCTTCGCCAAGGAGGACTTTGAAATCGAAAAATTTAATAAGGAAAACGACGCCTATCTGGAGGCGCAGCTTGCCTCTTCCCGGGTCTGGATGAAGTACCTGCCCGTGTTTGAAGTGCTCTCCTATCTGCTCAACGTGGTGCTGATGTTCTACGGCGGCTACATGGTCATTCAGGAGGAGATCACCATCGGCAATCTGGTCACGGTGAACGGCTATCTGTGGATGTTGAACATGCCACTGAGAATGGCCGGCTGGTGGGTCAACGACATCCACCGCTTCCTCACCTCCGTAGAAAAGATCTACGACACTTACGTGGAAGAACCCAGGATCAAAATGCCGACTGAACCGGTCAAAAGCCGGCAGTACCGGGGAGACGTGGAATTTCGGAACGTTTCCTATACGGCGGACGGTGAGACCATCGTCAGCGATATCAGCTTTGCCGCCTCCAAGGGACAGACCATCGGCATTCTGGGTTCCACAGGAGCGGGCAAATCCACCATCATGAATCTGCTCTGCCGCTTTGTGGACGCGGACAGCGGTCAGGTTCTGGTGGACGGCGTCAACGTAAAGGATCTGGATCTCTACGAGCTGCGGGACAACATCGGCATGGCCATGCAGGATATCTTCCTGTTCTCCGACACCATCGAGGGAAATATCGCCTACGGCCGTCCCCACTGCTCCTTTGAGGATATCCATGACGCTGCCGTCATGGCGGACGCCAACCACTTTATCAAGGGAATGCCGGACGGTTATGACACCGTCGTGGGCGAGCGGGGCGTCGGCCTTTCCGGCGGTCAGAAGCAGCGTATCTCCCTGGCCCGGGCGCTGCTCAAGAAGCCTTCTATCCTGATCCTGGACGACACCACATCCGCCGTGGACATGGAGACAGAAAGCTACATACAGAACCAGCTGAAAAAATTAAACGGTCAGTGCACCGTCTTCGTGATCGCCTACCGGATCTCTTCCATCAAGGACGCGGATCTGATCCTTGTCATGGACAACGGCCGCATCATCGAACGGGGCACCCACAAAGAACTGCTGGCACAAAACGGATATTATGCCAGCGCCTTCCACCATCAGTACGGAGAGATTCCCTCCGCGGAAGAAATGCGCCGCGCCGGATTCGCAGTCTCTTAACATCATAAAAAGGAATGAAACATCCATGGCACGTAACAAATACGACGTAGACGAGATTTTAGAAGAGAGCTTCGACTTTGACCAGTTCAAACGGTTGATGGCCTACTTAAAGCCGTACCGGAAACGCTTCTTCTCCGTGGCGGTGATGATGCTGACCGCTTCCGCCTTTACCATGCTGATTCCGCAGTTTTTCCTGCGCATCATGGACGTGTGCATCCCTGCGAAGGATATGCGCGGCGTGGCTTTTTACAGCGGGCTGACACTGCTTGCCGCCCTGTATTCCGCCATCAGCCTGCGCTATAAGATCAAGCATACCAATATCATCGGCCAGCAGATCATCCATGACCTGCGGAGCGATATTTTTGAACATCTGCAGGATCTTCCTTTTTCCTATTACGACAACAGGCCCCACGGCAAGATCCAGGTCCGGGTGGTCAACTACGTGAACAGCTTAAGTGATCTGCTCTCCAACGGTATCGTCAATACCATCACCGATCTGTGTAACCTGTTCTTTATCGTGACCTTTATGTTCCTGACCAACGTGCGGCTGACACTGCTGTGCCTCTGCGGCCTGCCGATCCTCGCCGCCGTAGTGATTTTCATCAAAAAGAGACAGCACAGGGCCTGGCAGATCCAGAGCAACAAGCAGTCCAACCTGAACGCCTACATCGCGGAAAGCATCAACGGCATCCGGGTAACCCAGTCTTTCGTGCGTGAGGAAATGAACAGCAATATTTTCAATGACCTGAGCAGCAGCTACCGTAAATCCTGGATGCATGCCGTGCTGTACAACTTCACCATGGGGCCCAGCGTGGATCTCATCTCCATGGCCACCACTTCGGCCATCTACGTGCTCGGTATCCACTGGATGTTTGACAGCGCCTCTCCCATCACCATCGGTGTGCTGATCGCCTTCACCTCCTACGTAAGCAGGTTCTGGGCGCCGATCAACACGCTGGCGGCCTTTTATAATTCGCTGCTCACCGCCATCTCCTACCTGGAGCGTATCTTCGAGACCATCGACGAACCGGTCTCCGTACAGGATGCCCCGGACGCCGTCGAGATGCCGCCCATTCATGGCGACGTGTCTTTCGAGCAGGTATCTTTCAGTTACGAGCCGGGCGTCAGAATCCTGGACAACGTGAATTTCAAGGCCAAAGCCGGTGACAGCTTCGCCATCGTAGGCCCTACCGGAGCGGGAAAGACCACCCTGGTCAATCTGTTGAGCCGTTTCTACAATCTGGATACGGGACGCATCCTGATCGACGGCACCGATATCTCGAACGTGACGATCCACTCCCTGCGGGCACAGATGGGCGTGATGATGCAGGACAGCTTTATTTTCGCCGGAACGATCATGGACAATATCCGTTACGGCAATCATACCGCCACCGACGAGGACGTCATCCGCGCCGCGAAGACGGTCTGCGCCCATGACTTTATCATGGAACTGGAAAACGGCTACCAGACCGAGGTGAACGAACGCGGCAGCCGCCTCTCCGCAGGCCAGCGCCAGCTGATCTCTTTTGCCCGCGCCCTGCTGGCCGATCCGAAGATCCTCATACTGGATGAGGCTACCTCCAGCATCGACACGGAGACGGAGATTGCACTGCAGAAAGGCTTAAGTGAGCTTCTGAAAGGACGTACTTCCTTCATCATCGCCCATAGACTCTCCACCATCCGCAATGCCGACTGCATCATGTATGTGGATCGGGGGAATATTCTGGAGAAGGGCACCCATGAAGAACTCATGGCCCTTGGCGGGGAATATTACAGATTGTATATGTCGCAGTATTTGAATTGCGCGTAAAATTTATCGTCTTGCTGCGTTGCAGAGCCGCGGGGTATATGACCCTGGCGGCATGCGCCAAATGCTCGTGCAGGCATGGCACTTGGCGCATTGCCCGCGGGAGTCAATCTCACAAACGGGCGTTGCCTGTTTTCTCATAGGCGATCCGCGGCGTCCCGTCACTCACATGGATGATGCCGCATCGCCGAAAGCCGCACTGTGCAATCACATACTGCATGATATGATTATCTTCATGCGTATCGATCCGCAGATGCGGTATTCTTTTCTCACAGTAAGATACCACTTTCCGCAACAGTCCATGCACCGACCCATCTCCTGCTATCCGGTGGATCGTCCCGTATACACTGTCCGAAAACCATTCTCCCTGCTCGATCACGCTGTAAGTCTCATCCGGCCCGATGTCGAAGAAGAAAACGCCGCAGACCCGTTCTGTCTCTTCTTCCGTCACCACATACAGATTGTGCTTTGCAATGTCATCCTGCAGCAGGGATGCGGGCGGGAATCCGCCCGCCCACTGATGAGGATTGCCATTCTCCGCCATAAAGTCTCTTGCATACGCATAGATTTCCAGTATGACCGGTAAATCTGCTTCTTCTGCCTGTCGAATCATATCGGTTCTCCTTTTCCCGTACTCTTATCCGGCACGACGCTGCCACTTCCAGACATATACGCCCTGCGCAGTGCTATACCCACTATGTCACTACAAACAACACGGTATAAAAACTCATTGACCTGAAAAGTCAGTCTCTACACAAACACATACTTCCGCAGGCGGTCCATCGCCTCTTCCAGCAGCGTCTTCGGCAGCGCCAGATTCATGCGGATACCGCAGGGACTATGAAAAGCCCTTCCATCCTGCCAGATCACGCCTGCTTCCACACCCGCTCTCTGTACATCGTCGATGGTCTTTCCATGCTGACTGCACCAGTCACTACAATCTAAGAGCAGCATATAGGTACCCTGCGGCTTCGCCACCGAGACACCGGGGAAATGCTCCGCTATGTAATCGCAGGCGTAAGCCACATTGCCGCTCAGCACCTGACAAAGCTCGTCCGCCCACTCAGCACCTTCGTCGCTGTATGCCCCCAGCAGCGCATACATGGACAGAACATTCATGGAATTATAGTGGCAGAGGGAGGATTCCTTTAAAACCCGGTCCCTGATCCACGGGTTGTAGATGATATGATAGCTGCCGATCAAACCTGCCAAATTAAAGGTCTTGGACGGTGCATACAGCGCGGCCGTGCGCATTCTGGCGTCTTCCGATATTGACTGTGTCGGTATATGGGTATTGCCGTCCAGGATGATATCAGACCAGATCTCATCCGAAACGACCTTTACATCATACTTCTTAAATAACGCCATGGCTTCTTCCAGCTCCCAGCGCTCCCATACTCTGCCGCAGGGATTGTGCGGGGAACAGAATACCGCCGCATGGATCGACTGCTCTTTCAGCTTCTTCTCCATATCCGCAAAGTCCATCCGCCATACGCCCTTTTCATCCCTATGTAAAGGACTTAACACCATATCATAACCGTTGTTGCCAAGACTTCCGGTAAATCCCACATACGTCGGAGAATGCAGCAGCACCTTATCACCCCTGGAGCAGAACACGTTGAGCGCGCTGACCACACCGCCCAATACGCCGTTCTCATACCCGATGCACTCCTTCGTCAGCCCCTGCACACCGTGCCGCTCCTGCTGCCAACGGATGATTGCGTCATAATACTCCTGTCGCGGTTCAAAATAGCCGTATAAGGGATGCTCCAGACGCTCCGCAACCTTCTGCGGGATCGACGGAGCCGTCGCGAAATTCATGTCCGCCACCCACATGGGAATCCGGCTGAATCCCTCTTTCACCTGCACATCCGCCGCATAGGGGATCTTCTCCGCCGCGATCGCATCTTTGCCGTTTCGTTCGATAATATCTGTAAAATTGTACTTCATATCTGTAACTCATCCTTTCTTAAGTCTTAACCCGCAAGCACCTTACAGCGTTTCCTGTAACACGCAATGCCATAGCGGTAGATTATTTTCATACCGTCATGCCCTTCTCACTTCTGCCGTCATTCACGAAAACCGGTACATCGCCTCCGTCTCCGCATTCCGGCACTCATGCTTCTCATAATACCCGATCAGCGTCCCGGCCTCGTCCCGCAGCGCAATCATATACACATCCCTGTTTTCCTTCTCATTGTGAAACGTATAGATCCTGTTGTGCGCCGTACTCTCCGCAAACCAGTCCACCACCTGCCGGATCAGTTCCTCCGACTGCCTGTTGTGGCAGACAAAAATACTCTGCCCCACAATCCCCGCGCCGCCCCGCTTTCCATACCGCTCCACTGCCGCCGGATTCATGTAGATGATCTCATGCTCCAGATTACAGATCACCACGGAACATTGATCCTGATCGATGATGCTCTTGAAATAATTTGATAAATCCATTCTTATGCTCACGCCTCCTCTCTGTCATAACGGGTTTCCCCTGTTCTACCCACAAACAGATCTCCTTTCCGGCAGCTGCGCCTTAATATATCTGACGCCCCTTTTCATCCGGTATCCCGCATTTCCTGTAAAAACAGGTATTCACCTGATCCCGCCACTCTCTGGCATTTTCCAGCTGGCGGTCAAAACGCTCCGACACATTCTCGAAAGTACGCTCCTCCACCTTGCCGGCCAGCTTTTTCCAACAGGCGATCATCTCCTCCACTTCCTCCACACCTTCAAAATGACTGTCGTATATGTGCTGTATGATCGTCTTCCCCGACCGAAGCCGGTACTGATACGGCAGATGATGAAAGAACAAAAGCAGCTCTTCCGGGCAGGTTTCCGCACAATCATACAAGGATGCGCTGGGATTCGCATACTGCTGCGCATACCCCGTTCCCTGCTTCGTCCGGTCCACCCCGATCCCCTGCCAGTCTGCCCGGTGGTAGGTGCCCCATCTGGAATACTCATAACCGTCCACACTGGGCCCGTAATGCAGCATGGGCGTTACCATCCAGCCGATTCCCAGCGGACTGGTATATTTCTCGTAGGTTTCTCTGGACATCAGAAGGATCCTTCTGACGGTATCCACCACCTCCCTGTCATTGGAAAGTGCCAGCCTGGTCCATTCTTCCGCGATTTCCGCCGCCGTCAGCCCGGTATCATAGGCCAGCCGTCCAAAGCCGTAGAAGTTCGCCCCCGCCAAGTCATTTCCCGTCCAGTTCTCGTCGTTGCCGGTATTGCACACCGCACAGAAGCCCGCATTCCGGTTGTGCATCGTCCGCCCGCTGACCACATCCGCCACCGTGCGTTTCTTCTCACAGCAGGCTGCAGACCCCGTGCACACGTTCCGTGACGGACACCCGGCACAGGTATTAAAATCCAGCACCTCCTTAAACATGGGAAGCAGATAACACACATCGATCTGGTGTCCGGTATATTCCTGCGCGATCTGCACCTCCAGCATCTGGTTCGTCTTCTGAAGCGCCCCGAACAGCGGCGACACCGGTTCTCTGATCTGAAAATCCATGGGACCATTCTTGATCTGCAGGATCACATTGTCGCGGTAATCTCCGTCCGTGCCGATGAAATTATCATAGGCCGCGCGGGCACGGTCCGTCTTCGTATCCCGCCAGTCCTGCGTACAATTATAGACGAAACAACGCCAGAGAATGATGCCGCCATAGGGCCTGACCAGATCCGCCAGCATATTCGCCCCATCCGCCTGCGTCCTGCCATAGGTAAAAGGTCCCGGCCGTCCTTCCGAGTCCGCCTTCACCAGAAAACCGCCAAGCTCCGGAACCGCCTCGTAGACCTGCGCAATCTTCTGCCGCCACCAGTCTGTCACCTTCCCGTCAAAAGGATCCGCACTGTCCGGGCCGCCAAGCTCTATAGGAGCCGCAAAATTCAGGCTTAAGAACAACCGTATCCCGTACCCTGCAAAAAGCTCCGCCATCTTCCCAAGCTGCCCCAGATACCGCTCCGTGATCAGCCATGTGGCAGCCTCCTTCACATTCACATTGTTGATGACCACCCCGTTAATCCCCACGCTGGCTGCCAGACGGCAGTAATCCCTTGTGCGTTCGTTCACAAGGATCTTATTGTCCTGAAAGAAAAAAGAATTCCCGGAATACCCTCTCTCAATGCTGCCGTCCAGATTATCCCAATGATCGTACATCCTGAGCGGGTTATCCGGCCTGCAGGCAACATCGATTCCGGCAAGCGCTTCTTCCATGGCAATCAGCCGTAAAATATGAAAGATACCGTACAGTACCCCCGCCTCGTCAGAAGCATACAGATTCACAACCCCGCCTGTCTCCTGCATATGATACCCTTCTGCCGGAATTTCCTGTAGGCGCTCCACCGACACCCCTTTTCCCGGTTCCCCGGAACACACCAACACTGTGGAGATGCCCAGCATCCCCTTTATTCCCCTGCAAAACTCTGAAACGGCATTTTGTACGATCGGATGTTCCCGGTCGAATCCCGTTAGTTTCATGCTTCCTGCCAGCTGTGCGTTCCCGGCCTCTTTTACGGGCCTGTAAACAAGCCAGCCCTGTGTCCATTTTTCCATACCAGCCTCCGTATCTTCTGCTTTCCCCCGTTTGACGGAATCTGTTCTGATTCGCTGTTTCACGTTTTTTTCTCATAAAATATTATGATTGTTATGTCGTTTACTATAGCACAAGACAGGCGTGAAAACAACTTCAAAAGGGCATCCTGCAAAATCAAAAGTGGAGCCGCTCCGCCGGCAGAAGGATAAGCAAGGTCAGTCAGAAGAGCAATGAAACACAAGAGCAATAAAACACATGTATTTGCATAAAAAAATACATTCCTAATTCCGGGATTCTATTATAGCATGAAGCCAGAAGAGACTTTATACGATCATGTGTCTCCGGGAAAGGTAAGGAATGATTTCCAAGGTATTCTTATGGAAAGACTGATGCTTGATATGCACTGGTTTTTAGGACGTTTTCGAAGAATCTTCTTTATGGCGCTGCCGGAAAGCGAGGCGGATTATGAAAAAAGCCGCAGACGTTATATCGTCGGCGACGCTGCTTCGCAGACCATCGTTCAGCTGGCGGGCGGCGCCTTCCTCGTCTCCCTCATGCTCTCCGTGGGCTTTTCCGATGCACAGGCGGGCGTACTGACTTCCGTTGCCAGTCTGGCCGCCCTGTTTCAGCTCTTTACCATGCAGATGGTCAATCATCTGAAAAAGAGGAAGCTGTTTGTCTGCCTGATGACGATGCAGAAACTTTATCTGGCATTTATTTTCTTTATCCCACTGCTGCCGATTCAAGACGGTTCCCGACAGCTGCTGGTGATCACAGGGTATTTTATTGCCCAGATATGCGCGCAGATCGGAACCCCCGCCACCCAGGACTGGATCGCATCCCTGGTGCCTGCACGGCTGCGGGGAAACTATTTTTCCAGAAAAGATGCGGTCTGTGTTTTCGTCACGGTCACGATGATGCTGGTGTCCGGCATTGTCATGGACGCCGCCACCGGAGAACGGCAGCATATGGGGTTCACTTTAAACGGCAGTATGATTCTGCTTCTGGTGCTCTTAAATGCCTGGGCGTTCAGCTGTATGAAAGAACCCCGTCTGAGCGAGATGAATGCCGACGGCAAGGAGATACACGGAAAGCTGCGCTATAAATACTCGAAAAAGAACGTTGTGCATCATGGGAACCTTTTCGCAGAAATGCGAGACGCTTTTGGAAGCGCCGATTTCAGGATGGCCTTTACGCTCACGCTGCTCTGGCAGACCTCCTTTTACTGCGCTACTCCCTTTAACAGCAGCTATCAGCTGGAAGAACTGGGGATGCCCTTTACCTTTATCATGGTCGTCGGTTTCCTGTGCAATATGCTGCGCATCGCCATCACACCGCTGATGGGCAAACTGGGCGATAAACACGGTATGGCCTTCCTCTACAAATATTCCCTGCTGGGGATTCTGCTGTATTTTATCTTTTTTGCCCTGGCAGTCCCCTCCAATGCCTACCCGATGGTGATCCTGGGAACCGTCTCTTCCGCGCTGGGATGGAGTTTTGCCGGAATCGGCCTGTTCGGTGTGCAGCTGGAACTCCTGAACGAGACAAAAAGAGACATCCAGCTTTCGATCTTACTGGCGCTCTCCGGTGTGTACGGATTTCTGGTCTCCTTTGTGTCCGGATGCCTGCTTGATTTTCTGCAGAAGGTACTGGTTGCCCTGCCCGGGCGGCAGCTTTACGCCCAGCAGTTCACCAATGCCCTCGGCGCAGGATTTCTCCTGCTCACCATTCTCTATCTGAAATGCCGGGTGCAGAAAAGGGAACGGCAGCTGGAGACGTAAAAAGGCGAAATGGCACCCGCCTCTTGTCATGCCTGCTCCGCCTGCGCCTGCGCATTCATCTCCCGCAGTTCCTTGACTACCATCACCACAATGACCTGCGTGAGCAGAAACGTAAGGCCGTCCGCCACAGGCTGCGCCAGCTGAAGTCCCGTCACCCCAAAGATCCTGGGCAAAACCAGGATCGCCGGGATGAAAAACAATCCCTGCTTGCTGACCGCGGTAAGTGTCGCCCGGAAGCTGTAACCGATCGACTGGGTGAGCATGTTTCCGATGATCACATATGACTGAAAAGGGAGCAGACAGCACTGCATTTTCAACGCCAGCGCGCCGATGCGGATCACTTCCGCATCCTCTTTTCTGAACATACGCATGATCGGCGTGGAAACGGCAAACATGACGACGCCCATCACCAACAGAAAGGCAAGCGCCACACGGCGGCAGAAAAAGTATGACTCCAGCACCCTGTCATATCGCTTCGCCCCGAAATTGAATCCGCATACCGGCTGGAAACCCTGCCCAAAACCAATCAGCGCCGAATTGATAAACATCATGATCCTCGTCACAATAGACATGGCCGCCACCGCCGCATCTCCGAACCCGGATGCCGCCACATTCAGCAGGACGGAAGCCACGCTTGCCAGCCCCTGCCGTCCGAGCGTCGGCAGCCCGGCGGAAAGGATCTCTCCGTATACCCATCCCTGAAAAGTAAAATATTTCGGCAGCGGCTTCAATACATTGCCCGCACGGATCACCAGCACCAGCAGAATGATAAAGCTCATAAACTGACTGAAAATCGTGGCGATGGCCGCGCCTGAAATCCCCATGTCAAAACCGAAGATCAGGATCGGATCGAGAATCACATTCAGTACCCCGCCCGTGGTAATACCGATCATCGAAAGTGCGGCATTCCCCTGAGAGCGCAGATGGTTATTGAACACAAACGACACGGTCATGTAGGGGGCTGCGATCAGTATGTACTTTCCATAATCTTTCGCATAAGGAGCGATCGTCTCTGTCGCACCCAGGATCCGGACCAGCCTGTCAATATTGTAGATTCCCAGAACAGCCAGCAAAAGACCGAAGGTAAGGGCGGTATATACCGCCGTAGAACACGCTCTCTGCGCCTTTTCCTGTTCCTTTGCCCCCAGCATTCTGGAGATATAGTTTCCGCTTCCCATACCAAGCGTAAAGCCGATCGCCTGAATCATGGCCATCAGCGAAAAATTGACTCCCACGGCGCCGGAAGCGCTTGTGCTTAACTGGCTGACGAAAAAAGTATCCGCCATATTATAGATCGAAGTGATCAACATACTGATGATCGTCGGCACCGCCAGTCTTGAGATCAGACGACTGACCGATGTCTCCGTCATCATCCTGTATTTCTCTTCATAACTCATTGCTTTCATCCTGTATTTCTCCGTTCTTCTTCTCTGTCAAAACTCTGCAGGGCAAAATGACTTCCTGCTTTCCCTCTTCCCGGCCTTTCCGCTCATATTGATCAAACAATTCACACATACTTATTTCTTCCTCCTCTCTGATGCCCTGTTTTTGGAGCCATTCTTCTACATTCTCTGCTACTTTCTGTTTGTCCACCGGCCGATCCGGCAGAATATTTTTCTGGAAAATAAGCATACGATCATCGGGTAAACCCCGATCATGAAGATTTCAAGCAGACAGGAAACTTCTTTCCCGCAAACGATAAGAACTGATTCACAGATTACATCTCTATATGCTTAATTCGATGATCACAGCATAACACAAAGCGGCATGTATTTCAATGGTATTTCGTAGAATTTTCAGAGTGCCGGCGCACGGTCTTTTCCAGCAGGCACAACAGACCGACCGCAACCACCAGCAGTAAGACACACCACGGCACTGTAAAGAGCTTCTCCTGCAGCGCTGCGTTCTGGGCTGTCAGATACACCACACAGTTCGCTGCACCGTGAAAAAGGCAGGGTATCCGGAAATCATGGGTACGTTCATACAGCCAGGTAATCAAAATCCCCATACAGCAGCCATAAATCCCCTGCACCAGATTGCCGTGATAGATCCCAAACATCACGCCGGAAACGAACACCGCTCCGCTCACCGGCAGCCCGCTTCCGCAAAAATGCCTGCGCAGCCGGTTATAGAGCACTCCCCGGAAGACAACCTCTTCCGCCAGCGGCGATATCACCGTATACAGAAACAGTCCTACACCAAACGTCACACCGTACTGATTCTGCGCCACTCTCTGGTAGCCGGCCGAATTCTGTACCAGTCCGGTCAATGACAGTAGAATATTGAGTCCAATGGAAGAGGCGGCCGCCAGCGCCGCTGTCATTGACAGTACAGCCGCTGCGAACCGCCCATACAGTTCCTTATGCCCGCCGCTTTTTCGCATCTGATGTTCGGCGCGAAGCATGGGCAGCAGAAAAGCCGCCCCGGTCAGCATACTGATCCCATTGACTATGCCGGTCACAGTTTCTCCGTGCTCTTCCAGCAGCTTTCTGACCACTGCTGCTGTTGTCCCTGCATCATCCGCCTGCATGCCGTTTCCGGAGATTCCTGCCATGATCCGCAGGACATAGGACAGGAGAAAGAAAGCTGCCATAAATACCGCATAATATACCACGAACGGCATCAGCACATCCCGTATTCTCCCGGGAAGATTCTCCTTCTTGTCTCCCATCCTCTAAACCATACCTTTCCGGTCAATCAGCCTGTTTCCTGTTCAACACAGCATAAATCGGCTGCAACATATCCGCCCATCAATAAAAGTTTCCTGATACATAATATTACATAAAATAAGTTATACGTGGAATTCTTCAATAATACTGTTCAGGCGTTCCACCACCTCATGCAGCTCACTCATGGACACATTGATCCGATCCATTTCCGAACTCTGGCTCTCTACCCGCTCGTTCACTTCCTGGCTGGCCGCCGTCAGTTCCTGTGTCTCGCTTGAAATATTGGAGAATTTATCTACAATATCGTCCTTGTTTCGATTAAGCTTCTCCACCGCATTCTCCAGTTCATTGATATCATTGCCCATTCCGGAGATATTGTCGCTGATCCGCTGGAATACTCCCTGCGTATCGGACATCGTACTCATGCAGTCTGTCGTCGTACTCTGAATCTTGCCGATCTGCGTACTGACATTCCTGATCTCCGCCTGAATCTCTGAAATAATATGATTGATATCTCCGGTGGCCGATGCCGTCTGCGCTGCGAGTCCGCCGATCTCACCGGCTACCACTGCAAATCCTCTGCCCATCTCACCGGCTCTGGCCGCCTCGATGGCCGCATTCAAAGCAAGCAGCGACGTCTGGCTGGCAATCTCGCTGATCGTCTTGCTGATTCCGTCAATGGAAAGGGACTTCTGGGACAGGCTGTTGGCCGTCTCATAGGTAGCATCCTGCAGTACGCGGCTCTGCTCGATCTTCCTGGAAAGCAGCTCCACAGTCTCCATCCCGTCATAGCACTGACTGACTGCCGCTGCCGCAACTTCGTTCATTTCCTCCATGCGCCCTGCCACATTGGACAGTTCATCCGAAAACTCGGCAAAATTCTCATTTGCCTGCTGTGTCTGCTGTGCCACGTCATCAATCGCGATCACGATCTGGCTGACTGTATCTTTCACGGAATGATTGTCGGATACCGAATTTTCCATCGATACGCGTACCGTATCAAACTGTGCTTTCAAGGTATCGGATGCCTGGACCATCTGCTGTACGATCTGATTCAGACGTCCGCGCAGTTCCTGGATCGCCCTGTCCATAACGCCCATCTCATCCTGACGCACATGTCCGCCCGATGCGTTGTCCTTCATCTGCAGCTTCAGTTCCCGCAGTTCTACGATCTCCTGCTGCATCGCAACGATCGGTCTGGTGATACTGTTGCTGAACACCGCCACGATCGCCGCCGCCACCACTGCCGCAATCAGCATCGTAATGACAAATGCCAGCATCACCCTGTTGAGCGCCTCATTATATACCGCGACCGGCGTGGCAATGGTAATACTTCCCACACTGCTGGGAAATGCCGTCAGATAACGCATCACACCGTCATAGTCTTTGATCGGGAGCGACGGATCCTCCATGGAAGCAACATATGCCCCGTCCAGGACCTCCAGTACTGAGCTGATTTTATCCTGAGACGGCATATACTCACTGTTCTCGTGCATCAGAATATTGCCGCTGTTATCTGTCATGATCACGTAACTGCCGTCCGCGCTGGCCGCGATCTCATTGACCATGTCAAACATGGTCTGCAGCTGCAGGCTCATACCGATCACACCCGTAGCACCGTTCTTACAGGTAAATTTTCTGGAGACCGGCATCACCATGCCACCGTCGTTATACGGTTCACAATAAACCTTTCCATCAGCAGCCAGCGCCTCCGTATACCACGGATAACCGGTATAGTCCCAGTCTTCTCCCAGTTCAAGCCTGCCACCATCCAGAAAAGTGCCGTCCGTAAACGCCGCGAACACATCCGTTGTTCCCTCATTCGCACGCAGCAGACCCTCCAGATAATCCACCACTGCGTCTTCGTTGACCGAATCCAGAGATTCCATATACACCACTGCAGAATCAACAATCGCAGTCTTCTCGGCGAGCCATGTCTGGATCGCAGATGCATAATATCTGGCCGTCATCTTAGCCTTCATATCATTCAGCTCATCGAACCGATTACGTGTCCTTACCAGAACACATAACATTGCGATCAACATGCATCCGATGCAGATCGCAGAAAAACAAATGATCAGTTTCGCTTTGATTTTCATCGTAAAATCCCTCCGGTATGTAATTTTTCAGCCGCCTTTAAGTATACCGTTTTTTCCCTGAAAAGTCAAAGCCGGCTAAGAACGGCAGCCTGCAATTTCCTGCTGATTTAAATTTTCAAAATACCCTTATGCCGGTGCCTGTCCGCCTGAAAGAAGTGTTTCTGCCAGTTCCTCTACCGTGTCCACGATCCTGTCCGCTCCGGCCTCCGCCAGCTCTCCTTCGGCCGCATACCCATAGGTCACGCCGATCGACGCAAGACCGAACTGCTGCGCACCCTTAACATCAAACTTCCTGTCGCCTGCCATGACCACATCCGTTCTGTTTCCGGCTGCTCCTTTCGCCGGCGCATCCTCTCCAAGCAACTGCCGCAGCGCCTCCTCCACCACTTCCTCTTTCCGCGCCCGGCTTCCGTCCAGCTCACTCCCTACCACCACCTCAAAGTAGGGCCGCATACCGAAATGCACCAGGATCTTCTCCACGAACACTTCCGGCTTACTCGACGCCACCGCCAGATGACACCCGGCTTCCTGCAGCCTGGCCAGCATCTCTACGATGCCCGGATATGCCTCATTTTCAAACCATCCACTGGCCGCATACCGCTCTCTGTAATAAGCCACCGCCTGCAATCCCTTTTCCTCGTCAAACCCGCAAAACTCCTGAAAACTGTCTAAAAGCGGCGGCCCGATAAAAGGTTCCAGCGCGTCGGCATCCGGAGCCTCCATGCCGAGTTTGCGCAGTGCATACTGCACACATCCTGTAATGCCCTGTTTCGGATCGGTCAGCGTACCGTCCAGATCAAATAGTATATAATGATACATGTCATTCTCTCCTTTTCACGAACAGCGCAGCAAGTGCACAGTTTATGATTATCAGTTACTTCCGTCGATAAATTGATATACTGTGTGATTTTAAAAAGAATCCTCACTTAGTATTAAATGAGGATTCCATTTCCAATTCGCTTCTACAATTTTCCGACAGCCTCCGGTCCGGCACCGCTCCATCCGCACAAACGCAAATCGTGCGGCCGGTTCAGGCCGTCATAAACATCTCATAAGCCCGCAGCGCCTGCTGCATCTGATAATTGATATTCCCGCTGCTTCCATCCGCCGCTGCCTCTGTGGCCCGTTCTACTGCACGCTCTTCCACAGACCGTACTTCTTCTGTCCCTGACAGATCAAAACGTGCTGCTGCCTCCGTACCCCCGGTCGTCTGAGCCGTTCCTGCTGCGGCATCCGTATCTCCCGCTTCCATCGGCCGCATGATCCTGGCCGCAATATTCTGGCCACGCCGCATCTGCTGCTCAAGCATCCCCTGGAAATCAAGCGTCTGTCCCTTCTTTAACGGGTTCTCGTTAAGACTCTCATCCGTAAGTTCGCTGTAATCAATCTTCTTATCCAGCACATTGTCCGATATTCTGGACAACTTATTCATACTGGCTGAATTTACCGTATTCGCATTATACACATACGGCCGAAAACCAACCGCACTCATCGCACCATATGCATTAATCGCTCCGATTGCCATAGCTCTTTCCCTCTTTCGATAACATAAAAATGTGCCTCACACCCATTCCGTATCTATTTTAGTACTTATTTTTAAGATTTACAAGCAGAATTTTCTTTCGCACATCAAACTTGTAACTATTCAGCCTTCGGCTTCATAGTTACGGAATCCGACCTGTTCCAGGCTTGCCTTCGGCAAAAAGGTCGGATTCCACTGGGCGCGTTCTTCGTCAACCTCTCTACAGCCGGAACATGTAACCTTCTGCACAGGCGTCCATTCCTCAATCAACATCTTCCGCAGCCACATCCACCGCTTCGGCTTCCTGTCGCAGTATTTTGGCTGTTCTTGATATCCTCGATACGATCCAGAGATCCGACACGCCGTCATAGATCAGGAAAAATCCGATCAACGTCACCACGGTATCCAGCGCCGCAAAGGGATTGAAAATCAGCAGCGCACCGAACCCTACCGTTACCAGTCCAAGAATCAGCGCCACCCACCATTTATCGTATTTCTCCCTGCCAAGCGCCACCGCCTGCTGCAGATTGTTCAGTCCGTGCAGCGCAATCACGATCCCCACAATGATCGGTATGATCGCCAGCACTTTCTCCGGCTTGATCACGATCCAGATTCCGACCACGGCAAAAATGATCCCCACGATCATATTCATCTGCGTGTACATACTTCCGTCTCTGTCAAAAAAACTCTCTGCCAGCCTTATCAGCCCGCCCAGAATCAGAACCGAACCGATGGCTGTACACACGATATGCATCGACATACCCGGCCAGATGGCCAGCACCAGGCCCAGCACAATACACAACAAAGCGGAGATCACCACATTTTTCTTCAGTTTCTTTAACAGGCTGCCCATAATATCCCCCTCCTGCATACAACACCCGCATTCTCTTTTTACCATAGTTAACGACATTAGAAATTTCGTTTTCTATATTTTATTCCTTTTCCACGATAAACACAACCGCTTCCGCACAATCCTGCCATTATTTATGACTGCTTCCTGAAAAACCCTCTCTTCTCCAATATTTTATAAAATCCGAATCCCAGTGCAGCTCCCAGACAGTTTAACAGGATATCGTCCACATCAAAGGCCCCGAAAGCGCTGAACAGCTGAAATGTCTCAATCCCCAGCACAAAAGTAAAGGCATTCACGAACATGACCGAGAATCTTCCGCCTTCCTGAGATACCAGCGGAAACAGAAAGCCAAAAGGGACAAAAACCAGAACATTTCCCGCCAGGTTCTCTACACTGTTTAATTTATATGCATAATCTATATACATCTTGATCGTATGGAACGGCACGAAATTTGCCGTCCCCAGCCCTTCCAGGATCACACCCTTCTGCCACGTATTGGCAATGGCCCTCAGCTGTTCAAATGGGTACTTGAAGATAATGACCTTGATGACCACCACAATATAAAGCACAAAAAGATATTTAAGGAAGCGCCTCGATTTCAGTTTCTCTAATTCAATCCTCATTTAATCTCCCATGGATTCTCTTTCCCTTCCATATGACATCTGCAACTCATCAGAGAGTCCTTCACCACCGTTTCCACATAGTTTCTGGTATAAAAGGCCATATGGTGCGACACCGTCACATTCGGAAAACTCCTGAGCAGTGCAAGCTCCTTATTCTTTAATATATCCGCTTTGTGGTCATAATAGTATAGTCCAAACTCATTTTCTACCACATCCAGGCCGGCAGCTCCAATTTTGCCCGCCTCGATGGCTTCGATAAAAGCGTCCGAATCGATCAGCGCTCCCCTGGCCGTATTGATGATCACCACCCCGTTCTTCATCTGCGCCATGGTGTCCGCGTTGATCAAATGGAAATTCTCCTCCGTCAGCGGCGTGTGCAGTGTGATCACATCCGCCTCTTCCCAGATTCTGTCCAGCGTCACATAGGAGGCATACTGTCTGACCTCCTCCTTCTCGTACAGATCATGAGCCAGAATACGGCAGCCAAATCCGGAAAGACTGCGGATCACCGTCTCTCCAATCCTTCCCGTTCCAATGACTCCAACGGTCAAATCTCTTAACTCCCTGCCGTTCAAGCCGGCCAGCGTGTAGTCCTGCAGGGCAGTCCGCCCCAGAATGGCTCCCATCTTACGGATGGACATCAAGATCAGCATCACCGTATAGTCGGCCACCCCATGCGGGCCGTAGGGAGCATTTCCCACCCGAATGCCGCATTCTTTCGCCGCCTCCAGATCGATATGGTCATACCCGATCGTTCTGGTGGTGATGTATTCCACCCCCTGCTCATGAAAAGCAAGCATCAATTCCGCGTCGATCCTGGACGTGATCACGTCCACACAGCGGCTCCCCCTGCACAGAGAGACATTGCTGTGATCCGGGGCATCCGCACACAATACTACCTCAATTCCCAATTCCTTCGCATATTCCAGAAACAGATCCTTCTCGTCGAAATCCCTGCAATTATATACCGTCACCTGCATCATAGGTTCTTCCCTCTTTCTTTTCCTTAAGTTTGCGTCCCTTCCGGCCGGTTATCCCGTACGGTTTGCGGCCGTTTCCTTCAGTCAGCCAATACGCTGCATCATGCTGATGTACTGCCACGTCGGACAACCCTCTACTTCTTATCAATCTTCTTCGATATGATTTTCTTAATGATAAGTGGCTCCTCAATCTTGATCTTCGCCGCTTCCTCCAGTTCGCGCTCTTCCTTTTCGGAACTCTTTAGTCTGGACTGGTAGCTGCGCTCCACTTCGCGCTCATATTCCTCCACGATGGCGATATCCTCCGGCCGGATCCGCCGGAACTTATTAAATCCTGCTGCCAGGATCTTGAGGCTCTGTCTGGTAGTGTCAAAGGCTCCGTCCTCATAGAGATTGATCACGATAATACCAATCGGCACCGCCAGGATCATTCCCATCACACCGGCCACCTTATAGCCGATAAACAGTAAGAACAGCGTAGGGATAGCGTCCACACCGATGGAGTCTCCCACGATCTTGGGCTGGATCACCTGCCGTACCAGCTGGCCCGACAGCCAGATGATGATCAGTCCCACCGCCATCTTATAGTCCCTGCTCAGAATCTCGATCACCGCCCAGGGAAGCATCACCGTACCCGTACCGAACACCGGCAGGAAATCCAGGAATGCGATACCCAGCGCCACCAGCGGCACATACCGCACCTTTAAAATAAAGAGACCGATTACCAGCATCACGTAAATCCAGCACTCGATCTTAAACTGCGCCTTGAAATAACCGCCCACTGCATTGCGGAAGCTCCTGCGGATCAGATCAAACCGGTATACTACCGCTCCGGGCACATACTTTTTCAGGATATTAGCCATATATCCTTTATCCGCCACAAAGAAATACGCCGAAAGAATGCACATGATAACGCCCAGGAAGATATCCGGCAGCTGCTTGGCCACATTTCCCACCGCCTCAAAGGTCGGCGTGCCGACACTCTCAATGATCCCGCCAAAATAAGTACCCATCTCCGAACCGAGATTATTCAGTGTTCGCTGCGTTTCCAACGGTAATTTATTGAAAAGTCCTTCCAGATTGTCTCCAACCTCGTTAAACTCCGCCATGATGCTGTCCCACAGCATAGGCAGCTCATTGACGAAACTGATCCCCTCCTTCACAAGTTTTGCGCCAACTGCATAGAACAGGAGGATCACCACCGCAAGCACGGCCACGATCACGATCACCGACGCCCCCTTGCGCCGTATCTTCAGCCGTTCCTCGAAGAAGCGCACCACCGGCGAAGCGATCAGCGATATGATCCACCCGATGATAAACGGCATAAAGAAGATGATGCACCGCGGCAGCAGAAAAATACACAAAAGCAGTATGATCAGCGCCGTCAGCAGATTCAGTATGACCTTCAGGTATGTCTTGATCGATTGTCTCATCCAAATTCCTCCATTTCTAACCAAGCCGCCCCTCAATTTATCGCACCGTTACCAACTTCAAAGCAGTTTCCCTAACCGGAGTACCCCCTCAGTCAATCCTCTGCCCCGTCCTCCAGCATCCTGTCCAGAAGCTCATAGATCTCTTCCCGTCCCTGTTTCGACAGCGAAGAGTAGGGAATAACCGTAGTATCCTCCACCACCTCCAGCGTATCGCAGATCAGTTTCACCTGCTTTTGCACCTGACTTCTCTTGATCTTATCCAGCTTCGTGGCGATAATGACAGGCTTATATCCCCTGTCCAGAATCCAATCATACATGATCCTGTCATTTTCGGAAGGTGCATGTCGGATATCGATCAAAAGAAACACCGCACGAATCTTCTTTGACTGATACAGATAATCCTCGATCAGCCTGCCCCACTGCGCTTTCACTTTCTCATTGGCAGTGGCATACCCATACCCCGGCAGATCTACAAAATACATCTGGCCGTTGATATTATAATAGTTGATTGTCTGCGTCTTGCCCGGCTGGGAGCTGGTACGCGCCAGAGACTTGCGGTTCATCAGCCCGTTGATCAGCGATGATTTCCCCACATTACTCTTACCTGCAAAAGCCACCTCCGGCAGCACATTCTCCGGCAGCGTGCTCGTGATCCCGCATACCGTCTCTAAATTTACATTCCTAATTACCATTCTTTCCTCCATACCGAAGCGTTTTACACCTCCCGGCATCCGTCACTGCACGAAAGCATGCCCCACGACCTCCTCCATACACTCTACCAGACAAATCTCTAAACCGTCTGTAATCTCCCGCTCCAGTTCCGCAATATCTTTCTCATTTTCCTTTGGGACGAGCACCTTATGTACCCCCGCCGTCCTGGCCGCCAGTATTTTCTCCTTCAATCCGCCGATGGGCAGTACTCGTCCGCGAAGAGTGACTTCACCGGTCATTGCCACATCCGCCCGCACCTGTCTTCCTGTTACGGCAGACAGGATTGCTGTCGCCATGGTAATCCCCGCCGACGGTCCATCCTTCGGCACAGCTCCTTCCGGAATATGCAGATGAAAATCCTTCTTCCGGAACAGCTTATCTTCAATCTGATACTGTTCTCCCACAGACCGTACATAGCTCAAAGCGATCCGCGCAGATTCCTTCATCACGTCGCCCATCTGACCTGTTAAGTCAATCTTACCTTCACCGGGCATCATATTTACCTCGATCTGCAGTGTATCGCCGCCTGCGCTGGTCCAAGCCAGGCCACGCACAATACCTGCCTCGTCCTTACCTGCAATCTTATCCTGGCGATACTTCGGTTTGCCCAGATAGTGTTCCAGATTTTCCGCGGTAATCTCGACCTTATCAGTCAATTTCATATCTTTCTTCTTTGCGCCCGTCATCTGCCGTCTCTCCAGAATATGCCGCGCCTCCTTCCGGCATACAGCCCCGATCTGCCGTTCCAGGCCCCGCACCCCTGCCTCTCTCGTGTAGCGGATGATCATGGCACGAAGCGCCTCATCGGTAAACGTCACTTCATCCTCTCTGATTCCGTTCTTATGGAGCGCCTTCTTCACCAGATGTTCTCTGGCGATATGGAACTTCTCGTTTGCCGTATAGCTGTTGATCTCGATCAGCTCCATGCGGTCCAGCAGAGGCCGGGGAATGGTATCCGTACTGTTCGCCGTGGCTATAAACAGTACCTCCGACAGATCGATGGGAATTTCCACATAATGATCCCGGAACGCCTCATTCTGTTCCCCGTCCAACACCTCCAGCAATGCCGAACCCGGATCCCCTTTATAGTCACTGCTGACTTTATCGATCTCATCCAGAAGCAGCAGCGGATTCCTGACTCCCGCCTGCCTGACCGCATTGGTGATCCTGCCCGGCATGGCTCCCACATAAGTCCTGCGGTGTCCTCTGATCTCTGCCTCATCCCGGATGCCGCCCAGACAGATACGGACGTACTTTTTATTCAGGGCTGTCGCCACACTGCGGGCAATGGAAGTTTTCCCGGTACCCGGCGGACCCACCAGGCAGATGATCGGACTCCTGCCTTTACCGGTCAATACGCGCACGGCCAGATATTCCAGAATTCTTTCTTTTACCTTCGTGAGTCCGTAATGATCTTCATTAAGAATCTTCTCAGCCCGCTCCAGATCGCTGCTGTCTCTGGAAGCCTTATCCCAGGGCAGTTCCAACAGTGTCTCTATATAGGCCCGTTCCACCGCCGCCTCCGAATTACTGCCAAGCACTCTCCTGTAACGATCAATCTCCCTGCGGATCTTCTCCTTGACTTCCTTCTTCGCTTTCAGCTTCTCCACCGCCGCCTCAAACTGCTCCACGTCGGAATCCGTATTCTTTTCCCCTAATTCTTCTTTTATATAGTATAACTGCTCCCGCAGAATATAGTCTCTCTGATTCTTATCGATCCGCTCCCGGATATCCTTCGCCAGCTCATTCTTAATCCGCATCACATCCACTTCCCGCACCAGAAGATCCGTCAGGATCCTGAAACGTTCCCTCACAGATACCGCGTCAAGAACCGCCTGCTTATCGGTCAGCGGAAGCGGCATATTGATCGTGATAGAATCCAGCAGCCGGCCTAACGGCATCTCTTCCTCGATCTGGTCCGCCACCGCCTTGCCAACCTTCGGGAAACAGGTATAATACGACGCAAAAGTCTCCTTGACCGTTCTGGTCATTGCTTCCTGCTCCGCTTCCGTCAGCTCTGTCATATCATCATTTTCATATGACACTTCCGCCATAAGATAATCATTTTCCTGTACAAACCGATGCAGCCGGCCTCTGGACTTTCCTTCCGCCAATACCCGCAGGACATGCCCCGGCAGTTTCGTCACCTGTCTGATCACCGAGATCGTACCAATCTCATACACATCGCCACATTCCGGATCTTCCACTTCCGCATCCTTCTGCGTCACCGCAAAGAGCCGCTGGTCTCCCAGCATCGCCCGCTCCACCGCCTCGATCGACTTCTCTCTGCTCAAGTCAAAATGAATGACCATCCCCGGCAGGATCGACAATCCCCGTAATGCCACTGCGGGAAGAACCTCTGTCTCTGCTCCCATTCCTTTGTAATGCAGATATGGCAGCGCTCCTATATCGGCAGACTCATAAGCTCTGCCGTTTTCTGTGTCTCTGCTCATAAATTATTCCCTTTCTTCGCAACAGTTTCCATAGACCAGCACAGTATACCTTATACTCATATCATTTTACTTTCCTGTAATGTCAACAAACGCCGCCTGTTCTCGGGCGACGTTTTCCTTTTGCTGCTATAGTTAAAGACATCAGACATTTCGTTTTCAGCCCTGCAAAGGCTACCATAATTTGCAATTTACAGCAATTCAGCCTTTGCTCTCACTGTTACTCGGCACGCATCAGTCTGTTGCGGTAAATAATGCGCGGTTTCCCCCTGCCTTCCACAACATCCTTTGTCAAAATGCACTCCGCAATATTGTCATCTGACGGAATCTCATACATAACATCCATCAGTACATCTTCCATGATAGAGCGGAGTCCTCTGGCACCGGTCTTTCGTTCATACGCCAGCCGCGCAATTTCCTGCGCCGCCTCGTCCTCAACACCCAGTTTCACTTCATCGAACTCAAACAACTTCTTATACTGTTTGATCAACGCGTTCTTGGGTTCCTTCAGAATCCGCACCAGCGCTTCCTGATCCAGACCGTCCAGTGTAACCGTAATCGGCACACGTCCGATAAACTCCGGAATCAGTCCAAACTTCATCAGATCCTGCGCTGATACTTCCTTCAGCACCGCCCCGATATCCTTGCTGCTCTTCTCCATGATCTGCGCATTAAATCCGATAGAATTGCGGTCCAGACGCTCTTCCACGATCTTCTCCAGCCCGTCAAATGCGCCGCCGCAAAGGAACAGAATATTGGAGGTATCGATCTGGATCAGTTCCTGATGGGGATGTTTCCTGCCGCCCTGAGGAGGAACGCTCGCCACCGTTCCCTCTATGATCTTAAGAAGCGCCTGCTGAACACCCTCTCCGGAAACGTCTCTGGTGATAGATACATTTTCACTTTTCTTCGTAATCTTATCGATCTCATCAATATAGATAATACCGTACTGCGCCCTGTCAATATCATAGTCCGCCGCCTGAATCAGCTTAAGCAGGATATTCTCCACATCTTCGCCCACATATCCGGCCTCTGTCAGGGTCGTAGCATCTGCAATCGCAAAAGGTACGTTGATAATCTTCGCCAAAGTCTGCGCAAGGTAGGTCTTACCCGAGCCGGTAGGCCCCACCATGATGATATTGCTCTTCTGTAATTCCACACCGTCGTCATCCGCCGGCGCCAATACTCTCTTATAATGATTGTACACAGAAACCGCCAGTACCTTCTTCGCATCCTCCTGCCCAATCACATAATCATCCAGAAAATGTTTGATCTCCACCGGTTTCAGGAGATTGATCTCCATCTCTTCCGCTTCCGGCTCTTCTTCGTACTCTTCCTCGATAATATCCGCACAGATCTCCACGCACTCATCACAAATATACACACCCGCCGGACCCGCAATCAGTTTCCTGACCTGTCCCTGTGTCTTATTGCAAAAAGAACACCTCACTCTGTCATCAGAATTCTTACCTGCCATTATAATGTTCCATGCCTTTCTTCTTCATTATTGAGCGGCCATAAAGCCATCAAGCCTCACAGCCGCTACCTCTCTGACCCCATGCCCGTGAGAACCTGTTTCCCTGTTCCCGTTATTTCCTCACTATACGGCACTGGCATGATTCGTGATAATACGGTCGATCAGGCCATAAGAAAGCGCTTCCTCGGCAGTCTTCCAATTATCTCTCTCTGTGTCCGCCATGATCACTTCGAAATCCTGGCCCGTATTCTCCGCCATGATCCTCGCCATCTTCTCCTTCGTGGCAAGAATATGCTTCGCCGTGATCTCAATCTCCGTAGCCTGTCCCTGCGCACCGCCGGCCGGCTGATGGATCATGATCTCCGCATTGGGAAGCGCCATTCTCTTCCCTTTCGTGCCGCCGGCCAGAAGAAATGCTCCCATGCTGGCCGCCATGCCGATACATACGGTGCTCACGTCACACTTGATAAAATTCATCGTATCATAGATCGCCATTCCCGCCGTAATCACGCCGCCGGGGCTGTTGATATACAGATGAATGTCTTTCTCCGGATCCTCTGACTCCAGGAAAAGCAGCTGCGCCACGATCACACTCGCCGACGCGTCGTTCACTTCCTCTCCAAGAAAGATGATCCTCTCCTTCAGTAATCTCGAATAAATGTCATAAGAACGTTCTCCTCTGGAAGTCTGTTCAATGACATAAGGTATTAAAGCCATAGTTACCTCCATTCCGAAGCGTTTTGCCAGAGAATGCGGACAGAATCTTACACTCTGCCCTGCGGCCAGGGAGTTTGGGACGCTTCGGCACAAACTCCTGATAGTAAACTTACATCATGCTCAGCCTGCCGCTCAGCGGGCCGCATGACTATCAAATCAGCAGATCTCTTACTGTTCTTCCGCATGCTCGGCCACGAACTCAGCAGCCTTCCTGACAGCCAGATCCTTCATGATATTCTTCTTCTCTCTATCGCCCATAAGCTCTTTTACCTTATCAATCTCCATCTGGTAAACCTCAGCCATGGTCTTCATCTCTTCTTCGTAATCTTCTTCCGTCGCTTCAATCTTCTCCGCTGCCACAATCGCCTCCAGCACCAGTCTGGCCCTGATCCGCTCTTCCGCCTGCGGCTTTACCTGCTCGATCATCTTCTCGTAAGTTGCACCCGTGAACTGCATGTACTGCTCCATGCTCATTCCCTGCATGGTGATTCTCTGTGCAAACTCGTCCACCATCTGTCTCTGCTGCGTCTCAAGCATCGCGTCCGGAATCTCCATCTCACATGCTTTCACTGCCGCCTCGACAGCCGCATTCTCTCTGGCAGACTTTGCATCCTTCTCTTTCTTCTCGGCCAGGTTCTTCCTTACGTCTTCCTTATACTCTGCCAGTGTATCGAATTCTGATATCTCACCTGCGAATTCATCGTCCAGCTCGGGAAGCTCCTTCTCCTTGATCTCCTGTACCACGCACTTAAACACTGCTTCCCTGCCCTGCAGTTCCTCAGCCTGATAGTCTTCCGGGAAAGTCACTTTCACTTCCACTTCCTTACCGATCTCGGCGCCGATCAGCTGTTCCTCAAATCCGGGAATAAATGCGCCGGAACCGATGGTCAACGGATAATTCTCACCCTTGCCGCCGTCAAAAGCCACACCGTCTACGAAACCTTCAAAATCAAGCACCGTCATATCGCCGTCTTTGACCGGTCTGTCTTCTACCGTAATATTTCTCGCATTGTTATCGCGCTCTCTGTTGATCTCAGCCATCACGTCTTCTTCCGTGACTTCTCTGTCGATCTTCTCGATCTTAACGCCCTTGTATTCGCCAAGCTTCACCTCCGGCTTTAACGCAACCGTAGCCGTAAAGACAAAGGGCCTGCCGGCTTCGATCTGTGTCACTTCGATCTTCGGGGAAGATACGATATCCTCCTCGCACTCGTCCACTGCTCTGTCATAAGCATCCGGGATCAGATCATTGGCCGCATCCTCATAGAATACTTCCTTTCCGTACATCTTCTCCACCATCATACGCGGTACTTTACCTTTTCTAAAGCCCGGAATGCTGATCTGCTTCTTCTGTTTCTGATAAACTTTCTCGACCGCCTTCTCAAAATCTTCTGCGCTTACTTCCACCGTAAGCTTCGCCATGTTCTTTTCTAATTTTTCTACCTGTAAGCTCATTGTATGGGTTCCTCCTTCAAATGCCTCTGCGACATTCGGAAGCCCTTTTGCCCCCAGTCACAGTCATTAAAGCATTATAGCACAAACTCCCGGAAAATGCCAACTGGTTTTTTCTATAATTATGCAGCCAGCGGCGGCAGTTTGCGGCCGGTCCACAAACCATTCCAGCCGCCGCGAAACAGCCGCCCTGTCTGTCACAGGACGGCCATCTCCACCTCTTTCCTTATTATATACTCTCGGAATCTCTCATCTCACAAAATCTGGCACAAGGAGACTCCGTGCGTATATTATTCTTTCAGTACCCGAATCCTTCTATACCTGTCATGGCTTCCGTTCTGCAGAGATACCCCGATGGAACCATGCAGATACGGCCGCACTTCATCCACCGCGCTCAGGACAACGTCCTCCACCGCCGCACGGATCTCATTTCCCTTTACGGTCACGGCGATCGTATACTCTCTGCCCTTCTCCCAGGCAAACGGTGTCTGCGCCAATACGCTGTACCCATTGTCGTTCTTTAAGATTGCCAGACGCCCATCCGGCAGAAAGCCGGCCGCATAAGAACGGATCGCCCCCTGTACTCTCACATTGACCATATGGTTTTCCCCGGTCAAAGGCGTGAATGTAAATTCGGCCCGGTAATCCTCCCAGTCATGTCTGCCGGTATAAGCTTCCGCAAAATCCGAGCACGACAGATGCATCTGTCCCTCTTCCAGATACATCAGGCCTTTCAGCTTCGTAAACTGACTGATCTCCCGGTGCAGCACCGTCCACAGTTCCTCCCGCTCCTTCGCAAATTCCAGGGAGTATTCCGGCTGCCCGTCCGCATACAGGTCGTCCACAATTCCAGTAAAATCAAACACCTGCGTATGCACTCCGTGGATATGGAAGCAAAATCCCATCTCATCCAGCAGCGCTCCTTCCAGGGCCGGAATCTGAAACGCAAGCGTCTTCCACTCTCCCTTCGTAATCTCCTGTCTTACGCCCTCGTAAATCTGCCCGCTGTGCGCATCACGCACATACAGGCTTACCTGCGCCTCCTGCGAATACTCGGGAAGAAAAGCGCTGCCGTGCAGGGTCTGTCCGGGATAAACCAGCGGAGAAAAGCACGGATCATAGCGGCTGTCATCAAAATCCGCGGGCGTGTAGTAAGTCTTCCGGTACAGATACACGTTTTCACCCGGTTCCACCGGCTTTGCAAGGAATTTCAGCGCACGGCTGCCCGTATGTGCCGTCTCATCCGTATTCACAAGCGCGTACTCCCGCTCCGCTCTCGCACGCTCGTCCAATCCGGCAGCTCTTATCCGCATGGCATGGGTGGAACCCGGAAATTCAAAGTGGCAGCTGTCGATCCTCTTTTCGGCGATCTCCCGCCATGGCTCCGGCATCTCTTCTCCCGCCACCGCATAGGCAAGCCTGGCAATGTATACCGCTCCATAAGGAATATCCATCATATTCATGGAACCGACAACACTGGAACATGCCAGAAAGTCATTGATCGGCTTTCTCCATTTATCATAGTCGATCCCTTCAAGCCCGCACCGCACTCCCATGATGGTGGCCACATTACCCACGTTGCAGTCCGTATCCCAACCACACATATTGCAGATATTCAACGTATCGGAGAAATCTCCTTCCCCGTACAGAAGCGCCAGAATCATTACCGCTATATTCGGAATGATATGGCAGGCCCCGGGATATTTGTCATAACCGAAATTTTCAAAGATAAACCGGAAGCACGCCCGCCAGTTCTCCGGATGCTTCTCATGATACTCCATCACCGCACGGACAACTCTGGCATATTCACAGTCCGCGGGAATATAAGAAAGTCCTTTTTCCAGGATCTTACGGATTTCCTTTTCCTCGAAGGCGCAGCTGATACAGACTGCCACGAAGATCCCGCCGTAAACGGCATTACCGCCATGGGTCACACTGGCCGCCTCCTTCGCAAAGCGCGCCGCCTGATCGGGATTGCCCGGACTCACCAGCCCCCAGGTATCGATAAAAATCTGCCCGCCGATCTGCTCTGCCGCCGCGTGGCCGTTCTGTTCAATGCTGCCGCTGGCGGGAGCCAGAATACCGTTCCGCAGATTCAGATAGGCCGTATGCTCCGTGGAGATCCCGTAACCGCCCCACCAGAAAAACCCGTGCTCGAAGGGCGCATAATTGAGAAGCGCTTCCGCTACATCCTGAGCTTTCACATCATAGCCGTGCCGCCCGTCCTCCAGCGCCCTCAGGAAGAAAAGCGGGCCATTGCTGTCGTCATCCGCCGCGAACTCCCGGTAAGCTACCGGATATCCGTTCAGTTCCCCATAAATATTTCTGATCTTTTCATAAGTCCATCCTTCGATCGGCGCTCCCAGCCGTATTCCGATGATCTTCGCCAGCCATCCGGCATAAATCTGTTCTATATAAGATGCTTTCATGAAATACCCTCCACTTTCTTTCAACTTTACCTCATCTATCCCTTAACGCTTCCGCTGGTCATACCTTCTATAAACCGGCGGCTGAAAAACAGGTACAGTATCACCACCGGTGCGATCGTAATCACGCTGGCCGTGTAAATCCTTGCCATGTTCATGCCGTATTCTCCTGTAAACCTCACATAACGGGTGGCTACCAGTTTCAATTCTTCTCTCGTGATGAAAGTATTGGACCAGAGAAATTCATTCCATACATTCACAAACACCAGAATTGCCACCGTGAGAAACATCGGCTTGGCGATGGGAAGCGTGATCCGCAGCAGGCTGTTCAGCTCATTACAGCCGTCTATCTTGGCCGCCTCCTCCAATTCCCGCGGGATCCCGGCAAGAAAGGTCCGCAGAAGAAGCATATTAAAAGGGATCTGAATCGCCGTATACACGATCATCAGGCTCCATCGCGTATCCACCAGCCCCAGCTTGTTCATGACAAAGTAATCCGGTACGATGTACAGGAAGCTGGGCAGCGAGATTGCCACGAAGAAATAGGCCGTAAAGAATCCCCGCAGCTTAAACTGCAGCTTGGTCAGCGCATAGGCCCCCAGTCCAACCACCACCAGCACCACCGCAATCACCACGAAAGCCGTCAGCAGACTGTTGAAATATGCCGTGGCATACCCGCCGATCTGCCAGGTTTCCCCGTAATTGTTGAAAGCCCACTCTGTCGGAAGCCCCAGCGGAGATGTCTTACATTCCCGATCCGTCTTGAAGGAATTCAACAATACCTGCAGAAGAGGCACGGCCGCAAACAGGACCATCAGGATCAAAAATACCATTGTCACAACGCTGGAGATCCTGTACTTCGTCTTATTTCTTACTCCGTTACTCATCTTCCATACCTCCCTTTTTACTGATATATTTCTGAAGGAAATATAAGATAATGCAGATGCCGCTCTGGATTACACACAGTGCATTGGCATACCCTGCACGATACTTCACGAATGCATTCTTATAGATATACGTGGCCATGATCTCCGTTGCATTCGCCGGTCCGCCGTTTGTCATAATGTACACATAATCAAACGTAAGGAATGACCACATGATTGTCATGATCAGCACAAATGCGATGGTCTGCCGGATGCCCGGAATCGATACATGCAGCAGTTCCTGAAACCGGTTTGCCCCGTCCACCCTGGCCGCCTCATACAGGGTAGAGTCCACCTGCTGGAGCGCTCCCAGGAACAATACCATGATAAATCCCCACCAGTGCCAGTTGTCCACAAACGCCACCGCAAACAGCGCAATCTTCGGATTGCCAAGCCACAGGGTCTTCGCCAGTTTCTCCCACCCCATCTGGCCAAACACCTGGTTGACTCCGTAATAAGGATTCATATAGGCCATCCAGATCCTGCCTGCCACAGCTGCCGAGATTACATACGGAATAAAATACACTGTCCGGAAAAACATCTGGCTTCTTCTAAGACGGCTTACCAGTATCGCGACCACAAATCCAAGAATCAACGGTATCGTGATAAACACCAGGAGCCATTCGATATTGTGAATCACGGACAGCTTAACGAGCGGATCCCGAAAGATTTCTTTGAAATTATCCATCCCTATAAACTTTGCATTCCCCATTCCGTTCCAGTCAAACAGAGACATGATCAATGTACTGAATGCCGGAACCGTCACGATACATGCATGGATCACGAATGCAGGAAGAATAAAGAGATAGGGTATGATATTCTGCTTTTTGATCTTCATATTAGAATTATGCCTCCATCCATCTGACAAAAAGACACGGCACAACGGCATTCTGTCTATTATATTTGTCCGAAAGCCGTTATGCAGTGTCCCTTGTATCATCTCTTTCTACTCAGTGCCATCCGCCGTTACGGTAATACCGGAATCGTTCCGGCTTCTCTCGCCGCGTCAATATAGCCCTGCGCATTTTCCATATATTCGTCTACCGTCAAAACATCCAGGAACAGGGAATCCGTATTCTCATTCATGTAGACACGCATCTCCGAAGGATAGAATGTCCAGGAACAGTACCCGATCTTATTCTCGTCCTGCGCTCTCATCAAAAGCTCATACTGATCCATCAGTTTCGCATCCATACCCTGCAGGTTCGCCAGGTCAAACTCCTTAAGCGGATAGGGCTGGTAGCCTGCTTCATTGATAGACTGATAGTGACGGTCCAGAGAGGTAAAGAGATAATTCATCACCTCTGCCGCCAGATCCGGATTCTTGCTGTTGGCATTGATCGCATAACCGCCGCCTGTCGCAAAAGGAAGAATCTCACCGATTGCCTCATCCTGCGGCATCATCTCCGAATCCCAATTACATTCCGGATAAGTCGCCAGAAGCTGGTTGGAAGCCCAGGTACCATCGATCATCATGGGACCTCTGCCTTCCGAGAAGAATGCCAGCATGTCCATATTGGATACCGATTGGGAAGCATTCTCACCGATATAGCCTTCATGCCACCAGTCAACCATAGTCTGGATCGAACTCTTGATCGGCTCATCCGTGTATTTGCCTGTGCCTTCCATAGCCGCTTTGATGGCCGCCGGCCCGCCATAACAGCTGGTAAAAGTAGAATAGAGCCAGTCAACCGCTCCCTGGTAATCGGAATTACCGAAAATGATGGGGATCAGGCCTGCATCCCTGGCTGCCTGCATCAATGTCACGAGTTCGTCTTTATTCTTCGGAACTTCCCAGCCGTTTGCTTCCATGACGTCCATATTGTAATACATTACCATGCCTTCAAATGAGGTCGGCAGAGAGTAAAGCTTATCATTGTAGAAGCAGCTGTTATAGGCCCATTCATAGAACATATCCTTCCAGCCGTACTGATCCGCATACGCGCCAAGATCCAGCACCTTATCCGCCTTTGCAAATTCCGCAACGTCCGTCGGCCCGTCAAGATCCAGAATATCCGGTCCGCCGCCGCCGGCAACCTCTACCTGCAGGCTCTGACGGTCAGAGTACATCTTGATCTCAATGTCCACATCCGGGAACGCCGCTTTCAACGGTTCATCAATATACTTCTCACGAACTGCCACCTGTGCATCGTCGGCAAGGTAACAGGAAATGATCAGCTTCTGCCGCTCTCCCGAATCTGTCTTTCCGCTGTCTTCATCCGCAGCAGCCTCCCCTGCCGTATCGTTTTCCTCCTGTGCCGTTTCACCGCTTCCTGTGTCATCAGAGGACGGACTGTTATTCCCCCCCCCCGATCCTCCGCAGGCCGTCAGAGAAAATGCCATTGTCCCTGCAAGAAGCAGCGCCCATAATTTCTTTCCGTTTTTCATAGTCTTCCTCCTGTTCTTCTCCAATTTCTGTTACATAGTTTTCTCCATTTCTGCGCTGTTTTTTGCGCAGACACAAATCTCGCGATTGAAAATTTTAATTTTCAATCTTTCTCTAATCCTGTTAATTTGCCAAAGCAAAATCAGAGACCATAGTTCAGTGCATCCACCTCGCTCCGCAGCGGGATGGATTTCTGTGCGCCCCTGCGCGTCACCGCAATAGACGCCGCCGCGTTGGCAAATGCCGCCGCCTGCCTGACCGGAATTCCCTCCGAGAGCGCCGTCACGAAAGCTCCGTTAAAGCAATCGCCTGCCGCCGTCGTATCCACCGCCGTGACCGTCCTTGTCGGGCAGAACCATTCTTCCCCCCTGTCCTTATAGAAAACACCCTTGTCGCCCAGCGTCACCAGAACATGCTTTACTCCCCTGTCCAGCAGCAGATCCGCCCCTTTATGAATCGCCTCCATCGACATCTGCGTCTGTCCGGAAAGCTTGAGCAGCTCTGTCTCGTTCGGTGTAATATAGTCGATCTTCTCCCAGATCTCCTCCGGCAGACCGTCCGGAGCCGGCGCCGGATTCAGAATCACAGTCTTCTTAAGTTCACCGGCCCGCCGGATGGCATAGAACACCGCGTCATAGGGAATCTCCATCTGCAGCATGATATAGTCCGCTTCCTGAAACAGGTTGTCATGTTCCTGCAGATAAGCGACGGTGCAGAAATGATTCGCTCCGCCTACCACAACGATACTGTTATCCCCTCTGGCATTTACATAGATCACAGCCGTCCCGGTGGGAACCTCCCGTACCGTCCGGATACGGGAAACATCCGCTCCGCACTCCCGCAGGCTTTCAACCAGCGCCTCTCCCATGCTGTCTTCTCCCACACAGCCCAGCATCACGACGTCCCCGCCAAGCCTGGCCGATGCGCATGCCTGATTTGCACCTTTTCCTCCAGGAATATATGTAAGACTGTCGCCAAGAACAGTCTCCCCTTCGAGAGGCATATACTGCATACCAATCACCATATCCATATTGAGACTGCCGATATTCAGAATTTTCCGCTTCAATGCATCACCTCCCACTCATATAGGAAAATGTTTTCGTAAAAGTTTTTCTTGTGTGTTTATGATAACATCTCGCCTTTTTCTTGTCAATCAATAAATATATTTTGGTCAATTAAACTATTTCGAAAACTGTTTTCCTATGCAACTTGCACAATTTCAGTCCTTTTCCGATTGACAATTACCTGTTTTCCCTTCATACTATAAAAGAAGAAGAATGCATGATCGGAGTATTTTGCCTATGACTATCAAAGAAATTGCACAACTGGCCGGTGTTTCCATCTCGACCGTTTCAAAGATCGTAAATAATAAAGACCAGAACATCCATCCGGAAACCAGAAGCCGTGTCCTGAAGATCGTGAAAGAATACAACTACACCCCCTACGGCACTGTCAAGAATCTTTCCACTGCCAAATCTTTTCTGCTGGCGGTGCTCCTTCGCAATTCCGGCCTTTCCCCTTTGATGTTGAACGGAATTCTGGAAACCGCGCAGGCGCACGGATACAACGTCCTTCTTTTTGACAGCCAGGACGACTTGAACACAGAATTGAAACATATCACCACTATCTGCCGGAAACGGGTCGATGGTGTGATCTGGGAGCCTGTCAGCCCCGGCAGTACGGCACATGTCCAGCACCTCACACATCAGGGCATTCCCATCTGCTGCCTGAACGACGGTGCGGCTTTCCCCTCCTACTCCATCGATTTCCAGGAAATGGGCCGCCGTCTGACACAGAAAATGATCGACCACAAACACACCCGGATGCTCTGCCTTCTCAAGAAGGAGAATGCCCGTTCCGAGCAGGTTTTAAACGGATTTCATAAATGCCTGTACGAAAACGGTCTGCCCTTCAACGAGGACGTCCTTCTCTACAGTGACAGTTTTGCAGACAGTTCCCATTTTCTGCAGAAAATCACCGAACTCGATATTACCGGGATTGTCAGCTCCCATTTTTCCTCATCTCTGCTTTTATATGAGCAATTATGTAAACTTCATTACTGTGTACCCTCCGACCTGTCCCTGGTCAGCCTGAAAGAAAATGACCAGAATGCCATTTCATTTCCCCATATCTCAGGCATCAGGATTCCCTGGCAGGAATTCGGGCGCTTCGTATGCGAACAGTTGATCGAAAAATGCGAGAAGACGGCTTCTGACGATGCCGTCAGGCTCTTTGCTGCCGATTTTTGCTTCGACAGCGAGGACAGCATACGCATCCCGTCTTCTTTATGCTCAAAAAAGCTTGTCGTTGTGGGGAGTATTAATTCCGATATGACCTTTAATGTAGATTTCCTTCCACAGGCAGGAAAAACCACAAAAATTCTGAATGCCACCAGAACGGTGGGTGGAAAAGGCGCCAACCAGGCCGTAGGCGTGGCCAAACTCAACTGCAAGGTCACACTGATCGGCGAGATCGGCAATGACATCGACTCCTCCTTTATCATGGATGCGCTGAACCATGTGGGCGTGCCGGGCGAGGGCATCCACAGAGACCTCTACTCACCCGCCGGAAAAGCCTATATCTATATTGACAGCAACGGCGAGAGCACAATTACCATCCTGTCCGGAGCCAACGCCAGTCTCTCTGCGGAAATGATACGCCAAAGACAGCATCTGTTCAAAAATGCCGGCCTTTGCCTGATCTCTTCCGAACTCTCCGTAGAGACACTTCTGGAAGCGGCAAAAACCGGCAGAATGTATGGTGCAAAAAATATCCTGAAACCGGCCATTCTGGGAACCATCCCCGACCGGCTCTATGAACTGATCGACATCCTGATCCCCAACCGCAAGGAGGCGGCCTCCCTGTGCCCTGCCGGCGCTTCCATAGAAGAACAGGCCGAATATTTTCTCAGCAAAGGGATCGAAATCGTGATTATCACACTGGGCGAAGACGGCTGTTATCTGAAGACCGGCGAGACCGCCAGATATTTTCCCGCCGCAGATTTCGTGGCCGTGGACACCACCGGCGGCGCTGATGCCTTCATCTCTGCATTTGCCGCCTACCTGACAGAAGGCTATTCTCTGGAACAGTCCATACGCATCGCCACCTACGCTGCCGGCTTCTGTGTCTCCCGTCAGGGAACGGCCCCCGTTCTTGCGGACCGCAGCACGCTGGAAGCACACATCGCTAAATTTGAGCCTTTGCTTTTGCGGCGCCCATAAAATCACCCAAGACCACTCTCACTGCCTGCAGCAGATCCGCATCCTCTTCCCTGTGGGTTGACATGACAAGCGTCCTGCCCTGCAGATTGTCCATAAGAAAACCGGCGCATCGCACACGGGTTTCTTCATCCAGCCCGGTAAAAGGTTCATCGAGAACCAGCACGTCCGCATCCGAAAGCAGCGCCCGCAGCAGCGCCACACGTCTGCGCATCCCGCCGCTCAGATTTTTGACCGGATTGGTCAGACAATCTTCCGGCAGGATTTCCGCCGCCTGCTGCCTGACGTAAGCCGCCTGCTGCCTCCTTGCCATACCGGTGAAACCATTCGGCGGCGCCCCCTTCTTTCCGCCTGTCTTCATGCCCAGAAGGATATTACAGACCGCATCATACTCCTCACACAGCCTGTCCTCCTGAAAGACCATGCCGATTCGGCCGGCCATCCCCGCGGCTTCGCCCCTGTCTGCCTGCTCCAGCCCTGTCAGTATCTTAAGCAGCGTCGTCTTCCCGGCTCCCGAAGGAGCCATCAGCAGATACCGCCCGCCCGCTTCCATCGTCAAACTGAAATCCCGCAGCACCGGCTGTCCGTCGTAAGCTTTGTCAATGTGCTGCAGGCGGATTCTGCCCTGTGCCTCCTTCTTTTCTTCCGGATCTTCACAAGAACGCTCCCTCAGCCCACAAACCGGATACGGCCGCCACTGTGCAAACTTTCGGAAAAGCCAGAGGACCGCTTTTTCAAACAGGAAGCTGACCAGTACGATCGTCACCGTCCACGCAAACAATCCCGCCGTATCCAGATAAATCTTTGCCATATAAAGCCGCTCCCCTAACGACAATTCCGCCAGTCCGATGATCTCCGCCGCTACGCCGGACTTCCAGCTCATGCCCAGCGAAATCTTCAGACAGCTGCCCAAATGCGGCATCAGCGCCGGTCTGTAAATATAGAAAATCTTTCTTCCCCGGCTCATGCCAAACACCCGGGCCATCTCCAGCAGCTTCCCGTCCGTCCCCTTCAGACCGGCCACGGTATTCACATACACATTGGGAAACACGATCAGATAACTGATCAGAAAGGACAGCTTCCCGGCGCCGAACCAGATCAGCAAAAGCACCACAAAAGAAGCCACCGGAACAGACGTAAGCACCGCCATCACAGGTGCAAACAGCTCCTCCACCCAAGACAGGCGAAAGCCTGCAGCTCCCAGCAGCAATCCCGCAAAAAGGGCCAGGAAAAATCCCAGCCCGATCCCCGCCAGCGAATGAAAAATAATCAGAAAAAAGTCGGGGCGCAGCAGATTCTCTGCGAAAGCAAGCAAAACCTGGACCGGCCCCGCCAGCAGGACCGGATTATCCGCCCAGACCGCTGCCGCCTGCCAGACACCCAGCCAGAACAACACAATGATCGCTTTCTTCATCATTTTCTCCATTTCTGCGCTGCTTTTGTCTCAACTATGTTGAGACGTCGCATGAAACGAGTTTGTGGCAGGCAACGCGCAGACACAAATCCCGCGATTGAAAATTTTAATTTTCAATCTTACCTCCCTGCCGAAGCATGATTCTGCGAACCAACATAGTAGAACCCGTCTCCCGGCAGGCCGCCGCCCACAGACTCGGGATCCTGCTCCCACAATACTTCCAGATAACCGGACAACGCTGTCTTCATCTCTTCTCCGTCTATATAAGTGATATTGCATTCCGGCAGAGCTTTCGCCGCCACCTGCGCCTTATCGATGATACCCGCTTCCGCCACCAGCTGCGCAGTCTCCTCCACATGCTCGTTGGCGTAAGCCGCACTGGCCGCATGTTCTTCCAGGAATACATCCACCGCCGCCTGATTCTCGGTCAAAAGGGCATTCCGCACGACAGTCACACCGGTCACAAGTCTGCTTCCCCCTTCTCCCTGCACGGCTTCCCACTGCCCGGTCAGGTCAAGCACCACTGCCAGCTGCTCATTCTGCGCACAGGCCGCCGTCACAAAGGGCTGCGGCAACACTCCCACAGCTTCCGGCATTTCCGCCAGCACCGCCGCCACTTCCGCCGCCTCCGATTTGTATTCCAGCGTCACGTCCGCCGCCGTAAGGCCGTTTTCCCTTAATAAATACTGCATCACATGATCCGGGGTAGTTCCCTTGCCCGTCATGTATACCGTCTTTCCCTTCAGATCCTTCATTTCTTTTATTTCCTGATTCCCGGATACTGCATACAGCACGCCCAGCGTGTTAATATCGATCACCGACACGTCGCCTTCCGCCTTGTTATACAGCACGCTGGCCATATTGGCAGGAATCAGGACAATGTCCAGATCCCCGGAAAGCATAGCCGGAAGCAGTTCATCCGCCGCCGCTGTCATGGTAAATTCATAGCGGTTCTGCGTCCCGCCCTGTTGTGCCTGATCCATCAGATAGACCAGCCCCATGGACGTGGGTCCCTTAAGGGAGCCGACTCTGAGCGCCGCGGCGTCCCCGCTCTCTGTGTCATCTGCCGTCCCTTCTCCCGCAGCCTGCCCATCACGCTCCACCGGATCCTCCTGTCCTCCCACTGTCTCCTCCTGCCCGGCTCCGTCACCGCCTGCCGTGCCCGGCTCTGCATCTTTACTGTCAGCTCCTGCCCTCAGCGCCGTATCCGCGTCATTGTTTCCTGCACCTGCCTTCAACGCCGTATCTGTCTCCGGTCCTTCTTCCGCTTCGCTGCTCACCGCTCCGGTCTCCGTATCGGCATCTACCTTCCGGCCCGCTCCACATCCTGCCAGCATTGCCGCACACAATACCATGCTCATCCATATGGCTGTCGTTCTCTTCTTCATAACCTCACTCCTCATTACACTTTAAACTGCATTAAGTATAGCTGATTTTCCGCAAAAAAACAACCCGCCTGATCACTCAGACGGGTCATTCTCTGTTTCCTGCTTAGCTTATTTCATCTGCTCTTCCTGGCTCTTGATCATTCTACGAACCATCTCACCGCCGATAGAACCAGCCTCTTTGGATGTCAGGTCACCGTTGTAACCCTCCTTCAGGTTTACACCCAGCTCAGATGCAACCTCAGTCTTGAAACGATCCATTGCTGCCTTAGCTTCAGGAACTTCTACTCTATTCGTCTTGTTGCTTGCCATTTCTTTCACCTCCGAAATACTTTTGAATGAAATCTTCAAATTCCATCCATAATCTATATTATTGAGATAAGCGCTGCCGTTTATACGCTTATCCCAGATGCTTATGCCCCTTTCAGATCTCAGATCCTTCTGGAATCCGTGAAATCTTTCCGGCGCTGCGATTCGAATTGGAATCTCGTCGTCTGTTAAAGCGTTCACTTTATCGCTTATCTTGATGTTAGTATGTTCGGATCGATTGAAAATATTATGGTAACATTTGCCATTATTTGCAACAGGCGGCAGGACGGTCAGCCCTCTGCCAAATCACCCTGGAAATACACATTACGCCTCATACACGATCTGCGCCGCCATCTTCCGCGCCGCATCCGCACCCTGCAGCTTCTCCAGCACCGCCAGTGCAAACGGCACCGCCGCACCCATACCGCGTCCAGTAACGATATTGCCGTCGATGACTGCAGGCTGGTGCATCACTTCCGCGCCCTCCAGATGACTTTCAAAGGAAGGATAAGAACATGCCTTCCGTCCTTTTAAGAATCCTCTGTGTCCCAGAATACTGGGCGCCGCACAGATAGCCGCCACCGGCTTACCCTGCTCCACGAAAGCATCCACCTGCGCCATCAGCGCCTCACACGCCTCCAGATTCTGTGTGCCCAGACCGCCACCCGGCAGTACGATCATATCCACCTCTTCAAAATTTATATCTGCAAGTACCGCATCCATCGCCACCGAGATCCCATGTGAACCCGTCACGCTGCGCTCTTTCGTAATGGAAACCATCGGTGTATCCACATCCGCCCGACGCAGGATATCCACTACAGTCAACGCCTCGATCTCCTCATATCCCGTTGCAAAAAAAACCGCCACTCTGCTCATCATTCATTTCCTCCGTTCTTCCTACTTCTTAATATTAATCTGTAACGATTGGCTTTAAAATAATCATACCCAACAATCTTTGAAATAGCAAGACTTTACACCTTTCCATTCCCTTGTTATAATCTAGTGTACTGACACGCTCACATTTTGCCAAAAAGGAATTATTATGGAAATCGAACGAAAATTTACCGTCAAAAACCTGCCGGAAAATCTGGCTGACTATCCCTGCCATATGATCGAGCAGGCCTACCTCAACACTGACCCGGTTGTCAGGATCCGTCGTCAGGACGACGAATATTACCTGACCTATAAGGGTAAGGGCCTGCTTGCCCGAGAAGAGTATAATCTCCCGTTAAACCGAGATTCTTACTATCATCTGCGTGATAAGGCAGATGGAAATGTGATATCAAAGAGGCGTTATGTCATTCCGATCGAGCAGCCGACATTTGCGTCAGATTACGACGAAAACATTGACCAAATCAGTCTCTTTGTAGAACTGGATCTTTTTGAGCCGCCCTTTGCCCCTCTCGTCATCGCGGAGGTGGAGTTTCCGGATGAGGCCATGGCCAATGCTTTCCTGCCTCTTGACTGGTTTGATCAAGACGTAACGCAGGATCCGGCCTACCACAATTCCGTGCTCAGCCGGCAGACTTTCTAACTGTTTACTATGAAAGTCTTCGACTTTCACAGCATGGATGGCCATGCGGCCCGCCAGGCGGCAGATACACCGTTCCAATCTGCATCTGCCCAAAGCCAGAATCAATTATCGTTTATCCTTGCAGCAGATTCTCTCTCCACCAGTTCCGCGGAGAAGATAATCTGCTGATGTTCTTTGCGTCCGGCGATCACATCAAACAGCAGATGGATGGCTTCTCTTGCCATCTCCTCTACGGGCTGTTTAATCGTAGTCAGCTTCGGATTATAGTATTCCCCGATTTCCATACCGTCATAACCCGCCACCGAGATATCCTCCGGAATCCGCAGTCCCGCCTCCAGCACTGCCCTGCAGGCCCCAATCGCCAGCGAGTCCGCCGCCGCATAGATTGCCGTCACCTCACGCCCTGATTGAAGCAGTTTTATCGTTGTCAGATAGCCGTTTTCCATACCATAATGATCCACATCTTCCTGTACATAACAGATCAGGTCCTCCGGCACCTCCAGCCCTCTTCCAACATAAGCGCTCCGGTAACCTTCCAGACGGCTGCGCCCGATGGATTCATCCATATTCTCCGTGATAAAGGCAATCCGCCTGTGTCCCAGATCCAGCAGATATTCCGTCATCTTCCTGCTTTCCAGACAGTCATCCACCGCGATATTGGAAAATCTCGCCTCTCCCGCCTGTGCAAAAGCCTCGACGCTGATGGCACAGAAAATATACGGCACCTTCAATTTGTCCAGCTTTTCCTGAGAATGCCGGAACATACCGCCCAGAAATACGATTCCCCGCAGCCGCTTCTCCTTCTCCAGCTCCAGCGCCACATCCAGTTCGTCCTCCTGTGCTTCCACATGCCGCAGCACCAGCGCGTACCGCTTGCGCTTCGTTTCATCCTCTATGATCTCTATCATCTTACTGAAAAAAGGGTTCGTGATGCCTTTCACCAGCATGGCGATACATTTGGCATCCGTGCGTTTTAAATTGCGCGCACTGTTATTGGGAATAAAGCCGGTCCGTTCGATCACTTCCATAATCTTCCTGCGGGTCTCCGGATTGATATCCGGATGATTGTTCAGCGCCCGCGACACGGTACTGACTCCCACACCACACTCTTTTGCAATATCCTTGATCGTTATCTCTGCCATACGTCATCACTTCCCATTCTTTTTAGCAAATTCTCACTTGAATCTTCCTTTTACACAAATTAGTAAACCTCCGTCATGCTCAGCCTGCCGCCCGGCGGCCGCATGGCCATCCCTGCTGTGAATGTCGAAGACTTTCATAATAAAACCCTCATCTTGCTCAGCCTGCTGCCTGGCGGGCCGCATGGCCATCCCTGCTGTGAATGTCGAAGACTTTCATAATAAAACCCTCATCTTGCTCAGCCTGCCGCCTGGCGGGCCGCATGGCCATCCCTGCTGTGAAAGTCGAAGACTTTCACAGCAAAATGGCTGACAGTCTATGTTTCTGTGACTGTCAGCCGCTCTTTGCAGTCTATATCCTGCTGTATAATCTGGTCATGTCATAAATGCGTTCCGCCAGTTCCTGTGTAAACTCTCCCGGCAGCATCCTCCACTTCCAGTTCGTCCCCAGCGTGGAAGGCATATTGATCCTCGCCTCCGTCCCAAGTCCCAGATAATCCTGCATCGGAATCACACAAGTGTCGGAAACGCTGGACATTGCCGCGCGGATAAACGCCCAATGAGCATCCTTACTGCCGCGAATATGCAGATACTTCCTGGCAAACGCCTTGTCCTTACGATTCAACTGCGTGTACCAGCCGACTGTCGTGTCATTGTCATGTGTCCCCGTATATACGATACTGTTCTTAACATAATTGTGCGGCAGATAATCGCTCTCCTCTCTGGAGTCAAAAGCAAACTGCAGAATCTTCATACCCGGATAGCCGGTCTTCTTCACAAGTTTGATGACCGTATCGGTCAAAAATCCCAGATCCTCCGCAATCACGGCCTTATTCCCCAGCTGCGCCTTCATCGTCTTGAAGATATCGTAACCGGGACCCTTCTCCCAATGTCCGAACTCCGCCGTCTCATCACCATAAGGAATCGAATAATATTCATCGAAGCCGCGGAAGTGATCGATCCGCACCACATCATAGAGCTTATAACAGTAGGCGATCCGCTTCATCCACCACGCATATTCCGTCTCGCTGTGATATTCCCAGCGGTACAACGGGTTACCCCACAGCTGTCCCGTAGCCGAGAACGCATCCGGCGGACATCCGGCCACCGCAGTAGGCGTCAATGTATCATCCAACTGGAACAACTCCGGATTCGCCCAGGTATCTGCGCTGTCAAAAGCCACATAAATCGGAATATCCCCAATAATCTCTATCTTTTTCTTATTCGCATAATCTTTCAGTGCAAACCACTGTTTTGCGAACAGATACTGCTGAAACTTATAAAATTCTACTTCTTCCGCATACTCTTCCCGGTATTTCTTCATGGCTTCCGGCCTGCGGAGCTTGATATCTTCGTCCCACTCGCTCCAGCTTATGCCGTCAAAAGAATTCTTCACCGCCATATATAGTGCATAATCATCGAGCCAGTAGCTGTTCTCTTCCACAAAATCCAGGAAAGCCGTCTCCTGCTCCGGATGGCTGTTGCGAAAAGCCGTCTTCAACACATTAAATCTGGACAGGTAGATCTTCTCATAATCAATATATCTATCATTATCCCCAAAATCACATTTTACACAATCTTCTTCTGTCAGACACCCTTCCTCGATCAATGTTTCCAGATCGATATAGTAAGGATTCCCCGCAAAAGTGGAGAAAGACTGATAGGGCGAATCGCCGTATCCCGTCGGTCCCAGCGGAAGGATCTGCCAATAGGACTGTCCTGCCTTCTCCAATAAATCTATAAACTCATATGCCTGTCTGGAAAATGTACCGATCCCATATTTGGACGGAATACTCGATACAGGCAATAAAACTCCGCTTTTTCTCATGACTGCAACAATCCTTTCTCCGCAGTTTCGGTATCGATTTCGGTATCGTTTCCATTCTACACTTTTCCCCTTATTCCTGCAAGCTAAAAATGACAAATTTTCTATATATTCGACAGGTGCGATCTTTAAAAGGGGAACAGGGTGCATCCTTCTTATGAGAAACTGGCAGAATACCCTTCCTGGTATCCTGCCAACCATTACCTGATCAGCTCAGGCAATCCTCTCCTGCTTACTTTCATCAAATACCTGCCGCGGTAACTTTTATCATTATCCCTTTACGGCTCCGGCCACAATACCCTCAATGATGTATTTCTGGCACATAAAATAGAAGATAACAATCGGAATCAACGCGATCACGATAGTCGCCATCAGATGGCCATAGTCAATAGAACCGTAACCGCTTCTCAGATACTGGATCGCAACCGGTATGGTCCTGTACTTCGTACCGATGATCAGATACGGGAGCAGGAAGTCGTTCCAGATCCACATTGCATTCAAGATCGCGATGGTGATGGAGATCGGCTTCAAAACCGGGAACACCACCTTCACGAACATGGTAAGCGGATTACATCCGTCAATCAGACCGGCTTCCTCCAGCTCAATCGGAATGCCCTTCACAAATCCGGTAAACATGAACACCGCCATACTGGAACCAAAGCCCAGATACAGAACGTTGATTCCGATGAAATTGTCCAGATGCGTCATGTTCGCCACCTTGGTCATCGTATACATTACCATCTGGAAAGGCACTACCATACTTGCTATAAACAGAAAATAAATAAAAGAAGTAAGTTTATTCTTCACCCTCGTGATATACCATGCCGTCATGGAACAGAATACGATGATCATGATAACGGATACTACCGTAATAAACAGAGAGTAACCGATACTGTCCATGAAATGGATCTTGGTCAGACCTTCAATATAGTTCTTCAGTCCCCGAAAGCTCTCGTTGTTGGGCAGCGCAAAAGGGGAAGTCGAAATATACAGCTTATTCTTCAGAGAGTTCATGATCACCAGGGCGATCGGAATAATGAAGATCACTGACAAAATCGTAAGGATACTATAAATGAGTATATTTGCTGCTTTTCTCTTTTCCTGCATCTTACTCCACCTCCCTGGACTGTGTGATTCGAAGCTGTATCAATGAGATAACAAGTACCAGAACCGTAAATACCACTGCCTTGGCCTGGCCGACACCGGCAAATCCTGTCCGGTTGTAATACGTATTGAAAATATCCATCGCCAACATCGCCGTCTGGTTTGCAGGAGCACCGCCTGTCAGAGCCAGGTTCTGGTCGTACATCTTGAAACAGTCTGTCAAAGCCAGGAACGTACAGGTCGTGATGGATGTCATAACCAGCGGAATAATGATCTTTTTCAAAGTCTGCACATAGTTTGCGCCGTCAATCTTGGCTGCCTCCAGGATATCCCCGGAAATAGACTGGATCCCTGCGATGTAAATGATCATCAGATAACCGATCTTCTGCCAGTTGTACAGAATAATGATACCCCAGTAACCAAAGGTGGAATTGAATGTCAGATCCACACCTGCTACTCTGATCAGGATACCGTTTAATAAGAGCTGCCAGATATAACCGAGGATAATACCGCCGATCAGGTTCGGCATGAAAAAGATCGTACGATATACATTCGTACCCTTAAGCCCCTTTGTCAAAAGCAGCGCCAACGCAAATGCCAGCACATTCGTGGAGACAACGCCCACAATAGCTACCTTAACGGTAAACCACAGCGCCGAAAGGAATCCCGCGCTGTCACGGAACACATACAGATAATTGGATAACCCCACCCATTTTGCGGAACCGATCGTCTTGAAATTACAGAAGGACAGATACAGTCCCATAAAAAAAGGAATCACAAATGCAATGATAAATGCCAACAAAGTTGGAAGTACAAAAATCGGAAAATACTTCTTATAATTCTTTTGCATGATTCTCTCCTTTCCCCATATATTCTATACTCTGCTTTCAGATTATCTGCCGGATGCCTGCCCGCCAATATCTGCCGGCCGCCGCTCGACCACCCATATCAGGCCGTCACTTTGCATGTTCAGGATCTGATAATCAGATGCAGAATTTCACAAAAAGAGCGCCTTATTAAAATGGCTGCTATTATGCTGGCGGACCATAAAACAAAGCGCTCTCGTCATACAAAAGCTGATCTTAAGAATACCCCGCTGCCTGTCCTTAGACAGACAGCCTGTGGATATCCCATGTTGTCGTTACTTAGTTACCGTTAGCCGTGTTGGTAATATCTCTCTCAACAGCCCACTCGGAAACAGCGTCTGCAACAACGTCTTCCCATGTCTTCTGACCCTGCGCATACATAAGCAGGCTTGCACCGAAGCTGTCTTTCCATGTCTGGTCAGGAATCAGGTTACAGGCTGTGCTGTATGCAGTCTTGCCTGCTGCGGAGATCGCAGCCTCACTGCCGAACAGCGGATTGGTGTACTCTGCGCCTTCCATACAGGAGAACGGTGTCACAAGCTGCAGCTTCTGCGCTACCAGATTCTTACCTGTGTCGGAAGAGAACAGCCATGTCAGGAAATCGATCGCTGCCAGCTGATCTTCCTCAGGAAGCTGGGAGTTGATGCAGAAGGACTGGGAACCGCCTACGCAAAGACCCATGTTCTCCTCACCAGCTGCGCCGGATGTGATCGGGATGAAGCGAACCTTGTCATCCTTTACAACCTTGCCTTCCGTGTTCAGGATTGTATTCCATGCCCAGTCACCATTCTGGATCATAGCACACTGTCCCAGCGCGAACTCAGCCATGGAGTCATCAACTGTTCTCGTACCAACAAGGCTGGGCTCGATCACGGAGTTGTTTAAGTACAGGTCAAGAATATTCTTGAAGTTCTCTGCATTTGCGAAAGAAAACTCCGGTACAGCACCGTTGATGTCAACGTCTGCTCCCCACTCCCAGTAAAGCGGAATGTTCATCAGATGCGTCTGGTATCTCCAGTCATCACCCTGCTTCAAAGATGTGGAACCGAATACGCCCTGGATTCCCAGCTCGTCCTTCAGTGCCGTCATATCCTCTACCACTGCCTTCAATGCGTCGAAGGTATACAGCTCGTCCAGAGAAGTGTACTCTGTAGACTTATTGGGAGATGCAAAGTATGCATCTGTAATCTCGCTGTTTACGATGATGCCCCAGCCTTCCAGCACGTAGCACAGTGCCAGAACCTTGCCGTCTTCCTGCATCGTGTACTTCTGGTCTGTCACATAGGAGTAAAGCTCTGTATCAGACCAGTCACGGCAGTACTCTTTCCAGTTGCCCAGTGCCGTTACATTCTCTACTACAAAAATACCAGGAGCCTCAGAACTGTCCATTCTTGCCGTCAGTGTGGATTCATACTGACCGGAAGCCGCTGTCTCAATCTGCACGTCAATACCTGTCTCAGCAGTGTAAGCTGCCGCTACTTCCTGCATTGCATCGGAGATCTCGGGTTTGAAGTTCAACATGCGGACTGTTCCGCTGTAATCGCCGGATGCTGCCGCGCCGGAATCTCCAGCCCCTGCATCATCACCTGCCGCCTCTGTTCCTGCGTCCGATCCGGAGTCTGCAGCCGGTGCATCAGAACCACCGCAGCCTGCAAGCAGGGAGGAAACCATTGCTGCGCACAATAATGTGCTTACCAGTTTCTTTTTCATACTATTTCCCTCTCTTTCATGAGTGTTTGTTGTGTGCGGCAACGTTTTCGGTAACGATGTCGGTAACGGTATCGGCATCGTTCTCGGTAACGTTTCCGCTTCATGGGTTAAGTATATAACCTTGACGAATATTTGACAAGAGGGAATTTGAAAGTTCGGTGTTTTTCACAGATTGGAGGAACAGGAATTGTGCAATTCATACAAACGCACTCTTCTTACTGCTTTTATTCACTGCGGACATAGTAAACGACATAACAAATTCCTGTTTCCGTTTTCCGCCAAAGCCATATACGGAAGCTTTCGCAGGAAGAAAAAACGAAATTTTTTATGTCGTTACCTGATAAAAATCTATAAGTACTTTGCAAATGTTTCCAGGCAGCTCATCCTGCATGCGATATCCGTCTTATTTTGTGCCGCCTCCAACAAATATACCTCAACGCTGCCGCTATGATACCAAAAACAGGTTTCATAAGCCTGTATCAGCGTCTGCAGTTCCTTCACCACCCTGTCCCATAAAGAGACTATCTGCGCTGTATCCTGCGCCGTCGAAACGCCTTTTGCATATATCTCTATTCCGTTCGGCATTTTTTGCGCAATTGTATATCCTCTTCTTTCCGCACGCAGTCTCGTTATCTTATAAAAACCCGCAGAGTAGATTAAAAGATCTGCCTGCGACTGCATCTTTGGTGCGCTGCCTGCAAAGGAACATCCTGAGAAACGCCGTATTACCTTCTGTACATTATGGTCATTACTCTGAAATTCCCGATCTTCAATCGTAAGTTCCCTGTACCGGACTTTTCTATTGGATAGAATTCCATCGATCTGCATCCCGCTGTATACAGTATGTCCCGTAAATAAAGGATTCCTCTTCTTTTCCTCCTCAGATATTTCCCCGCTGCAACAATACAGCCTGCCGCCATATACCTCCTGTAAAAACCCGTTTACCTTCTCAATGCTTTCTTCCGCCTCCATGTGCCAGGCGTTCGAAGTCTTTACCGCACTGACAAGCAGAACGGCCATGGTGGCAAATATCCCCACACCGGAGATATTTGCCAATATGTCTGTATGAAGCAGTAAACGGTCTGCTACAAGCGGAATAAACCAAATTACAAAGAGAACAAGGCAGACCTTTACCCTTTTTAACAGCTTCTTCGATTCCATGCCTTTCAAAATTATTTTTCCTCCAGATCATTAAAAATAATTTCCAGATCTCTCTCCTCCTGGGATATGCCGTCTTCTATGGACATCGTCCCTACATCACCCGGAGAAGACTGGTTTGACATTGTGTTGATCGGAATGAGGGCGCCCGTCCCCGCATCATAATCGAATACATGCCATACGGTACCTATATCACTCGGCACTTTATAGGTTTCCTTCAACGCACTTCCTTCATAAACTTTGACCGTAGCTCCCGATTCCGCCAGCGCACTACTGTTCGTCCACGATCTGTTAGTGAAATCATGCACATAGAAACTGTAAACACCGCTTCCGTTCTTATAATAAATCGTCGTTGTCTCCGGTCCGTAACTCGATGTATCATCCAAATCAAGATCTGCATATTTTTTCCCATTATACAGGTACGTTTTGTTCGAATAATAGGTATGGAACCGGCTGCTGCCATCTTCCACTACGGCGGTAACGCTTGTCGGCTGATACCGCTCACTGTCGCTGACCAGCGCTCTCTTATCCTCCACTGTAATCGTATAAGTGCCTACCGGTACATTAAACAGATACTGTCCATCACTTTCCAGATTACAGGAATCTATGGGTGCTGATGAAGTGTTATTAATACCATTTCTCAATGTAACATACAGATCAACTCCTGTAGTCCGCCCTGTTGCAATATCGTAAACATAGCCCTTCAGTGCACAATTACCATAGACACCCCGAACCATCTTTATCGTTCCGATCTCTACCGTATCCTCATTGCCGGAAGGAACGATCACCTCTTGTGTCACCGTTTTGTAACCCCGGCACTTAACTGTCAATTGATAGATCCCGGGGGTAAGCCCTTTTGACTCGTCTCCCTTCGCCCCCATCGTAAACCTGCCGTCAGTATTAACGTTTGCGTATTTCGTCGCTGAAGCGTCTCCGGTTTTCGTCAGCGTGATGCTGGCCTTCGGCAATGCCTCCCCATTCTCCGCACTGACCACCGTCCCTTTCATATCATGAAAGCTCTTTAAGCTCATAATACCCTGCTCCCACCACACTGCCATCCGGTACTGCAGCTGTCGGCATCGGCAGTTCCTTATCTACCAGATAATTGTCGATAAGTGCTTTGACATTGATCACCCCATGACCATACTTCTCATCGTATCCTGCCTCCCCAAAATCCGTTGCCGAATCAGACAGCAGTGTTTTCACATCGTCAAAGCTTATCGTTTGATCCATAGAAAACAACAATGCAACCGCACCGGATACGATCGAACAAGCCATACTTGTCCCGGTTTTACCACCATATCCGCCAGGAATCGTACTCATGATCGCAGTGTCCGGCGCGCTGATATCGATCCAACTTCCATAATTACTATAAGAAGATGCAAAAACCATAGAAGCGCCTTCCCGTCCAACCGCAGAAACCGCCAGAGTATTTTCATACACTCCCGGGTAAAAAATTTTAGGAGTTCCGGAAATGTACTCCATTTCTTCACTGCTTTTGTCCCGACCTATTGAAGACAATACACTGACAAATCTGCGGCAAACAGCAACCTTTCAAACTATTATTCTAAACAGGAATTTCCATAAATCAAATTGCCAGATTAGATTCTTAAATAGATTTAGATATGCCAAAGAATCGATAATAACAGATAAATACTTCCATTCTTTGTAAGACTCTGCATTGTGCTTTACTTCCCGATATTAACGGTAAAAATTTATGCTTCATGAATAAAACTGCTTTTAAACAAATACAGCTCCCTGATCATCTTAACGCGTTCATCCTGTATGTCACGTTCCCTTCTATTCTGCCAATACTTCTTAGCAGTCACTTCATTTATGATCTCACAATACAGATCAAGTATTTTCTGCAGAGACTCATCGCAGCTTCGATATAAAGAATCAGAAAAAATTTTTAACAGCAGCGCCCTTGCCGATAAAGCTTTAAATTTCTCTTTGATACAATTATAAGTCATTTCAAGTTCTCTCTCCAATGAATCTTTATCGCCCGTCCGCTTACAGTGTTCCAATATCAACTCTGATTCATCCATAAAAATGACCAATTGCTTGACAAAATCTTCCAATACCACTGTATTATACCAATTTAAATCCTGTTCTTCCATCGTTTTAATTCTGTAGTTTTTTCTGATATTCTTTTGCTCTTTAATTGTTATACAAATACTGAAAACTGCCATTCCTGCCGCAACAACATTTGACAGATTTCCTATAATCGTCCAACCATTCATTCTTCCACCCTGATATTCTCAATAATATAATCAATATCATCTTGTATATCTTTGAACAAACTATCATTTAAGCTCTCGCCCTTCGCATAGCAAAAGCAATATTTATCCTCAAATTTCCTGCCAAGTTTCTTGATACTACCCTCAAACATACCACCAAAAAAGGAAGGATTAATTCCCCAGGTATCTCTTGGCACTAAAATCCGTACACGCGCGTCTTCCTCATCAATTCTGTTTAAATTAAGTTCTTCCCGTGCCTTTACTCCATTATCTCTTCCGGTAAAAATTTTAGCGCCATTGGCACGATATTTCGAAATCTTAATATCTATAGTGCTGCTCATATTTTCACCTTTTCCCTTTCTTACTGCTAATATATCGATTATCAAGATAAAACTTTAATGATATTACTGTTCCAGGAAAATATTCAGACATCTTAATGACATTATCTCTATTTGGAGGTGCATAGATATCGTTCTCTTCATTAAAAGCAATGATTCTTTTATTTCCGGTACCAAAAGCAGCATCCTGTACAAATCTGACACGCTTCATCTTATAGGCATCCGTGAATTTAATTTGTGTTTTTCCGGAAACTATTGTCATTTGAGGCTTCAAACCACTCTCGCATTTACCAATGTCATTAAACATTTCGATCATGCTTACCGTTCCGGAACCTCGAGCTTCATATCCTTCTATATTTCTATCCCTTAATCTGCTGATTCCTTCCTGAAGGGCAAATACTGTCAGGATCATTTCCTCGTCCCAATCCGGATTCCTATTTTCACTCTGCCGATTTAGTATATGCTGTACCTTGTTTTTTGTCTCATCACTTACGTCATTTTTCAATCCTTCGTAAATCGTTTCTCCAAGATTTAAAAACAACATCTGCATTTCACCAAACGAATAGTCGTCCTTAATCTGATAGTGCCCTTGTGTATACCATGTGGCATTCTCACCTCCATGAATCTCGCAGTTACTTATAACCTCCCCTAAAATCCTGCTCAATAGACGCCGTCCTTCTTCATTTAATTCCAGATACTGTGTCTTCAAACATTTATTAAAATATAAAACTAATTTTGTTGATACTTCATCCGCTCTATTTGCCCTTATATCATGATGTCCCCTTATAGTTTCAAAACGCTGAACGCGCTTCTCGTCAAAGTGCGACAAGCTTTCCGCCTTTAAATGATATGGCAACCCACTTGCTAATAAAATATCCCTGACAAATTTATTGTGCGGCAAATGTCCTTCAATATCAAGATGCGCTCCCTGCCCTTCCCGATATTTTCTCCCCGCCAGCACAATAATATCCATGATAGTGCTGGCCGACAGTTCAAGGTCAAGACATGCCGAATGATCAAAAATAATTTTCTGCGTTCCCTTACAGCGCAATATCGTATATGTTTCCCTTAATAATCTGATGACCTGTTCTGCATTTTCCGATATGGAAAAAACCTCAGGTATATAAATTTTTTCCTGATGCCTGGATACGCGATATCTTATGGCAAATTTCTTTCGATCCAGTAGATTGATGACATTAATATAATCACTTCCTAGAAAATCATTCTCCTGACAGCTATTCTTCCCTTTTCTACCATAATTTTCTTTAATACACTTTTGCCGATTTCTAAATATCTTTTTCTGATTTCTTAATTGATATAAAAAAGATTTTTGTTTTCCTTTCTTCCTCCTCATCTATCGCTCCTCTTCAACTCATGAAGTGTATTGATTATATCATATTTTATTGATAGACGAAAGGAAAACATGTCCGAATGGGTAATAAACAGGTGTTTTACACTTCTTTTTAACATCATATCGCAAGAATCCTTTATTTAAGCCAATCAGGTTTTATTTTTTCGTCAAATTTTCGAAAATAATAATGCAGTCAAATATAAAATTACCTCAGCCTTTTGCGAGTTGAAGTATTTCACTATAATTCACATGCGATTTTTGATAGATTGAAGTTTTTCACTCCAGGGTGCAAGCTCTGCGAGTTGATCATCGGTCATCTCTTTCGTTGGCCGACGATACAGCAAAAATTCCAGATATCCGTAAATGTTCAGATCGTGCGCCTTTGTCATCTCAACCATGATATAGACTACAGCACTGTAAGCGTCAACTCCTTCGCTTCCTATAAATTGAAACGCCGCTTATTTGCGGCGCTTACTATAGCAATCAGCTGGAAATGTCTTTGACCACGGCATGAGCGGTTCCAGTCTTGATTCTTCTATCTTTCCATATGCATAGATGAGTTGGGGTAGCTCTGTCAATAGATGTCACACATAATAATAAAAATTTAGATCATTCGCACGAGCAGTTTCGGTAAGACTGTAGATTATGGCATTTGCCGGAAGCCCGAAAGGTGCTGCCGCAAACCCATTAAAGAAGAAGCGGAGCAAAGGCTGGAGCAAATCTGTTGTTTGGATTTGCCACTTAAATTTTACCACAGATAAAGGTCTTTTTCTATTCACCTAAAAACTGAAAAGCAATATTTGATTAAAATACCGCATCTATGCGTGTTTCAGCTGTTTATTCTGTTGTTCCTGTTCTACATAGATGCACGCAATAATCTATCTTTTACGCTGTACAAGACGTTCAATAATATACTTCGCTCCTGCCTTACCGCTTTCTCCAATATTATAACTATATTTTTCTTTTAATTTCTGCATTGACTCCGGTGCAAACTGTATTTCATTTAAAAGTTTATCAACAGTCTCCACAATCAAGTCACCAACACTATCCTGTGCAATTGAAATACCCACTTTATTGCGAAGTTCTAAATCAATCGGAACAGTTTCCAATTCCTGATAGTCGGGATTCAAAATCTTCATTGGCGTATCTATAAATAATACCGGCTTCAATGTAGAAAAAGCATATTCAAATGAAATACTTGACCAATCCGTAATCAACAAATCCGACATATATACTGATTCAGTAGATGAAAAATCTTTCTGAAAAACAACATCATACCCTTTATATTTTGCTGCCAATGCATCAATTTTAGCTTCAAAATGACGTACATACTGAGGATGTGGCCGCACTATAATATGATATGAAGTTTGTACCAGTTGATCAAGCATCTCCTCTATACACGAATCTAAAATATTATCCTTCTGCCACGAAGGGGCAATCATAATTGCACACTGTCTCTCTTGTGCATGATCTCCTGCCATTTGTTCATATGCAACTGTCATGTCATCAATAATAGATGATCCCCATTCTACTAAGTTCTTAGCAGGCAGTCCATATTTTTTCTCACGCTCCATTATTTCAGCAGTGTTCTTCGGTCCCGAAGTAAAAATTGTGTCAAAATGATCCAATGCCTCTTTATGGAATGCCAAGTTTACACTGTTAACATCATGTGGCACATAAATATACTCTATATCCTTCTGTACATAAGACCGTTTAAGTTGATAATTTTCCAAATCCGGAGTAGTCATGACCATAATTTCCGTCTCCAGTTTCATCATTAAAACGATCAATCGAGTCTCATTAATATAATACGGCTTAAACTGATCACTCTCCATCTGAAAGACTTCATCTTCCGGATCACTTGTAATATAATGAATCACAATATTCGTCCTGCGAATTATCTCTTCAATAATGTCCTTATAATATTTATAGAACCCGTTTTTCTCAGAATAGAAAACAATCTTCTTGTCCGAAGTTCTGAGAAAACGCTTATAATCAGCCTTGCCTTTAGAACGATATGGATTCCTCTTATCCGCCTTCCGCCTGACTGACATCATCTTCTGCACTTTATTTAATTCTTCTTTACTCCTCTTTAAGGCCTCATAATCTATATAATCCTTTGGATTAATCCATATATTCAATAAAACCAATTGAATAATAGAAAAAAGATTACTGCAGATCCAATAGAAACCAACTCCAATCGACACAAAAAAACCTAAATAGAGAGAAAGCGTAACAGAAAAAATCATTGTACCATACTGATTTAAATGCCCCTGCTCTGACTGCAGTACATTAATTTTATTCTGCACAAAACACATGAAAAAGGCAGATAACGCTGCAAGTAGCGGAATCAACAAAGTAACTCCGCCAGTCTTGACCGGAATATCTGTCAGGTCAGTGCCCTGCTTAACAGCTTCTACCACTCCCATCAACAAAGCAAGCTGAACAAACAAAGGAATTAAATCCGCAAAAGGACTATACTTTTCTTTTTTGAATAATTTATACTGCTCTTCCGAAATGACCTCCTGATTTCCAAAATAAACTGTTTTAATACGATTCATCTCAGGTGCCATCTTCACAGTTTTAATAGAATTCTTCTGAACCCATACTGACAAAGGCAGCAAAATTACCTTAGTCAAAAATGTGAATAACAAAATTGCCACCCAGTAATTATTACAAAATCCATAACATAAATTGATGAGCCAAAGCAATCCATTAACCACAGTGTCTATCACGATATTCATAAATCACTCCTTAATCATCTACATCCTTAAACTCAATTGTAGTTCCCTGCCCTTCTTTTGTACTTTTGTTCTTTCGAAAGAATGCAAATATTTTATGTCTGAAAACCGCAAGGACCGCGCCAAGTGCAATTAAAACGCCCGCTACCATCTGAACAACGTACGTAACTGCCGACGGATCAATATACGCCTGCACCGGTATAGTAAATAAGTACCAGAAACATCCGGCAAAATAAGTAAATTTGAGTGCCTGTAATGTTAATCTCTTCATATCTTTAATCTCCTTTACAAATAAGACTCCGAATTTACAAACTACATACCGATTTCCACGGAAGTATCCTTCCTAAAATGTCATCTCCATATACAATCCCAACTTCCGCATATCGGCTATCTTTGCTCTTTTCCAGATTATCACCAATCACAAAATACTGGTTTTCTTCCAAATTCACATACTCCTTCGCAACTCCAGCATATGTAAAAATGAACTTTTCCGGAAAAACTACACTGACCGCATCGTTTACATACAGTATCCCATTTTTGATAACCACCTGATCCTCGGGACATGCAACAATACGTTTTACTAATACAGTATTCAGATTTTCACATTGAAAAGTAATTACATCACCATAACTATAATCCCTTGTATGTCTGTCAAGCATGACAAACTGCATATTGTGATACGATGGACTCATGGAATCACCACGAATTAATGAAATTTGATACCAGTTTCTGGAAATATAGTAAGCAAACGCAACAATCAACGAAATCCAAACAACTTTTACAATTCTATATTTCCATTCTACTCCGTCAAAATGCCGCATCACATAACCTCTTTAAATCACTTGCTAATGTAACTTTTCTACATATTCCATGAAATTCCGTTTATTCTCTCCAGCTGTAGATTTTGGTCTACCCAAATTTTCACGTGCACCAATAGCACATTTCACCTCAATCATACTAAGTCTGTTTCTTTGTTTTGCATCTTTCAATTCTCTGTCCAACTCTTCAAAACTATCAACGCTTACAGCATAAGGATATCCGCATGCTTTGGCAATCCCAGTTAAATCCACACTTCCTGCTACAGTGGGCATTCCACCAACTGTCTCATGGGAACCATTGTTGATAATGATATGCACCAGATTATCGGGAGTATTCGCCCCAATCACCGCCATCGCCCCCATATGCATCAGAGCGGCTCCATCTCCATCTATACACCAGATTTTTGTTTCCGGCTTATTGACCGCAATCCCCAGAGCGATAGAAGAACTATGTCCCATGGAACCAACTGTCAAAAAATCATACTGATGCCCCTGACCGGCTGATTCACGTATCTCATACAATTCACGACTTGCTTTTCCTGTCGTGGATATGACAGGATCATGATCCGTTACCTTTGTAATATGCTTAATAATATCCTCTCTTAACATCCTGTTCTCATTCTTATATACAACCTTACCATCATAAGAGAGTGCACCTTTGCGAATTACGAAAGCAACACTTTTGCCTGTTTCGAGTGCCACACGAAATGTATTCATCGCATCTATAACTTCTTCGTCCGTTGTTTCCTTTCCAACCACAAAGGCCTGGATATCCAAATCATTCAAAAGTTTAACCGTTATTTCCCCTTGATAAATATGTTGCGGCTCGTCATGTATTCCCGGTTCTCCGCGCCATCCAATAATAAAAACACACGGGATTGCGTATACTTTATCATTCAGCAAAGAAGTAACAGGATTAATAATATTTCCTTCCCCGCTGTTTTGCATATAAACTACAGGTACTTTTCCGGTGGCCAGATGGTACCCTGCTGCAATCGCTGTGCAGTTACCTTCGTTTGCCGCAATTAAATGCCTTTTTGAATCTATACCATAGTGCTGCATCAGATAATCGCACAATGCTTTAAGCTGAGAATCTGGAACTCCCGTATAAAAATCCGAATCAATGATTTCTAAAAGCTTCTCTACTTTCATTCTTTTATCTCCCTCATAGTCAAAACTGCCACATAGCAATCATCGACATGTTACAATTCATCAATCAACGATATAATATCCTTGATCGGCATAAGCTTTTCATCTACTTCCTTCGCACGATGATGTCTCAAAATGTCCTTGGCAGTCTGCTCCATTGCCGGAAATGCACTTCTGGTAAGCTGATTCGCATAAATGACAATATTAATACCATGCCTTATCAACTCCTGTTCCGTCACAGAATTATAGGACGTCGGCACGACAACAATCGGCGTCTCCTTATCCATACTGCGGAACGCATCACAAAATTCAAATATCTCATCCGGTGCTTTCTTTCTGCTGTGGATCATAATTCCATCCGCACCCGCTTCCACAAATGCGCACGCACGCCTTAATGCCTCTTCCTGTCCCTTCTCAAGAATTAATGCTTCCAAACGCGCAATAATCATAAAGTCATCCGTCAGCTGAACCTGCTTCGCCGCTCTGATCTTCTCGCTAAAATGTTCAATCGAATCCAATTCCTGCACTACCTCATTACCAAAAAGAGAATTCTTTTTCAGGCCCGTTTTATCTTCTATAATGACGGCCGACACCCCCATTCGCTCTAAAGAACGAACCGTATATACAAAATGCTCCGTTAACCCGCCTGTATCTCCATCAAAAATAATCGGTTTTGTCGTTACCTCCATAACATCATCAATCGTCCGAAACCGAGATGTCATATCAACCAGTTCAATGTCAGGTTTCCCCTTAGCTGTTGAATCACACAGGGAGCTTATCCACATAGCATCAAACTGGTCAAGCGCGCCATTGTTCTCAATTATCGTTTTCTCAACGATTAATCCGGTCAGGCCACTATGCACTTCCATTGCTTTAACAATCGGGCACAGCCCCAAAAGCTGTTTAAGCCTCTTCCTTCTGTATTCCGGCATAGCCAGTTTTTCTTTTATGCATGCATCGGCATGCTTAACGCGCTCATTATAGGTATATGGTACTTCAATGATCTGTCCTCCATATTGACTCAGCAGCAATGCCACATTGTTCCTGATTGCCTGCATCGGACCATTTTTCCAATTATCTCCGTGAATCACATAATCCGGCTGCAGTTCCCTGATCACTGCGTCATACATAATATCCTTCTGGACAATAACACGTTTAACTCCCTCGATATTCTGTACCATTTCCATACGTTCTTCTAACGAAACTGCGGGAAATTTATTAAAGCGCACCATAGACTCGTCACTAAGCACACCAACGATCACTTCCCCATATTTTTCCGCCTCTTTAATAATATTCAGATGTCCTTCATGGATCACACTGGTACAGAAACATGTATATACTTTTTTCATTTTAATAACCATGCCTTTCTCTCAGCCTGCATTTTTATCAATGATCTCTTTCACAATAAATTCAGCAACCTGGTCTATTTCACTAAAAGCAATGTTTTTCACCAGATCAACTCCAAATGCCTTTCTGACTTTCTCAAGTAATTCATCAGTATATGTAAGAACACCATCCGCTACGTTCTCAATCCCATCTAAATAGATAGACTCCCGATTTTTCCTTCTCATCGTATCAAGGTCAAAGTAATCCTCGCAAATTGCCGCCTCAACCAACTCCTGTGAACCATCAATCACTATGGGATAACCGCCAATCTCGCCAAAAACACCCGGACAATGCAGTTTGACTTTCTTATGATCCCGCACAGCAGTAAGAATTGCCTGAATTATCTCAAAATTGCTGGACGCATTCATCATGTTACGCTTTGCATCCACCGGCATCGGAATACAGCAGCCAGCAGCTATAGCGTTAACATCTACATTAACCTTCTGTCCCTTATAGCGAACATCCATCAGCATGTCCACCCCTTCGGTCTGTCCTTCTTTGCTGATCACTACATCATGGAAATGAGCCACAGCAAATGTAATATCAATATTCCAGTAATCATCAACTCCCATCTTCTCTGCAATCGCAAATTGAAATCTCGGAATCAAATGATTGATATTGCCGCTTCCGAAATCCGGATAGGCCTTTCCAGCAGATTTCAGCCATGGGATCACGGCATCGGAATAGGACGTATTGATCACGATTGCTTTAGAGCCAACCTGTTCATATGCTTCCATGATATTTTTGGTATACTTGATCGACAATGGTGTCCAAATTCCATATGCTCGGATATTTTTCCAGGAAATACTTCCGTATTTCAGTCCGGAATATGCACGACTGCTGTTCACAATAATATCCGGCCCATACGCTCTGATTGCTGATTCTATGTCTGATACGTGATTCAAATCCACCCCATCTATGACTGTAACCCTGCTCCGATTCTGCCCCCGGATCATTGACGCAACTCTCACGATATTCACATCAGACTGCATCTTTATTCCATTACGTCCAACTACACAGATTTCTACTTCCTCATCTCTTGCAGACATGAGATAATCCAGCAGATAATTGCCCACACTGCCCAGCCCAATGATCATAATTCTGGCTTTTCGATTCTTTAATTCTTCTCTCAGAATATTCAGTTTCTCATTTAATGTTGTCATCTTTTTCTCCTTTTAAAAATGGTTTTTAGTTTCCACAAATTTACAATCTGACGATTACTTCCCACTATATATTTTGAGAACAATACCTTCCAGGATGTCTTCGGCTTCCACTTCCTACAGAGCGCCTTATAATCTAATGTACGAAGATCATCCATGAACATATCTCTTTTTTCATTAGCCGGAACGATCACCCTCATAGGTCTTTGATATTTTAATGCATCTTCATATGCCAGTTCATGTCCGTATAATAACTTTTCTGCCTGCTTAAATAGTTTTTCTCCCTTCTCACTGTTACATACGACCAAAGAACTGCCACCATTATTTCCATATAATTCCGGACAATATTTATGCACTCCCCACAAATCACCTAATGTAATATCCGCTAACCGATCTGTTGTTCTAAATGGACATTCAATACATGCCGGTCTACTCATTAAGCGCTCCGACCAGAATATCCAAAAGGGGCTAAACCACCTGTCCTCCTTTATTGTCCTGCAATTTTCAAATGAAATTTTCATGACCTGAAAATCCCAGCGCTTCTTATCTTTATACCTGTAATCCAATTCTTTCACCGACGAATGATAACGTTCTTTGAGCATTGCACAATACTTTCTTAACAATAGCGGAGACGGAAAACCCTCACATACAACCTCAACCGTCAACAAATTTTCTTTCAGCTTCTCCAGCTTAATGTAATTTTTCAAAGCCGCAATTTGGCAGGGTGTACCTGAAAAAAGTACTTTCTTCCCTGATTCCAAAAACTTGGCTGCATACAAATAAGAATTACCCATGGAACTTTGCGCATATTTGGATTTTCTAAATATCCCCAATTCTTTCTTATCTTCAATATACTCATGATGGATTTCTAATCCTTTCGCTGTTGCTCCGAAAATAACATAATTTTTATCACAAAATACATCCACTATTGCAGAAAATGCTCCACCGGAAGTACTCTCATCTCTGATTACACTATTTTTATGATATCCACCATATACATAAGGTTTTCTTTGATTTTTCTGCGGTGGATTGATATACGGACAAATACGTTTACATGCTCCACAATCTTTACATTTTTCTTCATTAATTTGAGGATATCTGAATCCTTCCTCATCTTCCTGCATCAATATTGCTGAATAAGGGCACACCTTTACACAAATTTCACACCCAAAGCACTGACTTTTGGTATTATCATAAACAGAATTCATTTTGTCACCTCTCACCTAAAAAGATAGACGAGAAAAGCACTTTATACTTTGGGTCATTGAAATACTTACCGCATCCTTTTAATACTCTATCCGGAGAATTAAGTCTTAGGCTTAATAAAATATGACTTCACTTTCCAAAAATTAACAACCTGTCGATTACTTCCCCATATATATTTAGAGAACAATACCTTCAAGGACGTTCTTGGCTTCCATTTCTTACATAATGACGTATAATCCAACGCCTTAAGATCATGCATGAACATTTCTCTTTTTTCATTTGCCGGAACGATCACTCTCATAGGTCTTTGATATTTTAATGCATCCTCATATGCCAGTTCATGCCCGTATAATAGCTTTTCTGCCTGTTTAAATAGTTTTTCTCCCTTCTCACTGTTACATACGACCAAAGAACTGCCACCATTATTTCCATATAATTCCGGACAATATTTATGCACTCCCCATAAATCACCTAACGTAATATCTGCCACCCTGTCTGTCGTTCTAAACGGACACTCGTCACATGAGGGTCTTCCCATAACACGTTCCGACCAGAAAATCCAAAAAGGATTAAACCACCTATCCTTTTTCATAACTTTACCATTCTCAAACGTTATTTTCATAACTTCGAAATCCCACCGGTTTCTGTCTTTATATCTGTAATCTACTTCTCTAACCGATGAATGGTGACGCTCCTTGAGTAGCGTAAAATACTTTCTCATTAGAAGTGGGGACGGAAACCCCTCACATACTACTTCTATTGTGTATAAATTTTCTTTTAACGCCGCGGGGACAATATAATTATTTAATGCTGCAATTTGACATGGTGTTCCTGAAAAAAGAACCTTCTTTCCGTCTTTCAAAAACTGCATCGCTCTTTTATAGGAATCTCCCATAAAACTTTGGACATACTTAGATCTTCTAAACCTATAAAGCTCTTTTTTATCCTCAGTATATGTGTGGTAAACTCTCAGACCTTCAACAGCCGCTCCAAAAACAACATAATTTTCATTACAAAACACCTCAGCTATCGCTGAAAATGCTCCACCCGAAGTACTTTGATCTTTAATCCCTGAACTTTTATGATATCCACCAAACACATATGGTTTATGCTGATTTTTCTCTGGTATATTAATATATGGACAAATCCGCCTGCATGCACCGCAATCTATGCACAATTCCTGATCAATTTCCGGATATCTAAATCCTTCCTCATCTTCGACCATAGTGATTGCTTTATGGGGACATACACCCCCCCACACATATTTCACATCCAAAACATTGTTTCTTAATATCATTGTACACAGACTTCATTTTATCACCCTCTACAAATATCTTTAAGTTGTCTCTCCAAAAACTCCAAAGACTCTAAACGTTCCTTTTCTAAACGGTCTTTTATATCCAAATAGTCAATTTTACTTTTTGTTTTTTCACAGCCATCTTTGAGCAGTCTCCCTTCCAAATTTAATCTGGCAAGCAATTCACAAATCTTATTGTTACAGTGCTCTCTTGTAAAAGCATAAAAATCTTTTTCAAAATGAAGGGCAAAAATCAAACAATGAAATGAATTCGTGATTACACAATCCGCATATTTGACAAGTGATAAAAATTCCTCTACTCCTGCTTCATAAAACATTCTGTGTCTTTCATAATTCTCATGACGCAAACTAATCTCTATTACTTTCAGTCCTCTGGCCTTTGCAGTCTCAACTGCAAAACGCTCCATCGCTTCATTATATCTTCGAGAATAATATAGCAGATACCGTTCACTTTCCTGTTTCTCTGCAACAATCTCATCAAAATCACTGTTCTTCAATAATAATGTAGGATCGACCACCCTTTTTACTTCGCTGTTCACATAATTACACAGAACACTAACAGGTTCCTCATCACGTATACCAACAGCCGAAAAATTATTTAATAATTTGATGAGTCGACTCCTTTCCTCCTGAGAATACTCCGAAAAAGAATCTTGAAAGCTTGGCGCATAGGCAATAGAATTTCCCTGCATTATCGGATAATCTGCAAAAAAACCTCTATCCATTCCAAACTCCGTAATATCCCATATCGAATCACTTCCACAAATAAATTTAGAAATCCCTTCATCCACCACCTTGTTAATTGTAGCTGATGTATAACTTCGATCTGACATCCTGATTTTTTCAAAATAGAATTTTCTAATCTTTTCAAAATTTATTTTAATAGATGGCAATGACAGCTCACACATTTTTCTCGTTTCATAATCCATATCCCACATATTCTTCATTGGATTAAGTGGATCTTTATCATGCATAATATCAGGACAATAATCAATCAAAACCGGCTCATACAGAATGTCAAGACCGGATACCACTTTAAAAAGTGCCCATGCCTGCAATACAGTTCCATAATTTGTAAAATTACAATATAAGCTTTCGTACGTAATAATTCCGATTTTCATTTGACTATTTCATTCCTTCAATTTTATCAAAATCAAATTTCGTATTACAATTTAACCACTTCTGAAAATTAACAATTTTATAACCTTCCTGATTAAGACATCCAAAATATCTCTGAATAAAACCAAGATTGGTCTGCTGCCATTCTTCCTGCGTAAGCCCAGCCATAGCTTTTTGAACACAATCCTTTTGAGAAAACTTCCAAATTTGTCCCGAATTAAAAATTCCCTGAAAGGGTTCTCTGATTTCCAGTAGAGAATGAGTAGTATCAAATATATAGTGAATTCTATACTCACGATCATAATAAAATGCAACGGACTTACTTGCTAAAATCGCCTCATTGTTACATGTAATCACATTTCCGGGGGTCTCCCATACACGTCTAAAGCTCTCTTCATCAACCCACAAATCTCCCTCTGCAAAAACCAGCTCATCATAATTTAAATCCTTGATCGCATTCAATCCCAAATATAGACTGTACCCTGATCCATATTTTTCATACATTTCATTTTTCACTAAAATGATGCGATCATAAAACTGGGAGAAATACTGATGAATGCTCCTTTCCAGTTCCTCAAATTTAAATCCCCCAACAATCACATATTTATCAATCTCTGAATTCTGGCTGAGTATGTGGTACAATAAAGACTCTTTTATATCATTTTTATAGTATAGACACTTCAAGCAGGGACAACCTATAGACTGACTGAATCTACTTGCCACCCCTGCAACTGTAATAATCATAATTCTCAATGTTCTAACTCCTTAACACACATTTCTATTCCCTGACTCAGGGTTATCTTTGGTATCCAGTTTGTTCTGGTTCTGATCTTTTGAGTACTCAACACTCTTCTCTCCGGATCTGATTCCCGATATCCCTCAAACATAATCTCCGGATCAGTAATACCTAATTTTTCACCACAAAGCTTTACCAGATCAATAATCGATATCTCCTCGTCAGTTGCCACATTATATACCGACCCATCTAACGCCGAGTCTGTTTCCGCTAAGGCTATCACCGCGGCACAACTATCCTCGTTATGCAAAAAAGTCCTTTTATTTACTTTGGAATTTTCCAACAACTCCACACACCCTTTATTTCTTAATTCATTAATGATATGCGGAATAATATGTTTCGGATACAATTCATTCTTGCTGTAAACATTAGCAAAGCGAATAGAACATCCCTTAATCTTATGTTCTGCCACCGCATCCTTCATAAAAAACTCTGTAAGTAATTTACCAGTAGCGTAACTTGTCCTCTGACTGTGTTCTGCATTAGCCATTGTAATATAATCAGATTCGGACACTCCACCGTCACTATTCCATGAATTCATAGAATACACTTCTGATGTAGAACAATTAATATAAACATTAGCTTCTACTTCTATTGCCTGTTCCAAAAATTTTTTCATACCAATCACATTCGTTTCAAAAGTACGATTTACATAATAGAAATGTTCAGTGTGTACAACTGCCGCACAATTTATATAAATAAGCTTTTCACAGCTTTTCTTATGTTTAAAGATCTCCTGTTTCAAACTTTCCATCTGCGCTTCGTTATTTAAATCATATTCATAAAACACAAAATTTGTGTTAGATAGAACATCCTCAATCGTCCTTACGGAAGAAGCAAAAAAATTATCAAATCCAATTACTCTATCCCCTGATGCAGTCAGCCTCCTGGCAAGTTCATTTCCCGTCATTCCAGCAACTCCACTGATAACATATAAATTCATTACACACCTGCCTCCAATCTATCTCTATAAAATTTGTCGATCTGCCCAGCAAAAGCCAATTGTTCTTTTGCTATATCATACTCTGCTTTGTCAAACAAAATAGCCTCTGTATGCATATCCAATACAGCAAATTGTGCCATAGGATTATGATTTCTTGGCTGCCCCACTGAACCCGGATTGATGAAAATAATCTTCTTTTTATTTCTTCTTCTGGTATCCTCATACGGATAGTACTTTTCCACAAAATGCGGCATATGAGAATGTCCGGAAAATACATAATCATAAGCGCAGTAATCATAAAAGTCATTGTCAGTATCTATACTTTTCCAATATTGATCTCTAAGACTCCCATGTATTGCCAGACACTTTTTATTGGCACACTCAAATTCAATCATACCAGTTGCAGCCATTTTATTTTGTATATACTTCCATGAGTCCGCATTCAGTATACTTTTTGTATATTTAGCACTCTGCCTGCCCCGCTCCGATGAAAATGCATCGTAATGATCTGCTATTACAGCATCCTCATGATTTCCACGAATGTTACAAATAATCGGGTACGGGAGAGATTTCAACCTAACAATTACTTCATTAGAATGCATTCCATAATCTATGACATCTCCCAGTAAAAAACAAGCATCAATTTCATAGTCTGCTGCTTTATTCAGTACAGCATTAAGAGCCTCTTCATTACCATGGATATCAGACATAATCAATATTTTCAATTTAGATTCCTTTTCCAGCTATAAGCTACATTATTTGTTAATAATAATTTCATCTGACTCTACTTCTTTGTTCCTATTTTCATCAATTCCAAGCTTTTCATTTAGTTTTTTCTTTGCCCTTCTGAAATAAATACCTACCACTGCGCCAACTGCAATAACAACCCCTGCCACTGCCTGTATTACATAAGTCATAACGGAAGGATCAATATATGCCTGTACATCCTGTCCAAACAACAGCATACTGCAACCATATGTAAAGCCGACAACAAATAACATTTTTGATATTTTTTTCATTTTTCACCTTCCCCTTTTCTGCTCAATTTCTCTTGTAAACTTTTGATAATATAATCTGCGCCAGCTTCTGCTGAACTCCCAAGATTAAAAATATACGTTTCAGCCAGTCTAGTAATCTGCTCCTGATATTCTTCTTTATGATTCATCAAAAATTCAACATATTCTGCTGCTTTTCCTAGTTGATCTAATTTAATGCTTTTACCAATTTTATCTCTTAACTGAACACTTAAAGGAACGGTTTTTATTCTCTGGTATTCAGGATTGAGCACTTTCATCGGTGTGTCAATAAATAACACCGGCCTTTTCGTTGTAAAAGAATATTCCCAGCTTATTCCAGACCAATCAGTGATTACCATGTCAGCTTCCATCACCGGATTATTTGATGTAAAGTCCGTTTGAACTATTACATGTTCTGATTCATATTTTTGTCTAACAGATTCCATATATTCTCTTTTCAGACGCACTTCCTGCGGATGCGGCCGCACAATAATATTGTAGTTTCTGTCTTTAAGTGCATCCAAAAGCTCCTCCAGACAAGTATCAAGAATATTATCTTCCTGCCACGATGGTGCAATTAATATCTTCTTTATCGCATTTTCACCATGTTCTACAGAATCATATTTTTCTTTAATTTCATCAATAAGCGGGTACCCTACTTTAACTAACTCTTTTGCAGGCAGATCGTATACTTCTTCCGTTTCCCTGATCTCTGATATTTGATGCGGCCCAGAACAAAAAATCGTATCAAAATGATTCAAGCTTCCCTTTCTCATTCCCATGTTAGTTCCACCCATATCATGCTGAACATAAATATACTCAATATCATCCCTTATATAGCTTCGCTTTATATGAAAATTATCAAGATCCGGCATCGTCATTACAACTATATCCGCATCCATTTTCATCATAAGCGTGATTAATCTATTCTCGCCTATATAATATGCTTTAATCTGTGGATTCTCTTTTTCCTTTTTAAAAATATCATCATTTGCATCACTGGTAATATAATGAATTGTAATATTTGTATGCTCTAATAAATATTCTATAAATCCCTTAAAATACTTATAAAATCCGTTACTCTCAGAGTAAAATACCAAATGCTTATTAACTATCGAAAAAAATCTCTTATAATCTCTTCTTTCTCTTTTCTTATTCTCAGAAAAAAAACTTTCCTTTTTCTTTTTTCCTATATTCTGTAATTCCACCAAGGTCTTACGGCTCTTATTCAGTTTCTCATAGTCTACATATTTTCTTGGCTTAATAATCCAATTAAGAATATATAACTGCAAAACTGCCATAAGGTTACTACAGACCCAGTAAAAAGCAGTCCCTATCGGAACATACCATCCTAAATACAACGACAAAACAACTGAAAGAATCATAGTACCATATTTATTATACTTGGATTGTTCAGACTGTAATATGTTACTTGCATTCTGTGCAATACATAATATCCATGCCGCTACACCGGCAACAATCGGAGACCAGATCAACTCTACCCCCGTCTGGCTCGGTATCAATCCCAGATCAATTGGTCCAAAAGTCATATCAATCACAGGGTTATCTATTCCAGCCCGTACAGCGCTTACTACGCCCATTAACAATACTAACTGAATAATCAACGGAATGGTTGACGCCAAAGGATGATACTTCTTTTCCTTAAACAATTTTGCCTGTTCCTCTGCTATGATATCTTTCTGCCCATAATACTTTATTTTCAATAAATTAATATCCGGCTGAATCTTAATCATCGTTATGGAATTCATGTAAGTCCAAAGAGACACTGGTAATAATACGATTTTACTTAGAAATGTAAACAGTACGATTGCCAGTCCATAATTATTACAAAGACTATAGCAGCCATTCATAACCCATGTTAAGGCACTATATAGATGTTCCATAATTTGCCATTCCTCTCAATACTTAATCCTGTAAATGTAAAATCTTAAAAATTTATAGTTATGACATTGGAATTTTCATTTCACATCTGCAAAAGCTACGGTATATAATAGCTTTAATAAAAACCGGAACCAGCAAATTGTTATGTCGTTTACTATAAATACCAGTCATTACTACCTCACTCTTATGATATAAAAAACCATCTTATTGAATTACATTCATCTTTTGCATTAACCACAGGCATTTTGAATACCATTACCCCAATATTCACTAACTTCACATCTACATCAACTCTCAAAAACACTTATAAATGGATAGATATCCTTTCTATAATATAGAGAGCGTGTTGAGGTAGCTGGTTGGCAGCCAATCGAAGGACTTGATTCTGAGATGTCAACTTACTATTTAATGTTTGTTGGAATCAATAAGAAAATGTCACAATCCAGACGTCATGGTATCGATAAATTTTAATCTTTTCCCCCAAAATAACAAATACTCTCAAAATAAGATTATAAAACAAATCAATTTGCACATTAAATTTTAGAGTTAATTACACTAAACGCATTTAACCATCTTTTCCTTATACATCCATTTTATATTTCAAAACAAATGCTATAGCTCGGCAACTTCTATTCCCGTATATAAGTCCAAGGCTGCTCTTTCGCTACCAACATAATAGTAGCCGTCTGTGATTGCAAAGAACGCTTTTAAATAAACATCCGGATGCTTGAAAAACTGCCTCAGCCACAGCAAAAAATAATCTGTAAGTTCTTCTCCTGTAGCCGATTGTTTATACTTAAATTTAACATTATCTGCTCTATCCGCCACATAAAGACCTGCAATTTCATCTACCGGTAATACAGCATTGATAATTCCATGCTCTTCCTGAGTAAGTTCATTTCCATACTCCTTCACATACAAAGCTGTTTGTTGAAAAGGCAGGCTTAGAGCTTCCTGTTTCCCTCCCGGCGCAATCTTTAAGGCAGGCACTAATATATTGCTGAATAACACTACATAGACCAAAATCACTGCTGCAATCACTATCATCAAATACTTCCGCATAGTTTTGAAAAAAATTCCTGTTAAAAACAATGAACTCAACCACTACCGGCTAAAGCCGGTAGGTTCGGTTTGCTGCTAAAGCAGCCTAAAGTGTGCACCCTATAAGTTTTTCTTTTATCCTTTACATTCATCCTATGAGCGATATAAATACAAAAAACAAGCACGTAGGCATTATACTTATTTTGAAAATCAGTCCCAAAGAACATAATTGTAAAAAAACAAGCAAAGACCACTCTACACAGCATCTTTAGAAACTTATTCAGATTACATATCTTATCCATCTCTCATCCATCCCTACTGTATTACCAGTTTGTATATAGAATCTTTACTTCAATCTCACATTCGCATCTTCTCCCATAACAGGGTACAGTAATTGATAATATGATCATGTTTCCTTTGCGCACTTAACCTTCCTGTCTTTAAAAGCCCAAATCTTATTTAGGATAAAATTAAGAGGTATTGTAATCATCATCTTCAAGACAGGTGCAATAAAGGAAGATACATCGCAAATTTCAACTAATAAACTCATTAAAGCAACTGATAACAAAAAACTAAATCCATACGATGCAAAAACCTTAATAAATGCTTTATAAGTACTTGTCTCCTGTTTATTAACAAATACATATTTACTATTCCAGAAAAAAGCATTGCAGACACTGATCAGAAACCCTGATGTATATGCCAGCAAATAATGAGCACCAAGAAAAATACAAAAATAGTAAACCGCTAAATTAACTATGGTATTTGAGCATCCAACAACAGCAAACTTAATAAACTGCCCGAATTTCGCCCGTAAATAGTCGAATTTTGACATATATCCTCCGTGTTTCAGGAATCACATCAAGTTCCAGTTTTATACATATTCTTTAATATATTAATAATTTTATGGAATCCCCATGTAGATGCAAGCATGTATTTTCGTTCTACATATCGATATCCCTTTGCCTCCAGTTCTTCATAGAATTTTATTCTATTGGGATTCCATCTTGCCGACTGCAGCAAGCTCTTATTGCGCCGAACCGCCTGCTCATAGTCCACTTGCACATACTCAAATCTATCACTGATTTTCTCCAATAGTTCCTTCGCATGACCATTGTGAACCAACAGCAAGGAAGTTCCTTTTCTATCATTCAATTCTTTTGAAATTCTATTAACTCCCCAGAAATCCGCTATCGTAAAATCAGCATACTCCTTTTCTGCCTCCTTAAACTGACACGCATAACAGGAGGGTCTAAGGCATACATCATCCAGAAATGCATTCATATAATGATCCATAAATGCGGGATATTTTCTGATGTCTGTTCCATCCACAAATTCTATCTTTGATCCCATCTGCATTCCAGACTGTTTCCATCCGTAATCCTTATTTCTGAATCTATATGCATTTATTTTCTTATGATACTTCTGCTCAAAATCCGTGATATAACTATGAAACAACTTAGGCGACGGCACCCCGTGGCATATAAAATCTATCACATAGAGATTTTCGTAGTTCCTGCCCAAAAATTCATGCAATCCCGCTGCCTGACAGGGTGCTCCAACAAATAGCACTTCCCTGCCCTTTTCCAGGCATATTTTTATATTCTGATATACAGACCCTGTTTTACTTTGAACATATTTCGACCCTCTGAGAGCCACAAGTTCATCTATCGCTTCTACCCCAACATGTACGGCTTCCATATCCTCGTTCAATGCGCAGCCATACACCACTCCGCCACACTTTATTACATACTCTGCGATTGCCGTAAAGGCACCTCCCGAAGAACTGTCCGCTCTGATATCGTCCTTTTTATGCCATCCAGCATATGCATAAGGCTTTACGGCCCTCCTCCCCACTCTACTTTTCTTAATTTTTATGGGACATACCTGTTCGCACAAACTACAAGATACACATGCCATCCGGTTTGTCTCGGGATACAGGAAACCTTCGCTATCCTCTTTTAAACTAATACATTGTGCGGGACATATCTGTTCACACGCTCCACATCCGCAACATTCATTTTTATCAGCAATCTCTATCATGGTTTTCGTCCTTTTCTGTCTTTTCGTCTTTAAAACTGACTCCCAAATAATTGAGTGCCTTACGCCTCTCGGCAGCTATCGTATTTCTAACAAATTCTTTATCATATGAAGCTGTGAGTCTGCCCTTGTATACACAGTCATCCACTGTCTCTATATGTAATAATTTGAGTAAATTATTAATTCTGGCTCTAAATCTCTTGCAAGGTATAAGACAAAAATCTTTTTCAAAAATAATAGAATATACCAGTCCGTGATAAGAGTTTGTACATACATATTTTGCATCTCGAAATAATCCTAAAAATTCTGCCGGTCCAATGTTGATTAAACATTCATCTACAAATCCCGGATTATACCCATATCTGCTTATTTCTATCAGTCTTATACCCATCTGTTCCTTAATTTTACGCGCATACTTATATACTTGCATATCTCTCTGCATAATGTATAACAAAATATACTCTTCATCGTCTCTGGGATTATTCCCCAGCTTCTCCCAGTCGCATTTACTCACTAAAAACGTAGGATCTATCAATTGCTCTGCCGATTTGCCCGTTAAATGTTTAATCAATTTCACCCCCCCCCTTTCTCTAACCGACAGATGACCCATTCCATCCAGATACTTTCTTATTACCTTTTTAAAAATATCAGGAATTTTGTCTGTTCCGAAACTGGGGGCATATGCAATTCTACTATTTGTATCTGCAACAAATCTTAAAAAATATCCTCTTGATACTCCCATTGTGAGCATTGGATTCCATATTTGGTCGCTTCCACATATGTATTTATCCGCCACGGGCGGATCAGTTTTTAACGCTCTGTAATTTCTATATAATTTGGTAAGCCTGCAATTGCTTAAAATAAAATCATGGAACATGTGAATTCTCTCAAAACGTAATCCCATCGTCCTTAGTCCTGCTTTAATTTCTTTCAAATTTGAGGTAATCGGAAATAGTCTCACGTAATCCGTAAGAGATATAAAGCGATTCTTATAATCAATTATCTCACATTCTGCATTAAAACATTCCGAAATTGTTTTCTGCAGAGCATATGCCTGTAACGCACCTCCGAAATTATTCACAAAATGAAATGTTATGATATCGACTTGCATTGCCCGCCCTTCACTCCATCATTGGTTCATAACTTAATAGTTGTTTTCATCCTATTATCCGGTTGTTTTTCGGTATGCCGGACAAAGCAACATATATTACTACGAATCCAAAAACATCACATACTATAATCTAAAAATTATTTAAGTTGACTACTATGAATTCATTCCACAAAGCCACATGATTATTGTCACTGAACAGAGTCCCTGCTGCACATATGTCCTGAACTTCTTTCACTTCTTCTATCGCTGGCTTCACATACTTATATCCACAAACCTGCAAAAATCCGTAAACTCTGTAATTAACACCAACAGGGCCGCCAGTATCCCAAGAAAACATACTATATCCAATTACTTCTCCTTTGTAATAAGATTCTGGTAACTCCCATCCATTCTGTCCTACAAACACCACTTTTCTATCAGAATAATTTCCAAACTGAAGCCCTATTTCACTCATTACCCGTTCCGCACATAGTACATCAGCTCTATATCTTACATAATCTGAACTATTTATCCGCAGCTGCCTGCTTCCCCAGCACATAACAATATAAGAACATACAGCCACAAAGAAAATCTGATTAATTCTTTTATTATTCTCTCTTCTGAAAACAAAATCAGTAATCCCACCAACCAGGAACATTCCATCTGAAGCAACCAGCAGCGGCAAAACAACCTGTTCCCTTACAGTTATCGTTCCGCCTAACAACAAGCATCCCATAAATACGCATATAAGAAGCAATGCATTTCCAACAAACATAATCACATCCCGTCCGTTCCTTTTCATTATAATCCGGATTCCAAAAAATATCTGAACCAAAGCAAAAAGTATCGGATAAAAAGGTATTCCATATGTATACTCTGCATTATAACTATTGCTAATATAATATTTTATTGCCTCAATACATCCCCTTATATCTCCATCCAGCCATCTCATACGACCTGCAACATATAGGCCAGCATTTGTATATCCTGCATAATCAAAAGAAGCATCATATAAAAGAGAAACGATTACATTTGAACAGCAAAAATATATTACTACCGCGGCGGCAATAATAGCTATCCCCTTTATTCCTGACACAATATAATTACTTATGCTGCAATTTTTTTTATACATACTTAAAGATAAAAAAAGTACAAAATTCGCCACCCACAAATATAAAAGTGCTTGATATATTCCTATCGCCAGCACTCCTAAAAACATCGAAATTCCAATTCTGGCCAATCTGGCCTTACACTGTATGGCACTAACCAATAAGCACGCCGCAATTACTGTAAATAGCATTCCATAAACATTTATAAAAACAGAGCACACAAAATAGTTTTGTTCAGCCCAAAGCGGACAAGCTACAAACAACATAGAAAAAAATAATCTGCACAATCTATTAGAAATACCCATTCTTTCAAATATATATATATATGCCATACATACAGCTACCCATCCAATGATTATTAAAAGCATCGCAATATCATAGCCAAAACCATCAGGCATTAAAATTTTTCTAAAAAAAGCGGATACAAACCGCCCACAACCCAAAGTCCAATTTAAATTAGAATCTAAATCCAAAAGAGCCTGCTCCGTATCCACACCGATTACATGAAAAAAGACCCTATATGTATTTAATATGGTTATCCAAATACTTAGCAATATCATTTCTATTCTTCTTGAACGAATGTACTCAAAAAAACGCATTCCATCCAAATTCCCACTCATAATTATTTCCTTCCATTCATGATGATCATATTCAGGCTCTGAAGGCTCCAAGTCAGTGCCACCAGCTCTGCTGGTGGTTTGCTATAACCCCTCCGAGGTCTTTTGTGTTTCCGCCTAAAGACGGTCTGACAAACCGTTCCTTTTTGTTACTGGTAACCACTTAAAAGCGGTTTCTCTTTAATCATTACGAGGTCTCTCCTTCCAGTCGATCCCTCTCATATTGTTCCGCAATATACTTCGTTATCGTTGCCTCATCTACATTACCGATCGTTTCGCAATAATATCCTCTTGCCCAGAAATGCCGGTTATATCTCTCCCTGTACTCTGGATGTCTGTCGAATAGAATTAGACTGCTGTTTTCCCTTTATTCTTCCCATTACTTTTGACACACTTTCTTTTGGTGGAATTGACACATACATATGCACGTGATCTGTTTACGTCGCTGCCTTTATTATCGTTACTCCTTCCATCTTGCACTCTTTACTGATCGCCTCGCCTATCTCCTTTCTCAAATTCCCAAACATCACCTTACCCTGTATTTTGGGATAAATACTATATGGTACGTGCAATTATATCTACGTCGAGTAGATATGCCCCTTACGCGACATCCCCCTCCTGGAACTGGACGTGCGGCGTTACCGCATCCGGCTCTTTGCAGGACTGATTATTCAGCCCTTATCAAGCACAAATACTGACATATATCTTAGGTGCCACCAATGGCTTCGTTTTCATGAAATCTCTGAAGCCTTCCCATATATAGCTTTCGCGCTGGCTCCTGCGGTTCAGCCAGTAGAACAGGAATTTCCTTATGTTAAAGTGAAACTTTTGCAGACTGGCATAATTGTCTGTAATGCCATAGTAATGGTCATATCCGATGAGCACTTCATTCAACTTCCTGATGAGCATATCTGTCGGGATATGACGGTTTTCCCGTATATATCTCCACATTTCCTTGCACTTCTTCTTGGATTTCTTCCTGCTGGTTTTCCTCTTTACCCTGAACTTACCACTCTTGTTTGTGGATCAGTAATGTGTAAAACCCAGAAAGTCAAATGTTGCAGCTTTGGTTCCCTTTTCCGATGCATCCTGCTGGGCGAACCTCCCAAACTTGATTAGCCTGCTCTTGTCTTCTTGTAATTCCAGTCCAAAGTATCCCATTCTCCTTTTCAGACGTTCGTAGAATCGTTCCGCTTCCCATTTATACTGAAAGCAGGCCACAAAATCATCCGCATACACCACCAGTCCGCTGAATCCTTTCGCTTTCGGCTGTAGCTTTTCCTTAAACCACCACACCAACACATAATGCATGTATATGTTTGCGATGACTGGCGAACAGACGCTTCCCTGGACCGGACTCCGTTGCCGCAAACTGATAGTCTTCCATAATTCCGGCTTTCAGCATCCGTCTGACTAACTGTATGATGTTTGGGTCTTTGATTTTCGACTCAATGAACTTCACTGCCTATTCATGGTCGAGGTTATTGAAGAATGACCTGATGTCCGCATCCACTACGTACCCAATATATCTTTTCTCGATATATGTGTTCAACAGCCGGAGCGCCTGATGGCATCCCCTTCCCGGCCGGAACCCCATCATCTTTTCATAGAAATACGGTTCGAATACTGCCTCCAATATTCGTCGGAGCGCCTCCTGTACCAGTTTGTCCTCATAACAGTAGATACTCAGCGGTCTTGTCTTCCCATCCTCTTTTGGTATCTCCACCTTCCTTGCCGGCCTAGGCTTATAGGATTTGTTCTTTATCCGTCCTTCCAGCAATTTCAGATTTTCCTCCAGGTGTGCACTGTATTCCTCCTTCGTTATTCCATCGATTCCTACAGCTTTCTTCTCATCCATCTTTTCATGACATTCTCTTAGAAGTTCTTTGTTAATCAAATGCTCTATGGATGTAAATACCATGTCCAGGTTCTCTCTTGATAATTGCGATATTCTCTTCAATTTCGTTCCCATTGCCTATTCCACCTCTGTGTATGGCCAATGTTTCCTTTTCGATATTGCCTTGCACAGCAGGGACTTTGAGGAATTGTCCCCTCTCAGCTTCCCTCCGGCGGCTTTCGCCGCTTTCTCTGGTACTGTCCGACTGCCCTCGCCCTATTTGCTTTTCTCCCTTGCGGTTGTACGGCATCCCGGCAGTTTTCTCTGCCGGGAGGTGTTGGCTCTCCCAAGTTGACGCATTGCTCTTGTGCAGCATGATAGGTTCTCCGATACCGCAGCAACACCCGAAATCTCGCCATATCCATAAACTGGTATTTTGCCTTCCGCCCACATAACAGCGTCGGCCTGCTGGAATTAAGTTTATTTCGGTACTCAATGGCTACCCTACTGCCTTACTGTCTACGCTTAACCTGCACTATTACCAATGCCGGACCAAGACTCGCTTTCAGTGGTATGACTGATACCTTACTGGACGGGATTTCCACCCGCATAACAATGCACCCTTGTTTCGTGGCGCACTATGTGATAAACTTTGATTATCCATGGATGCCTCCGTTGTATTTTGTGTGGTTTGTCAGACCTACACTTATTATACAACGGAGGCTTTTTTATGGGACTTCGTTCATAGCCACTTGCGTACACGATTCTCCCCAGCTCTGCTGGGGAGGGGTGGGATTGTTTCAATCAACCGTTACAAAAGACATATCAATTACAGGATTATCAATTCCAGCACGGTCAGCCCCTACTACTCCTATAAATATCACTAACTGAATAATCGGTAGAATAGTAGATGTCAACGGATGATATTTCTTCTCCTTAAACAGCTTCGCCTGTTCTTCTGCTATAGTATCCTTCAGCCCATAATACTTTACTTTGAGAAAATTTATGTCAGGCTGAATCTTGATCATTGTTATGGAATTCATATATGTCCATAACGAAATTGGTAATAAAACTATTTTACTCAGTAAAGTAAACAGTATGATTGCAAATCCATAACTTCCGCAAAACTCGTAACACCTGTTCATAACCCAATCAAGAAATGAATACAAATAATTCATTAGCATCTGTTCCCCTCTCCTCAAATAACGAAGTCTAAAAGAAGCTCATTCTTTTTTGTCTTTGGCCGATATATTATACGTATCTTTAACCTTTATTTTCGAAAAAACTTTTCTATCTTCTTCTAAACGCCCAAAATTTATTCATCACGAAATTAATCGGCACATTGATAACTAAATTAATTATCGGAGCAATTACTTTAGACATGCCCATAAGTTCTACCCACAAAAATGACAGGATACTATTCAAAAACACCCCTGTAAACGAATATGCAACAAATGACTTAATCAGTGCCTGATACCATAGTACACTATCCGCACTTTGAGCAAACACATACTTCCGGTTCCAATAAAATGACCAAAAAATGCTAAGCACATATCCAATCAGTTGGGCAATCAAATAGTCCACATTCGGTAAAATATCTGCGATCTGAAACAAACCAAAAAAAATAAGATAAAAAAAATAAGACACCATAACATTGCTAAAACCGACCACTGCAAATTTGACAAATTGAAGAAATTTATCAAATATATCTTCTTGTAACTTTATATGTAATACTCTAAATACCACAAATCTTAATACACCTTCAAAAGCAGACCATACAATACTTCCTGTTTTCTTCATAATTACATAATCCTAAAAATGATTGACTACATCAATAACATATTCCTGCTCCTCATCCGTCATACCATTGTAAAGCGGCAACGACAAAACCCTATTCGCGTATTTCTCGGTAACCGGAAGACTCCCTTCCCGTAAGTTCAAATACTGGTATGCTTCTGACAAATGCGGTGGAATAGGATAATGAATGATCGTCCCAATTCCCTTCTCATCTAAATACCTGATCAACTCATCCCGCACCTCTGTACGAACGACAAACTGATGCCAGATATGTGTAGCCCCTTCACGAATCATCGGAAGAATGATTCTTTCGTTATACATTCGATTCAGATATTTCTCACAAATATCTCTTTTTTCCCGCGCAAGTTCATCCAAATACTTAAGCCGTATCCGTAAGAATCCGGCCTGCATTTCGTCAAGTCTGGAATTCGTTCCAACCACCTTATTATAATACCGTTTTTCGCTACCATAGTTACGAAAAATACGTGTTTCCACTGCAATCTGGTCATCATTGGTCACAATTGCCCCTGCATCTCCAAATGCACCAAGATTTTTGGACGGATAAAATGAAAAGCAGCCAATATCTCCGAATGTACCCGTTGTCTGACCGTCAAACTTTGCCCCATGTGACTGCGCGCAATCCTCCACAAGTCGCAGATTATACCTTTTACATATATCAACAACAGGTTTCATATAAGAAGCTTGTCCATATAGATGCACCACTAAGACAGCTTTTGTTTTCTCCGTAATCTTTTCTTCAATCTTCGATGTATCAATGTTATAATATTCGTCCGGTTCCACAAATACCGGCGTAGCACCATTGATTGTAATTCCCATCACACTGGCGATATAAGTGTTGCCCTGTACGATCACTTCATCTCCACTTCCTATTCCCAAAATGCGGAACGCGATCCACAAAGCATCAAGGCCGCTTGCAACTCCCACACAATGCTTCACACCCAAATAAGAAGCAAATTCCTCCTCAAAACTCTCTACTTCTTTCCCCAGAACATACCAGCCTGACCGAAGGACTTCGATTGCTTTTGCTTCGAATTCTTTCTGATACTGATAAAAACCCCGGTCAAGTCTATTTGGCATTATTTTATCCATACGAAGCTCTCCCTTATTCTACATCTCTTATCACTTTTGCCGGCACTCCCATAACCACCTTATTATCAGGCACATCTCTTGTAACAAGTGCACTTGCTCCTATGATTGCATTCTTACCAATATTTACACACGGCAAAATATTTGCTGCTGCTCCGATCGTTACATAATCACCTATCGTCGCTCCTTGGACATGATCCTCATTATACTCTATTCTTCCCATCGTATTATCATTGGTAGTTGCCACTAAGACACTGATAAATACATGATTTCCAATTTTCATATTACCTGTAATATGTGTGTTATCCATGATCTTTGTATAATCACCAATGCTGGTATTATAGTTAACACTCACATTTCTGCTGATAATGCAATTATTGCCCACCATGCACTCTTCTCTGATCGAACAAAAGTCACCCAATAAATTATTACATCCGATTTTGCTTCCTGCATATAACACCACCCCGGGACATAAAATCGAATTCTCACCTATTATCAGCTTTGAAAACTCTACCTTAATTTTTCTTGACGTAACCCCTGGTGATGTCGGCAATTTTCCCAACACACAATGATCATAAATTTCACAACCATTTTCAATGACTGTATTAGGATATATCACTACATAATCATGTATAATAACATCTTCTCCAATTTCCACATCATCATAGATGATCGCTGTGTCTGCAATATATGCCTGTTTACTAATCTTTTTCATGCATGTTCTCCTTCGGTACCATTACGACAGCAAATCCATTCATCACAATCTCATCATTCTGGTTAAATACGATAGTACTCAATTTCATGACTCCTTTAGCTTCATTCAGAATTTCTTGTACTTCCACTACCGCCTTAATCGTATCTCCCATATAAACCGGCTTAACAAACTTGGAATTCTGCTCCATATAGATTGTTCCAGGACCCGGAAGCTTCATTCCAATAACTGTCGAGACCATCCCATTTACAAGTGCTCCATGTGCAATTCTTTTTTTCACAAAACTTCGGGTTGCCTCTATTTCATTGATGTGTACCGGATTCATATCTCCCGTAATCCCTGCGAACATATAAACATCACTTTCTGAAATCGTTTTGCAAAACTCAGCTTTATCACCCACATTGCATTTCACGCTTCTGAAACATTTCTCACTGTTATACATCTATGCTGCCAGCCTCCTTTCTGCCCACTGTTCAAAGAGGCTGTATATAGAATCAATCAAGAAGGTGTTACCCCCCCCCACACACATATATCCTAACTTTTGATATTCGGTTTTTAACATAGCATACCACCTCAAATTCTGATATTGCCCATTTAGGCACAAATGATTTCGAAATTCACCTTCCAGAACAAATCCACATTTCTCATATAACCGTATTGCTCTCTCATTCTTTGATAAGACATTCAAATAAACCCTTTCCAAGTCAAATTGATTAAATGCTATGTCCAACAACTCTTTTGTTGCAACATACGCAATCTTTTTACCTTGTGCCGCACGTCTCAAACTAATTGCATATTCAGCATTTCTGTCTTGAAAATTGATTGATTTCAAGCTGATCGTCCCCAAATACATATCCGTTTCTTCAACAATTGCATAATGCACACTCTTACCATTCTGCGGGGCAAGATCTGCCTGCTCTATGAATTTTAGAACATCTTGCTCTGTTTTGGCTAACATGTCATCGCGAAAATATTTTGCCGTATCTATATCATGCATCCATTCGAGCATTCCTATACGGTCTTTACTTTGGAGCTTCCTTAACCGCACAGTCATTGTTCATGTTCCTCCTCTATAATATAGGGTGGTCTGTTTCTGGAGGCATCAAATGCTCTCCATAAATATCCACCAAGAATTCCAAGTGTCAACATAATGATTCCAAAACTGAGCAAATTAAAAATAAATAAGGTTGTCCAGCCGCTCACATCTATTAACCCCATTATTTTGAAAACAAACACTAGTACAGCCCACATTGTCGCACCAAAGCAGGATAATGTTCCTATAACCGAAACAATCGTAATCGGTAATGTTGAGAAACTGAATAACGTATCTGTTACCAGCCTAATCTTTTTCCTCAAAGTCCACCTGCTCTCACCGATTTCTCTCTGCAGCCTTGTATAATAAATTTTCTCAGTTCTGAAACCACTCCATAAAATCTGTCCGGTCAGTGCGCTGTTTTTCTCATCAAGCTGCATCATTACATTAATGACTTTTCTATCCAGCAAATATACATCAAAACCGCCACGCGGCATATTCGGCAATGCTGCTTTCCTGACCAGCCAGTAATACAAATTTGCAAAAAGCGTCTGTCCTTTCCCCTCCTGCCGGTCTTTTCTTACTGCCAAAACAACATTATTCCCTTTTTTCCAACTGTCTACCATTTCCAGAATCATCTCCGTCGGTTCCTGAAGATCAGCTGCTTTGACCACTGCACAATCACCTGTGCACTTTGACAGCCCGCAAAGGATCGCCGCATGTGAGCCAAAATTTCTTGACAAACCATATATCTTAATTCTTTCATCTTTTTCAGACAATTCCTTCATTATGTCATAGCTTTTGTCTTTAGAACCGTCATCCACCATGACGATTTCCCATTCATATTTGTCTTGATCTAAAAGTTTTGCAGATATATCTGCATATAGCGGTCTTAAATTGTTCTGATTATAATATACTGGAATAACTACTGATATCTTCATTTATTTATCCTCATCCGTCACTAATTTAAGATATTCATCATATTCCCTTATATATTCAGTGGCATCATAATGTTCACTGGCCAAGCAAAGTAATACCGAATCTGCACTGAAGTCATACATATCCTTCCATACCATTTTAGGTAGATATATACCTGTATGAGGACGATTCAAGAAAAATATCGCTTCATTTCCTTTCCCATCCCGTACCTTTACCCTACATTGCCCAGCAACATTAATCAAAACAAATTCTGTTTTCTGGTTCGCATGTTGTCCTCTGATAACATCATCATCCGAACCATATATATAAAATATCCTTTTAATATCAAATGGGATGTCCTTTTGTCCTTCTACAACAACCAAGTGACCTCTCTCATCACCGTTCTGGGGAAATTCCAACATCTGCGGTCCTAAATATTTCATACTTCCTCCTTAATTTTAATTATAACTTTTTATATTCATCTTCACGACAAACTAGATGATCATAGCAAAACTCACCGAACATATAAATAACCTGCTTAACTATAGCTGGTATAGCAACAATTGCACAAAATATAACTGCTTTAAAAATTAAATTTTGATAAAACAAATCTGGAAACTGCTTTAAAAAGAAAGACTTTACTATCAAATGATATAACCATATATATAAGGTATTTTTTCCAAAAAAGCTCACTATAAAAACTATTCTTCTCACTAATTTATTCTGTACCTTGCACAATAAAGAAAATACGCTATAACACACGAATAACACCAGCAAAGAATAAATCATTAAATTTATACTGGGTGGATTAAATCCAGCTCCCCAATATGGACTCATCCATCTATCAAAGGGAAGTATTTCTTCTGCCATTAGGAGAATCCACACAATAGATGTTCCACAGCATATAACTGCTATCAATACTCTTTTATTTATGCTTTGTTCAAATACACCATTACTTGCTAAAAGCATACCCATATAATATAGAATTACATATGTCCCCCCCCCCAAGAATTGTCCACCGCCATGCACTGGAAGAATATATGTATAATTAATACTTATATATGCAAACCACCCAAATGCTCCTAATGCACCAGCATGTATAATCCATTTATGTTTTCTATTATTCACATTCCTACACCATGTTACTAATATTGGCGCAATCATTAGAAGCTGAATAAAGAAGACTAAATAGTAGTAAGGTCCTTGTATATTAAATTCCACTAAGCTTCTCAAATATATCTTCATGTCAAACTTTTTTTGTTCTATACATAACACTACTAATACGGCAACAGCATATAAAACCAATAATCTTTTCACCTTACTAAATTGATATAAAAATGATGTATCTTTTCCACGTTCAAATGCCGTCCATGTAGAAATACCTGACAACAATATAAATAAACTTACTGAAAAATAACTTGCATAGGCTATAAAGGGCGATATGTACATTAATCCATAGCAATGGTCTACTACCACTGCTATTACAGCCACAAATTTAGCACAATCAATCCATCCTATTCTTTTCACCACTGCTTACCCCAATCTTCTATCATTTATACATGCCCACGCAGAAAAACATTGTCATGATGTATTGATATACCATTCACTCAAGTCTATTATGATCCGATCTTGGCTTCCTTTTTTACCTAAACAAAGCAGACAATAATATGGCTTTGCTAAGAAGCGTAAACAATATGATTGCAAACGGCATATACTGAAACATCCTTCCATAATCCATGTCAAAAACCGTATAAATATCCTATTATCAATTTTCCTCCTACTTTTCGCGATAAAACTCTTTTCCCGTACGTAACATAGTTTCCATATTATTTACATCGCCTGTTTGTAAATACTCAATTAAATGATTATCTTCCAAATAATAATGGAATAAGTAACGGCGTTCGCGTTCGTCCCCTTCCTTCCAGTCAAATATCTCTGTGCTATCACTCCCACTCATAAGACGAGAAAAAGCTTCCTGTAAGTCTACCTGAGAAATCGGAGCTTGTGAAATATACATGTCATGTTTCTCATTAATTCCTTTAGCCATGAATATGGGATTATGTCTTCCAATTGTATCTTTGTCCCTATCGCCATGTTCACCAGCAAACCCATGATCAGCCATTACAATAATCACAGAATTATCATATACTCCAGCATCCATCAATTTTTGAAAATATAAATCTGTAAGTGTCATGCATGCTTCTATTTTCTCTTCATATGTGCCGCTAGCATCTTCAATTCTATTCATGTCCTTATCCAGCTGAAAAGGTACATGTGCCCCCTCCAAATGTATAAACTTAAAACTCTTATCTTCTGTGTACGTTATTCCTATACTGTTAAGTTCATTATAAAATCCTACGTCTGATGAATTAAATAAAGAAAAATCATTTTCTACTTTTAAATCATTCAATCGGTTCATATCGAATAAGCAGTATTTTTTTATGCTATACGGTGCGTATTTAATGCCTGCCAATTTAATTTCAAGTATTGACAATGTAGATAATGACTGAAACTTACCGGAATCATTTTTTATATTTTCAAAACGACAAACTACTTCATCATATAACGGAATGTCATTTGCATACATTCCTATTTTATAGTTCATACTTTCAAGTTTAGAAAATAAAGGAGAATTTTTATATGCGTTAACATTATATTCCTCAAATGGCTCTTCATTTTCATACCAGTCACCCGAAAGAATAAATGGTACTGAACACTGTGTCCAAGGATAAGATCCAACCAAATTCGGATAATATGTAAAATCCGAAAATATTTTTTTATATTCAGGTCTCATTTCAAATAATTCTGTCATATTTCTTGCATCTACTGCATCCAGTAATAATATAATAAAATTAGTATCTGTTGACATAACAAATTTATTTTCATTTGTAACAGACAAATTCGTTTTTTTCTTGTAACCTTCATTACTTAAACATATACTTATCAATGTAATAAATAGAACAAGTGTCATACAGGTACACACAATACTGACTACTTTATAAAACTTTTCTATATGAATATATTTTATTAATCCAATTACAAACAATGTAACTACAATCCACAAGATAAAACTTTCGACTGTATCTTTCGTATATTGACTCCAGTCCACTACCGTCCCATCTAACGGTGGTAAATTTGAAATAAAGAAATTACCCTGAACATATGACGAAATAAAGACAACAAAGCCAACTACAAGCATACCCTGATATAATCTTCTGGCAATAATATAACATACCGCTAAAACACCAACACATACTGCCGTTAAGATTATAAATGTTACGAACATAACCGGAAATAGTTTATATACATCAAACCAAAATTCATTTTTGTTAGAAAAAAAAATTTCTAAGGGAGCATATAGAAACAACATAAAACACAATGCAATAGACATAATGCAACCATATGAAAATTCTTTTAATGTTTTTGAATTCTTTTTTTTATCATCTTTTTCATACATACTCCAATTTCTCCCTAAATTAATCTTCTATACTTAATTTTCTTCCACATTTTAAAACACACAAATATATACTGTATCATAATCAAAAATCAATTGATCATTCCATTCTGGTTCATCCCAGTTTTTCCCTTCATATTCTTGTATGATATCCTCCGGTACACTCACCAGTTCCAATTGGCGATTTGTATAATAATTTAATGAATTGACACTCGACCATTCCGCCAAAAAAGGATTTGCACACATGTCACCATATGCTCCTGTATCAATAAAATCATAATATCGGTAACTGACAAAAGCGTCCCTGAAAAATCCCACCTTCGTAATGTGAACACTATTCAGATTTTCATAATTGCAAATTCTACGATTAATTTCCTCCATATAGCATCTGCTCACAATATTTGTCTTTAAAACGTCTACAGCAATACCATTAATTTTACTACTGCTATAAAACAAAAACACACTAATTACACATACGATAAACTGCTTAACTATTTTCCAATCACATTCTTTTATATAAATTCCTATTATCCATACGCTAACGGCATATATTCCAAATACAGCATACATTCCTCGATTTGTAACACGTATAAACCCTTGCAAAATCTGCGCACCATACATCACACAAAAACCCGAGCTCAAAACAATTGCCAAATATATCCATTCACCAATTTTTGCTCTTCTCTTATACATGACAAAGAACAGAATACCAACAAAAAATACTATCAGAAATGCCAAAATTCCCTTCGGATAAATGCCCATGCCATCAATCCATATTGATTTCTGTTCATGACTGATACTTCTTAACAATTCTGGTATTTTCATCAAATCAAATTTCATTCTGCTGTCATTACCGATAATTCCACATTGTACCAGCGCTTTGACTCCCAGTATATTAATGCCCATTGCCACAACAGCAGCAATAGCAGCCCTAATGCTCGCCATAACTGATTTGCGGTTTATTTTCCCTTCATTGCGCAAAAAAATTAATGTCATAACAACATAAGCGTACTGCGCCATGAAAGTCTGATAACTTCCGGCTGTAACAATAAGCGCCGCCAACCCGGCCAGCCAATTTATGGCAATTTTCTTCTCTCGACCAATACAAATAGCTCCATAGGTTATTCCAAGAATTCCTATAATCCATTGAGCGTATACTCCCGAATAATATAAATATTCACTAATCGCGGCATTTAGAAAGAGTACCAGAGTTCCTCCATTTAGAAGTATAATCTTACCAGCATCCACTTTAGCCTTTGCAGCTTCTTCTATTTCCATAGTGATTCGGGTAATTATCCATGCAAAAGTTATAATCAGAATTGTCCCGAAAAAAATCTGCCACTCAACAATATTAATTCCCCACATATCCAATAGATAATACAGACTTCCCGAAACTATTCGCATATTTTGCTGTATATCAGTAAAACTTGCTGCTTTTTGTTGATAAAGCAGCGAATAATCATCCACTGAAAAATGCTTGTTAAATACAAATATTCCCAAAGACAAAATACACCAAAACAAATTAAATACAAATAGCACGAATACTTTCATGCTTTTTTCTTTTAATAGTATTCTCTTTATCATCATTTTTCCTTCTTTTTCAGTAAATTCCAAGCCCACTTCCCAAATCGATACAATATCGGCCTACCTCTAAGCTCATTCGCCATCTTTTTACTAAATACATCCTTATTTAATATAAAGAAAATTAATGCCCGGGAAATTTTTCCCTTATTTTTTATACACTGTGTAAAAAAAAGCTCGGTGTTTTCATCTTTTTCATTTATTACATTTGCGTTTCCATAATAATCCCGAATAAATTGCTCAATGTTTATTTTTTCTGATGCTCCATACACAAAATCTTCAAAATAAGATGCCGCAAAAATTTTACGATCTATATCTTTTGCATTCTTCAGATAACCTTCAAACGGCATCGAAGTTTCTGTATATCGAAAAGGTATATAATCCCAATACTCCCCAAAATAATTACGCATATATGTAACAAAATCCAGCGCACCTTTTTGAATCATGTCTATAACAATAATATCCTGACTAGATTTCTCTTCGCTTTTTAAGATTGGTTCAACTTTCCCTCTAACACGTTGGAAGCCAACGCAACCATCATGATAGTCCGACAACATATGTTCCCTTAAAAGTCCTGAAACACATGGAATAAAATCATAATAATTAATAATATCAAACTTGCCCATTCGAGACATTTTGGCTGACATATCATTATCACTGTGTACGAACAAGGCATCAACGCTCCTGCCACATAATTCAGAAATTGCATTTTGAATACGTCCGCTATATCCCATATCAAATGTCAGATCTTTTTCTGAAATCTGAGAATAATATTCTTTTGCCAGTGAATAACTTTCTTTATACCTTTCTTCATCATATATTTTATCTAAAAAAATATCGATAAATCTTAGATAATCTTCTCTTTGCGCAAATGTTTTTTGATATGAAATTTTTTTACTCTTACAAATATCTTCTTTTATTTCCTCGCTCAAATCAGCAGATGCAAATTCCAAAACCTTTAATAGCGTCTTGGGCGAATGATTCCTATACTCAACTGGAAGATTGTAAAAATCAGTTGTTGATTTAATCATACCTGGCATAACAGATTTTCTTGATGCATACATATAATCAAATTCAGAAATACAATCTGCATTTGAATTGAGAATTTCAAACGCCCTCATCGGCATATAACCGTCTCTAGCCAGAAAATGAACCCTCTTGACTTCTTTATCTTTACATACACCAGAAATCCATTTGCTAAGTCCTATAAGATGCATACCTAAAGCATATAATCCTATAAAATACGGATCAGCATTAAAATCACTCTCCGGGTTGAATGCTCTGTACGGATTATCAAAATACATGTTACAAACAACTGAGTACATACAACTAAGGCCAATAGACCTGTATTGTTTTTGCTTATCTACTATATTTCCATTAGAATTAATACCTATAGTTCCACATTGATTAGTATTAACGCCCTGAATTCTGTTTTCAAATATTTCCCTGGCTTTGGGAAGTAAAATAGGTTCAAATCCATTCTTTTCAGAATTAATATAATCATTTTGCCATGCATCACCTATATGGTACACATGCATTGTCTGATCAATCTTCAATTCTTGACAGACATATTTATACAGATTACCTCTGTTCTTAGTCAATCTTACCTCAGACGAAACATATAGATATGAATATTCACGATATCCATTTTTGTCAAGTATTTTTATAATTGTTTCTTTATCCAAATACATGTCGGAAATTATAAGAATCTGTTTCCCAGACAGTAATGCTGTTTCATAAAGTTCCCGTCCCGCGTTTCTTACACCGCAAAACTCTATTTCCAGTTCCTTTTCTCTCTCCAATAATCTTTTTATAAGATCTGCTGGAATATGATACATCTCACCCATTACCTGATAAATCTCATAAATTGTTATATCTTCCCATTCAGGATTCGTGGATCCGAACTTTCGCCTTGCAATAACTTCTGCTTCTGTTCTAATATTCCGAAATTTCAAAGAAGAAGGCATAAGCTGCTCAAATTCCCTGTCAATCAATTCAAATAGATCTGCAGGATCCAAAAATGGTCTCTTGATCAAAGTATCAAAAATATCAAAACTAATATACTTATCTTGTGACTTTAAAATCCTTTCCTTTATATTTTCAAGCCCACCTGTCCACTTCGTCTGAATACTGGAAAAGAAGTAATCATCTTTATGCGCACATGATGTTTCATCCGGACAAAATTCCTTCATTATTTTACTGCCTTTTATTGCATCAGCAGCTGACAATTGGTATTTAGGTATGTTATTCCATAAACGGGCATATAACTTTCTAAATTCAAGGAAATCAGTATTTATGCTTTCGGGAGCATTTTGCTCTTCCAAAAACTGTTTCACAAAATCAAAAACCGTGCTTATATCTTCCAGATTCTTGACAAATTTTTTCATGGTAATATGATCTGCGTTTGTTGATGCTTTATCATTCGCGCAATAGAAATAAGCATCATTAGCTGTTGTCGCAACCGAATGGGCAAAGAAAAATAATACTGATGAAAAGGCAATATCCTCCGTCATGATTACATGCCTATCGATCCTGTCATAATAAGGAGTACATTGATCCCACAGCTTTTTTGTATACAACTTATTCCAAATAGTATGCCAGGCATAACACTGCCCCTTTTGACAATAGAATCTTTTTCTTACCTCGTCGCCTTCTAAACGGTCAAAATGAAATCCGGCATCATGCAGATTATAAATGAACTTATTTCCATTCTGATCCTGGTGCACTGTACGACCGATTGTTATATCTACCTGTTCCGTCACTGCCTTATCTAACAATGTATGATAATAATCCATTGAAACATAATCATCACTGTCGATAAAAGCAATATAATCACCCGTTGCTGCTTTTGCCCCTGTAAGACGTGCTTTGAATAATCCCTCATTTTTCTCATGAGAAATCATTTTCACTCTTTGATCTTTCTCCGCATACAATGTTACCTTTTCTTTGATATTTCCAGGTGAACAGTCGTCAACAACAATAAGCTCAAGATTTATATAGGACTGGTTCAGTACGCTCCTAATACACCGATCAAAATATTCTTCTGTATTATAAACCGGCATGATAATTGAAATCTTATATTCATTATTCAATATTGACTTATTCATACGCCACTTTTATCTCCTGACTATTTTTCCTTTTCCAGTTCCTCAATGTATTCATCTTTTCCTACTATTGTCTGCTCATATGCATTTTTGATTTCATCAACACTTTTTTTGTAAGAATCAATCGTCGATAACAGCTCCTCAATGTATTCATCTTTTCCTACTATTGTCTGCTCATATGCATTTTTGATTTCATTAACACTTTTTTTGTAAGAATCAATCGTCGATAACAGCTCCTCAATATATCGTTCTTTTCCATTAACCGTCTCTTCATATTCACAAATTACATTTTTTAATTCATCTACATAAATATCTTTAGTCTTAATTGTCTGCTCATACGCATCGATTGTTGCTGACAATTCTTTAATGTATCTGTCCTTTCCAATAAATGTATCTTCATACGCAGAAATAGTATTTCCCAACTCATCTATATACATATCCTTTGCTACTATCGTCTTGTCATATGCTGATTTAATTCCTTTATTTTCCTTTTTGAATAAATCAATAGTTCCAACTAATTCCTGTACATAAACCTCTTTGGCCTTAACCATCTTCTCATAATTTTGTATTGTATTCAGTAATTCATTTATATATTTTTCTTTTTCTTTTTCAGTTGTTTCATAACTTTTCTTAATTCTTTCTATTTCATATAATAACCTGGTATTCCCTTGATCAGCTTTTTCCTTATCCTGTTTGAGCGATTCGATCCATTTACCAGCATCCAAAAGTTTAAAATAATCTATTCTGATTCGATCCTTTGCCTCATTCTCATCATAAGTACTCATTTTTAAATAATAATTCAAATTTACCTTGCTGATAAAATCTTTGTACCTAGCTTCTGAAAGAAACAAAATTCCCAATCCCCAGCTTTGCTGCATCTCAGCAGTATAGGGATATTCCTCTTTCAATTCTTTCCAAAAAACACACGAGCCTAATGTCTTTTCATACAGCAGTTGTTCACTTATATCATGAAAAAGAATAATACCATCCCTCTTCAATTTAGGAAGCCATGTCTCAAAATCATGCCTTACATCTTCATACGCATGCGAACCATCGATATGAAGAATTTCTATACTGCAATCATCGAAACACCTAAGAGCATCATCGAAAGACATTTTCATTATTTCAACTGTAATGTCTGAAAACTCACTTTCATATACCTGCATAAAAAACCCAAAAACATCCTGCTCATAATCATGCATTGTAAACTCATCATCTGCCTCCCACAAATCAATTGCATATATTTTTGTTTGCAAATGATTTGTCTTAACTGCCTGCATAAATGCAAAGGATGAACATCCATAAAAACTACCCAGCTCCACTACATTTTCCGGTTCATAATAAGAAACCAAATCATATCCAAAGCGTCTATGCCCGGACCACGGAGAATACTTTAGAAGTGTATCATTATACTGATCTGCAAAAAAATTCCCGTCAAAATACTCCCATTTTTTCATATAATTCCTCTCAGTCAAACTTTATATTCTGTAACTCTATATAAATACAAATTAAATCTAAATATTCTTAATGGAGAAATTCTCTATTTCATGATTAAAAATACCAAATATAGTCTTTCCATGTGTTGTTTCAATAAGATGTATCGCATTATTAATCCAACACTGTTCTACCTGATTAAGCACTTCACTTCCTTCTCCAATCCCTAAAGTTATAAAATAATCTCCTTCTCTTACTTCTGGCCAAGTTATCGTAAATGAAATCAGACTTTTCCCCTCTATCAAAGAAAATTTATCAACATCAGATGTCAATGATGTTTCTCCAAACACTTCGTTCCCAAATTTATCTCTCACTTGGTATCCTACAATAACATCCTCGATCATACGTTGTATTTCTACCAGCATAGCAATATGAATCACATCATCTCTCATACAGTATTCTGCATATGGCTGATTATTGATATCATAGTAATATTGTTTGATTATAACATCCATGTGACCACTGTACTGTTCTTTTGCCGGTTCTTTGAATAAGGCAAAATCTACTGTATCATCGTTTGTTTTCTGTATCTTTTTTTGTTCATAGCCGCCTTGCTTTAATTTAAAATAATAAGATATAGCTTCGTTAGGATTTCCACTATATACGATTTCGCCTTGGTTCATTACAATAATTCTCTGGCAAAATTTTGTAATTGCATTCAAATCATGTGATACAATCAGAACAGTTGATCTCCCTGAAAACTCTTTTATTTTTCTATAACATTTTTGCTGAAAAAATACATCGCCAACACTGAGTGCTTCATCAATAATCAAAATATCCGGTTCTACTGTAATAGCTATTGCGAACGCCAACCTAACAAACATACCGGAAGAATATACTTTAACAGGCTGATTTATAAAATCCCCTATTTCTGCAAATTCTACAATCTGCGAAATTTTTTCATCCGTTTCTTTACGAGTATACCCCATTAGCATAGTATTTAAATAAATATTTTCCATTCCAGTATACTCAGGATTAAATCCAGCCCCAAGTTCCAACAATGCCGAAACTTTACCTTTGACCTCTATTTCCCCTTCTGTTTGAGTAATGACTTCCGTTAATATTTTGAGTAGCGTTGATTTTCCGGAACCGTTTAATCCAATTATTCCGACGCATTCCCCCTGTTCAACCTCAAAGCTTATACCTCTTAATGCATAAAAATCGCTATGATAACTTTTACTTGAAAGCGACAGCGCTTCTCTAACCTTACTTCCCTTGCCACTATACAACGGATAAATCTTTTTAACATTCTTTACTTTAATGGCCTTCATATGACTTCCTTTCATTATAGCTCATCTGCAAAATGCGGTCTTAGACGTTTAAATGTAAAATATCCCAGCATACCTATTAGCACTGTAATCACCCAAAAATATCCTGTCATAACCGGATGCTTCCAAAAAGGAATACAATAAATAAAACTCTCTCTATATCCTTCTACAATATAATAAAGAGGATTAATTTTAACAAAATTTAAAATATTAGTATCCATTCCGTTTGAATTCCAAAAAATGGGAGTCACCCAAAAACCAATCTGTAATATAACCATAACCAGTTGTGCAACATCCCGAAAAAAAACAGCCAAAGAAGACAAAAGAAAAACTAATCCACAAGAAAAACATGTCAAGGCAAAACTGTAATATAACGCCTGAACCGATATAAATTTCACTGGCATTTTATAGCACCAAAACATAAAATATATAAATATAAAGAAAAAAAGGTGTACAAATAACGAAGAAACAATACGAATCAATGGAATATAACCCACTTTGAATTTGACCTTTTTAACCAAATAATTATAATCAGCCAGCGCATTTACTCCAAAACTAAGCATATCATTAAAAAATATCCATGGAACATATGCTACCACAAACCATAAAATATATGGCATATCTTCTACTGGTACCGATTTAAAGCCAAGTTGAAAAACAACCCAAAAAACAAGTATTGTAATAATAGGCATAATAAATGCCCACACTATTCCCAACATCGACGCTGCGTAACGTGATTTAAAATCATTCTTTGCCAAACGAAGTATCATTCTTAAATGTTCCATTCTATATACCTCTTATATTCTATACAGTTGTGACATCCTTCCAATTGTCATCACTAATTCCACAGTTACGCTGTACCTTATATTTGCCAAGTAGATCTTTAATATACTTTCTTTTTTGAACGACCTCAATGACTGGTCTATACGCAACTTGGGCTGGAATATATAATTGCATATCCAAGTCTCGTATAATTTTATTGTATTTTTCAACGTATTTTAAAACTCCATTTTGTATATTTTTAACAATTTCCACATTTTTCTGTGGTTCCTCAGCAAATATATTTTTTACCTCACCATTTTCAGTCATGGCATATTGCAACAATGACGGTTCTGGTGCTGAAAAAACAATCTCGTCAATCACATTAATCAATCCAAAGTCATGTCTTTTGTACAGATCAACATTGAATGTCGGTGAAAACGCATATACACGAATCTTAGATAAAGCATTTAGCCCAATATTAATCTCATCACATTCCAGACCAATTTGCGCTCCTATCACTTCACCTGACCATCTCAGATGTTTACTAATAAAGTCCATTACACCCATAATACAAGTACCATGCCAGCCGATATCAACCACACATACTCTATTGCTATCTGACAACATCTCTTTAAAATATTTGACTGCCGCATCACACTGCGTCCCATATATTTTCGCAATTCTCTTTTTATTATAATATAGAAAGGATTTGATCGTTTTCAAGTTTCTTTTACATAGTAAAGAATCAGTTTTGATTCCAGCATCTTCAAGCTCTGGGACAAACATTTCAAGTTGTAATTTTTCAAAAACTGCTGCTACAGTCATCTTACTTTCTGATGCCACCGGACTCAAATTTTGTCTTATAAAAGACTCCATGTTCTCATCCACGGTAATCTGACTTAAAGCATATCGAGATACATATATATACTCCGATGGTATTTCTCCAAAATATTTGTCATATATTTTCTTTATCAAATATCCATCACGCGATACAAACAGCAACTTATCTATTCGTTCACTCTTGACTAAGTGATTAAGCCATTGACAATATCCTATATGCAATCTGCCAAAATAATTAAACCCAAACTCTTCCAATGCAGATAATTCCCTTATACCATTATGCAATGTCGTATTAATAATCCCTCCAGTAATTGACTCCACTATTACACTTTTTCCAATTCTTCTGTAAGGACGTCCAACTTTATGAACATCCTGATAGAATATGGAATCCCATCGATGAATCTTTGCCATATGCACATCATCTACACGATTATCACCTATATGAATATATCTCTTTTCATTTCCAAGCAAGCCTTTAACATGCTCAAATAGTTTTCCTGATTCCTTCGTTACACCACAGTCACATGCTGTAAAAATATACCCTTTCCATACCAGCCCCATTTGTTCCAGCATTTTTCTTATTTCCATCTCATGTAGCGGTGCATCCGACATAAGCAACACTATTTTTTTAGATCGAATTAATTGACATATAGTTTCAAACCAATATGGATTTAATTCATAAATCGCTGTTTCAACTGCAATTTCCGTTGAAATCCCTATTTCAGGTTCTATGTCACACCATTCTTGAATAATTTCATATATAGCATAAAGGTCAGGCACTTTTTTACCATATTTATCTCTTATCCTTTTTATAGCTTCCTGCTCGGCTTTTTGTCTAATCGCACAAAAACCGTTTATTTCCAGTTTCATTCCAATCAAAGAATAAACATCAGAGTCATCCATTACATTTTTAATTAGAAATGTATCAAATAAGTTAAGCGAAATCACATCATATTCTGCTAATTTAGATCCATATAACCGATTGTCTATTCTTGCATAATATTGGGATTCAGGTACTGTTTTTTTTGCATATAATCGAAGCTGGAAAACTTTAGAAATTACAAATTTAAAAGCTTTGATCTTTCTAAAAAACTCAGATTCATCAAAATCATTTAACTTGGCAATATATCTTTCATAGTCGTGTGGACTGTTTTCATGTAATATTTCAATTAATTGCTTCCACTTCAAATCATATTCCCCTTTTGCACTATCAACTTATTTCTCAAGTATTACATTACGAATCTGATCTTCTCTTATGTTTTTAGATGTTATCAAACAAATCTTTTCTCTTATTTCCAATCATACATGCCAAATCTAATCCATAAATAGCGAGACAACTATCTTCTCACTCTACATGTCCTGTTTTCAACATATTTTTTGTTACCCTTCGCATCTCTAATCGCTTCTTTTACAATAGCATTTTCGTATTTCCAGTCATAATGATCTACTTTTATCAGCTTAAACACCCAATTTCTAAATATCACATGAACGAACAAATGCATTGCATTTATAATTCTATCTAATATTGTGCCATGCTCCTTTACTAACAGAATCCTATTCCTTATAGCATAATACTCTCGCCAGTCGTACCGTCTTGGACGAAATATTTCATTGATTTTTGTCTTATGCGCTAACACTGCTTTTGTAACTACCAAAAACTTACTATATTTCCTAATTCGCAGTGAGTATTCTGCATCGTCATGCCATATAAAATATCTGGAATGCGGAAGTCCTATTCTCTTTATCAGCTCCACATCTAATACCATGCCGCAAAATGAAGCGATATCACACTCAAAACATGCACAAAGGTATTCTTCCTCCTTACAATTTCTCAATAACATTCCTATATCTGATACTTTTCTTCTATGAAACGTGTCAATCTTATCATTTACCTTGACCGTTCCAGCAAATGCTTTATATTCAAACCTTCTCTGTCTCTCTTGAAGAATTCGTTCCATATAATCCTTCTCGATCATGGCATCATCATCTATGATCAGTATACATTCTACGTCTTTCTTTACCGCATGTTCTATTCCTTTTGCAAATCCACCTGCTCCTCCTATATTTTGCGAAAGATTTATAATATCAAAAAAACCGCTCCCATCATCTATCTTATTAAGATATATTTTCGTTTTATCTGTAGAAGCATTATTTACAATAATAATGCAGTCTGGTTTTATCGTCTGATTAGCTGCTTTATCAATACATTCCTGCAGGAGCATTTCCCTGTTATAAGTTACGACCACAATCGCATATTTTGTCTGTATCATACTACTAAATATTCCCCTGCAGTGTATTTAAATTCTTATTAATCCTAATTTGTATTATTAACTCAGTTACCGACATCCGTTTAGTTTAAAAAGTATCGTTCTATCAAATTAATACTATATTCCTTTGTTATCATGCCTGGATATGCTCTGATTCTTAATTCTCCAAGAATAACAACAAGTACCCTCGACTTAGGATTATAAAACAAATTGATATCCATATCTCATTTTAGAGTCAATAACACTAAACATATTTTTCCATTTCATATGCTATAGGAAATATTAGAATCTAATTTACAATTATAAAAGCAAAAAATTCTTGTATTGCCCCCAATAAGGACTATACAAGAATATTTTTTCAACTTCTAAACTTTTTATACTGTCTCTTCCACCAGCATAAAAAATTTGCTATAACAATACTTTTTTGATTAAATTATGATCATCTATAAACACAGAAACATGATCCTAAAAACAAATTATCCGTATTGAAAATTTCAAATTTATCTCCCGTAAACAAACATGCTTCCTCGTCTCAAAATCTTCGCACTGCCCACCATACAAACCACCCCCAATGCAGTAAATACCCCACCAAAAGATTAAAATACGCCCGCCAATATCTCCTTTCTCTAAAAAAAACCATGCGCTCCCTCTGCGCCTCCAAATTCCTCCTGATCTTTTCACGGTCATATTTCGTCTGTACAGTAATACTGCCGTCCCTGACACGATAAAAATAAAGTGCCTGCGTTGTCAATGCGATCCTCTCTACGCTTTCAATGATCAGGTGGCTTATCAGAACATCCTCAAGGCTTCTTCCTTCCGGAAATCTCATTCTTCTTTTTCCATTCCAAACGTCTCTATGATAAAGCTTATTCCACACCACCGTCTCCTGCATCTTATACTTCCCATGCCACTGCCGCAACATTTTCTCCGACGATATGCAAAGTTCCTCTACATCCCCAGAAGACTCTTGTTTCCCGCTAACAGTTCTGGCAACCGCCAATTCTTCCGTCGTCCCCTTTACATACGCACATGCCGCAAGATCCGCCGCATGCTTCGTAAGAAGCATGTATAAAACTTCTATATAATCAGGCAACACCAAATCGTCGCTGTCCACGAAGGCTATATACTCACCCTGCACATTATCCAAACCTGTATTTCTAGCACCAGCCTGCCCTCTGTTCTCTTGATGAATCACCCTGATCCGTTCATCCGTACGCGCATATTCATCACACATTTCACCAGAACCATCCGTACTGCCATCATCTACCAACAGAATCTCCAGATTCGTATAAGTCTGCTGCCGTATCGATTCTACACATTCCCCAACATAATCACGTACCTGATACACCGGCACAATAATAGAGATCAGCGGCATCTCTGTCTCATGTATTCTCTCATTCTGCAGCATGTTCATTTCATCCTCTTTATAATATTCCATACCCCTGATCTTTTGAACCAACAACGATTACCGTTATAAGCTCTTCTCCTGCTTCCTTTAACATCTTCTACAATCATCCACAGTGTTCGCACTTCCACCGCCAATCAGCACCCTCTTCCCGCAAAAAGCAAACCCGTATTTCCGTATACGCTCTTTCGGGATTCCATTTGCCGTCAGATTTGCCTGATACCCCTTCTCCTCTATCTGCCGCAATGCATCCTGTACCGTGTCAGATAGTTCCTTTTCCTCCTCATCCTGTACCTTAAATTCCAGTATGACTGCATCATATTCTGTGTTTCTCGGCTCCAGCATGATATCATATCTGCCAAACCCGCTCTCACGATTCGACGTGATCGTATACCGGTCCGCAAGCTCCACCATCAAACCCAATACAAAGCCATGATAAAATCGCTCTGGCTGCCTTTCTGATGGCCTGTTCCCGGTATCAAAGCTGCTGAATATCTCCGAAGACACCTTATTCATATAGACATTCATTGCCTTTACATCCGCTGCCAACAGTGCACTGATGAAATCATTATAGTCACCCAGTACGGGGGCAAACCAGCCTCTCACCATACCGATAAACATAACCCGTGTCTCAAAATTGGTCAATTCCAGTTCATATTCTTCTTTCCAGTCGCCATACTCCGTCGCATAGGCCTGATGTTTCTTTACTTTCAGATAACCACTGGCAAGCAGAAGGCTCCAGATGGCATTTCTCTTCACAGGCAGCTGATCATAAATGATCTGCTCATCTATCTCCATACAAATCGTTTTGCCCTGCATCAAACGCTCAAACGTTTTCTTGATTTCCAGATCTCCTTCTCGGATCAGTTTGCTCACAAGACTGTTGGAACTGGTATTCGCCCAGTATGTGCCTGCCTTCTTTTTATCAAGGAAATTGATCACTGACCACGGATTATAGATATCTGCCGTCTCTCCAAAAGTAAAGCCATCATACCACTTCCTGATCAGCTCCTCCTGTCCGGACAGGCCATACTCTTCAAGCGACGCAAAAACTTCTTCTTCCGTAAATCCGAAACTGTCTGCATACTTCCCGGAGGTCGTGGTTACAACTTCCAGATTATTCAGGTCTGAAAAGATCGATTCTTTACTGACTCTCGTGACCCCCGTCATAACAGCTCGTTCCAGATAAGGATTCGTCTTAAAAGTTGAATTGAACAGGCTTCTTATAAAATCCGACATTTCCTTCCAGTAGCCGTTTACATACGCCTCCTGCATCGGGGTATCATATTCGTCCAGAAGGATAATGACTTTTCTTCCATAATAGCGGGACAGAAAATCCGACATCTTATGCAAAGTCCACGTTGCCTCAATATCTTCCATGTCACAGTTTACACTGTGGAAATAAGCCTTTTCGTTTTCTGTCAACAGACCTCCTTCAAGTAGAAAGGTGCTCTTATTATAGATGTCCTCAATGATACGCTTAACAGATCGCTTCATTCCTTCCGGATCGGCTTCCTTGACATTAGCAAAAGACAGGTTAATGACCGGATATGTCCCCTGCAATCTCCGATACTTTTCAATCTGCCATATGGAAAGGCCTTCAAACAGCTCACACCTTCCAGCATATCTGACAGAAAAAAACTTCTCCAGCATACTCATATTCAGAGTTTTACCAAAGCGTCGCGGGCGTGTGATCAGAGTCACCTCATCGTCTGTCTCCCACCATTCCCGTATAAAATCTGTCTTATCTATATAAAAATTATTATTTGTCCGGATCTTCTCAAAATCCTGTTTTCCAATACCGATCACTCTTTTCATGGACTGTCACTCTCTCTGTATAACACAATGGCACATGAATGCTCCATCCGCCCTTTTCATTTACCTGTATTATCAGTATACCTGCTTTTGTCCTGAAAAGCAATGAATCAGAATCGCCTGTCAGATTCCCTTCATTCATCATCCTCAATCAAAAACTGTATAAAGGTCAGTAGTTCCTGCCTCTTATTCTTCTTAACTCTCTGTATATCGTACACTACCTTATGCATTGTTGTTCCATTATAATAGATATTCGTAAGATTTGTACTGCCAAGATAACTTGTATCCACCCCCAGAAGATAATCGACACTTACACGATACAGCTTCGCCAGGGCAATCAATACCGCTGTAGGCACAGCACACCGCCCGCTTTCGTAGCTCTGATAGCACTGTGGTGAAACATTCAAATAAGCTGCGACCTCCCTCTGTTTCATATCATGATCATCTCGTAAATCTCTTATTACCTCGCGTAGTTCTTTCATGTATCTTATCCTTCACTTCCTCTTTCGTTGTTGAATAGATTATTACACAACATAAAGAAGTAAGATAAAAATCACACGAATAGTAGCCAAACTTCTATCTACACAACAAAAAATTGTATTCAATCCCCTCCAATCTCCTTCGCCTCCCTGCTATTCATAAAACCTTTCAATCACTTCCCCCATTCTCTCCCACGAGAATCTCTGTGCCGCCTTCTCGATATTCTCTATCAAACGCCGCTCCACATCTTCCTCATAAAATCTGCATACTGCCTCAGCAATCTCTTCCGGTTTCTCCGGCTCCACCACATAACCGGTCTTTCCGTCCTCCACCACATCCGGCAGACCGCCCACATTCGTCACAATCACAGGCTTTATAAACCCGTATGCAATCTGTACAATACCGCTCTGCGTCGCCGATACATATGGCAATACTACCAGATCCGCTGCTGCGAAATACTGTTCCACTTCCCGGTCTGGTGTATAGGAATCCACCACATTAACATAGTCCCCTATCTCCAGTCCGTTGATTAATTCCGTATACTCTTCTCTGTCCGCTCCAAACTCACCCACGACCCAGAGCTGCACCTGTCCGTCCAGATTCCTGACAATTCTGGGCAGTGCCTGCAACAGATACTTTAACCCCTTATATTCCCTCACATAACCAAAAAACAACAATACCTTCTTATCATATTCAATATCCAACCTGTCACGCGCCTGCTCCTTACTGAGGCCCTCAAACCGAAAGGCATTATAGGTCGGATGCGGAGTCACCGTATAATCAGCTCTCTCCTTTATTTTCTCCAACTCCTTTCCCTCTTCTTTAGCATGCACGATATAGTGTTTCCCATGCTTTAGCGCCAGACGCGTAAGCAGCTTGTCCATCGGAAATCTTTCATGAGGAAAGACATTATGACATACAAATACAAGATTCTGCTTCCCTATAAACCGCTCCAGCAGAAAATAACAGGGCGCAAAATATGGATGCCACCACTGAATCAGCACCATATCAGGCCTCTGATGCCTGATATAGCGCGCTGTTCTGATAATATTAAACGGATTGGCCGTATGCAGCATATAACTTGCCCCGTCGATTTTAAAGCTGTCATTACTGTAATCCCGCTGTTCCTTGTGAAATAAAATTTTCGGATACTGCATCTTATAGGTCAGCATCTCTACATCATTATGCTTGACTAATTCCCGATACATCAGTCCTGTATAATGAGAAATTCCGCCCTTATAAGGATAAACCGGCCCGATCATAATAATTTTCTTTTTCATATAACTGTCAATTCCTTCCCTGATGCACTTTGATTTCTTCCAGAATGTATTATGTCTGTTACATCTTCCACTAAAATTATTTATTCATAAGAAATACTATGTTGTTGTAAGAGCACTGGCAATCGTTCTGAATGACGATAATCTGTGTGCTGAATATCTCTTTACTGATATGATATATCTCTTTAGACCTTTTTTCAACAACTATAGTAAACGACATTAGAAATTTCGTTTACTATAATTCCCGTTCTTCCTACAAGTGTTTGACCCGTTTTGGGCGGTGCTTAATTCATCAATGGACAACAGACAACAAGCTGAACCCCTCCAAGCAAAAGCCTGGAGGGGTTCTAACCCGCATTAATATAATCTAATTTTTAATAGATTTAGCTTAATTCATTTCATGACATCGAAAACATAACTTTAGTCTGTAACCTTAACTGTCAGTGTTGCTTTCTTGCCATCTGCTGTTGTAGCAGTAATCTTAACGTTACCCTTCTTAATCGGAGTAACCTTATTACCTACCAGCTGAACAATACCTTTCTTATTTACAGTGTAGGTAACCGCTGCTACTTTACCCTCGTCTGCTCCAGGCAATTCCCAACCGGTTGTTCCACTCACCTGAATCTTAGAGAAAATTTCAAAAGTATCGTCTGTACTTGCTTTACTAATAGATGTAATTTTCCCATCACTTGACTCATTCTCTACAAACTGTACCTTACCGCTTGCCTTAACAACCTTCAGCGTCATGGATGTCTGAACACCAGCCTCAGGGAGTCTTGCAGTTACTACAAATGTATCTCCAACATTATACTTATCTTTCTTAAGTACAAGTTTTCCGCCCTTGATGCTGTTTTCCTTGCTACTGGTTGTCTGACTTACTTTTTCACCATTCCGAGTTGCTGTCCAAACAATATCTTTAGCCTTGCTTGTCGTTCCTTTCTGCAGCGCAGCCTTAAGAGTAATCGTCTGATTCTTATTGGTTCCGGCAATTGCGCTGTTCTTCGTAGTCAACACAAGAGTCTTTGTCGGCACTGTAACATTAGTCTTGAAGGTTGCCTTAATTGCTACATACTTACTGCCCTTCTTCGCAGAACCGTTAATAGAAATATTAGCTTTACCCTTCTTAACAGCTGCAACTGTACCACTGCCGTTACTGTTTCCTCTTGCTGTCGCAATCTTATCGTTACTGGTTACCCAGCTCAGCGCTGTTGCAATCGGTTTTCCATCCGGAAGCTTATCAATCTCTTTACCGTCTATCTTTGCTGTTGCAACAACCTTATATGTTTTGGATCTGTCAACCGCTATTGTCTGGTCTATACCTTTATCTGTTTTCACCCTACTGCCATCAGACAAAGCACCAGCAATCTTCTTACCAGTAGAATACATATTAGAGTATACTGTAATGGAAGTAATATCAATCTGTGTCAGATTAAATTCCATCTCCTTTTTAGGCATTGCCTTAGCCTTCTGATACTCTTTATCTACATTCTTCTTACCAATTGCCTTGGCATTGGTTGCCGTAACTCTAATCTTGGTTACCCCTTTAAGATCAGGCTTAATTGTCAGAACACCTTTAGCATTGATTGATGCTACGCTCTTCATCTTCTTTGTTTCTGTGTTATCTGCACCTTCAATAGCCCATGCCAAAGCTGTCTCTGTGAAATTATCACTACCATTAGCCGCATATTTCTGATCAGAACCCAATTTTACTGTCTGTCCGGAATACAGATTCTTTGTCTCTGCAGTAATCTCAAATCCAGTCATATTAGCTCTGACAGTAACATTAAATGTTCCTTTCTTACCGCCTGATGACTGTGCTACAACCTGCGCTGTACCTACTGCCTTCGGAATCAATGTTACCTGATCACCATTACCCTCTACCTCTACGATAGCCGGTTTCTTGGACGACCATGTAATCTTATCCGTACACTGATTGCGATCCTCTGCCGTAAGCTCTTTTGCTTTATTACTTCCGTCTACCTTTGCCCACAACACTGCTTCAAACTTGGGAGCACTTTCGATCTTATTCTCTTCATCACCATAAGTATTAACCAACCAGTCAAATTTCTTAACTTTGTCTTTTCCTACTTCTCTGATTTCAACTTTGGTTGCATGATTAGCTTTCTGTACAGTAATAGGTGTATTAGCTGATTTGTGCCTTTCGCCTATAGCGACTACAGTTACCACCTTTCCATCCTTCTTGGCTTTGAACTTAAGAACACCATTCTTAAGTGTTGCAGCCTTATCGGGATCCTTTACGATCTCAAAGGTAACTTCATCATTGGCAGTACTCGGCTCTTTCTTTAAATACTCATTAAGATCTACAGAAGTTCCTTCATACGTAATCTGATTTGGATTTGCAGTCAACTCTTCATCAAACCACAATTTTTCTGCATACTGCTTAACAAACACAGTAGCGGTAGAAGTAAAATGAATGTTATTCTCATGATCATCCAAACTTACCGTAACGGTAGCTTCGCCGCCGCCTCTGGCAACTAAAGTCATCTTCTCCAGAGAACCGTTAGGATCCTTCTTGTTATTCTCAGCATCTATCCTGTTATTAAGGTTAACCACACTCAGCTTACTTGATTTCCAAGTCAAATGCTTTGCTAACTTATCCTTCTCGTCCTGGCTCAGATTACCTAAAAACTCAACTTCCAACCCTTTCAAGACCGGATTTTTAGGGTCATAAGCGCCATCCATTTCCATCTTGACATCTGTTTCGTTAAGAACGATGCCCGTCAGCTTCTGCTCGTCCTTCAGTACACCGGTATATGTGCCAGTATTGGTTGATGTTACGGTACCGGTACGAGTATCTTTGCTGTCCGACGGAACATCCCCGCCCCAGCCGTCCTCGACCTTATACACATCCCGAAGACCTGCCGCAGATGCTGTCAACGGAGTGGCTACCAGCATGGATGCTGCCAATGTCCACACCATTGCTTTTTTAGCAATCGCTATACATTTCTTTCTCATTGTATCTCTCTCCTCCATTTAGATTTATTAACGCTAGTACTAAGTATAAGATACTTTCCCGGATTTAGCAAGTGCTGTCTTTTCAAAAATACAATTTTGTGTATTATGATGGATTTTGTCCACGAAAAGACATCATTTTAACAAAACTGCATTGCAAAATCCCGATGGACTTACACTTACCCTCCATGTCATCCCTGACACAAATGTCTTACTTATAGTAAACGACATTAGAAATTTCGTTTACTATATATCTTATACCTCCGTGCCGTCTATGACACTGCCCTGCACATTCAAATTCCCCTTCTCATCGCCTCCTTTTTCTACCGGCCTGCCATCCGGATCAAGTAGTCCCAGTTCCAGTTTCTTTACCCGATACTGTACATCCTCCAGCAGTTTACGGTTCGCTGATATGATATCCGCCTGTAGTCCGGTCACGATCGTCTGACTACCTATAATGATCAGCATCGTGGCAAGAATCAGGGACTGGATATGTCCGGTTCCGGTTCCCCGAAAGAAGAAGAACAGAAACCTGATCCCAATGGCAATACCCCCCAACATGGCGGTACTTCCAAGAAGAAAAAATATTTTAAGAGGTTTGTACATCAGTACTGCCCTCAGGATCGTCAACATTGATTTCTTGACATAGTCAAAAATAGAATGCATCAGTCTGGATTTACGCAGTTCCGGGTTTGTATTGACGGGAACAGATGTGATCGCCATCTTATTCCTGCCCGCCTGCACGATGGTCTCCAGTGTATACGTGTACTCATTATGTACATTGACACGCATAGCGGCCTTCCTGCTGTATGCACGGAAACCGCTGGGGGCATCCGGTATATCCGTCCTGGATGCCAGCCGCACCACGTAACTTCCGAAGCGCTGCAGCTTCTTCTTAATATAGGAAAACTCCGTTATCTCATCGATCGGTCTCTCGCCGATCACAATATCGGCCTCCCGTCTCAAAATCGGCCGGATCAATTTCTCGATATCCGCTCCACAATACTGGTTGTCCGCGTCCGTATTTACAATAATATCCGCACCATGGCGGAGCGCCAGATCAATCCCGGCCAGAAATCCTTTCGCCAAACCAAGATTCCGCTTAAAATGAACAATATAATTGACACCCCAGTTTAATGCCACCTGTTCCGTGTCGTCACTGCTGCCGTCATTGATGACCAGATACTCGATCTCATCCACGCCTTCAATCTGCTTTGGCAGTTCGTTGAGCGCGATCTCCAATGTTTCCGCTTCGTTATAGCATGGTATCTGAATGATCAGTTTCATCGGATGCCTCCTGCCCTTACCGCTTCATTTTCTTACTTCTCTCCATTCGGACGATCCATTGCACACTGCTCATCCGTCTCTCGAGAATATCGTATATTCTGCTTATGATAAAAGTAGCCCCCACTCCACCGTATCGCAAAGACATCAATATGACCTTCTTTCGGTAAGCGGAAGATCTCAGCTTATGCACGCAGGCGATCTGTTCCCTGTATCCGGTCTCCCGCAGATAATCCCGCACCAGCCTGTGGCATCGTCTGCGTTCTGCCGCAGAACACACATTTGCCGCATTGCGGTAACTGTCTATATAATGTTCACACAGGCTCACCTTCCGATACGCGTCAAACACCGCCTTGTCTTTCGCCATTCCTTTCTCAAGATAAGGCATCACATACCCGTCCAGCGCGGCAAATCTCTCCTGCAGATCTTCTATATATTCTCCCCTGTGGGACTCTGACTGCTCATTGACCCTCCAGCAATACCCCGGAACAGACACTGTCACCGCCCGCTTTGCAAGACTCAAAGCATGTGTCACAAAAATCCAATCGTCCTCATAGTTGATGAATCTTTTAAATTCTATCTGGTTTTCTCTTATAAAATCGGTCCGAAAGATACACTTCCATACGGATCCGTAGAAATAATTGCTGCTTTCTGCAAAATCATACCGAAACCCACGAAACAAAAGCGGATACAACAGCTCCTGCTGCACCTTCGCTCCTGTATAAATGCCATCCTGCACCCGCTCGAAGCCGCTCCTTTTTCCATGGATAGACCGCTCGGTACTGCACATCCCCATCTGTGCATCCTCTGTCTGCATCTGCTGCAGTAACGCCAGACACCCTTCCGGCAAAAGAATATCATCCTGATCCCAGAAGCATATGTATTCTCCCTGCGCCTGGCAAAGTCCTCTGTTGCGGCTTGCCGCAATGCCTCTGTTCTCCTGTCTGAAACAGCGGATCCTGTCATCCAGCACCTCAAACTCTGCGCATATCGCACCGCTGCCGTCGGCTGAACCGTCGTCAATCAGTATCAATTCCCAATCCAGACTTCTGATACCGCGGATCCTTTCCACCGTCTCCCGCAGATACCGTTCCCCGTTATATACAGGCACGACCGCCGTAAGTACCGGCTTTCTGTCCTGTTCCGTCTTCATACCTGCACCCCCATATCTATCGTTAACGGCACCGGAAACCGTACACAAACACTCATGAAAAGTGGGATGCATCCCGACACAAATGCTCCATAAAAGGTATTGCGCATTATTTTGTAAAAGGTTCCCAGCGTCTGGCCAGATCCTGATCTTTATTGATCGCCAGCACATATCCGCCCAGTCGCATCATCGTCTCACATTTCTCCGGCACTACGGAACCTTCTCCATCCCAGAAGTAATGTTTCATAACAAAGAAAGCGTCTTCCTCCAGAGGAACCTCCTCCATACTTGTCACCGTGACGGGCAGATCCGACAGCATATACTGCAGCGCTCCCGGATTCCTGTCATTCCCTGAATCACATATATAATAGACTTTCTCCCCGCGCCCCAGTACGCGGATCCAATCCGCAATCTGTATGAAGGGTTCCGCCTGTTTCTCATTTCTGACCACCACATAGGCGTCTACGATCGTCCTGCCAAGATATGACCATGCGACCACCGGAATCATCAGCGCAAGTACGGTTCTTGCCGTCTTCACTTTCGGAAAACGTTCCCGCAGGAATTTTAACAATGCCATAAAATATGCGATCAGCGGCACAATATACCCTTGCAGCTGCTCTATTTTCCCGTGGGGAACTTCATAGTTCCAGACCACTCTGCCGAACATGACGCAGTGAGCAAGTTCAAATTCCTTCCTCCGCAGTTCGTCCCAGGCATACTGACACAACCTGCCGCCCAGCATATATAATACCATGAAAATAATGACGGTGCGTAACCATTTTTTGTCATTGAGCAGACGGTACAGACCATACAGCAGCACAAATCCCAACACAAACTCCGTGTATCTGCCGTTCACCAGGTCGTCGTTTTTATACAGACCTTCTTTATAGATCGCACTGATCATAAAAGTACTGAACCATGCTGCCAGCACTCCAAGAAGCCATATCCGGTCTTTCCACAACTCTGCGGACAACCGCCTGCCCTCTCTATGATCCGGATCGGCTTCCCGGACAACCTCTGTAACCGTCTCTTCGCCTGATGCCGTATTCACCTCTGCCGTTTCCTGATGCGAATCCGCAGCTTCCGCCTTTTCTACCGTGTCTTTATCGTTCCTGCACTGCCTCCTGCCCCTGCACACCGCCGCAAAATCCCTGACATGCTCCCGGAGCAGTAAAAACGCATTCTCAAACAGCCCATATATTCCCCAGCAGACCACCAGCCCCGTCACGGATGCCATATAATACCACTTGCCTGTCATACTGATCCCAAGGCGGATCAATCCATTTTTAGAAAAAAGATTCTTGAGCACACCCCATTGACCTGAGAAGTCATTTGTCCCCAGTCGATTTGCCGCTGTCTCTGTCACAACAGCTCCGTCGCTCATCCGCATATAAAGAACGCAGCCTGCAGCTCCAGCAGCCAGAAAGGCAAGCAGGATTTTTGTCTTTCTTTTCTCGAGCAGCCACAACAGAACAAGCAGCGCCGCACCTGCCAGCAATAGAAGCCTCGAATTCCGCGTAAGCGCATAGCCGAGAATCTCTTCCAGCCCTGCCTGCTCTCCACCCAGATAGTTCACACGCTGCAGATTCCCCTTGACCATGGCATGCACCAGACTGTACAGATACATACTCACCAAAAAAGCCGCCGCATCTTTCATCTTATTCCGACGCATGAGCCGCAAATATACCACCAGCAGCACTGCCGTAACAACAATGCCCAGCGCCCGCTGATGCACCGTGTAAATATAGAATGAAACCAGCGCAAATGCAACATGATTTCCAATCCCCGGCCTGTCCACCACACGCATCATCACAAAGAGAAATACCCAGAAGAAAAACACAAGCGTACACTCGGTCCACGTGATATGCGCATACACAATATAAGAAGAATATGTAAAAACGGTAAAACATGCCACTGTTCTGACCAGATCACTCATGCCGGTCAGATATCGCCTGGCCAGCTTAAGTGCCAGCACATAGCTCATCACCAGAAAGCCGGCATTCATCACCACTGCCGCCCGGTACATCGTGTCCCAGCCCCAGCCAAACACTTCCGCCAGCTTCCGGATCAAAATAAGCAGCAGACTGTATCCATAGGAATAATAAGCAATCCTGCCGGTCACCGAGGTCCAGTCCATCCCCATAAAGAAGGCACTGTTCGACCAGTATCCCACCTCATCATTAAAGAGGATCGGCTGTCCGATCTCCGACAGTCTGTACGTTGCCAGCAGAAAAATCCCCAGCGCCGGAATGCACTGCAGCAGCTGCACACGATGTTTCTGCAGAAAACTATTCAAATATTGTATGATCGTACCAAAAGATATTTTCGTTTTCATTATATAAAGTATTCCATATCAAAATCCTGTCCCGTCCATCTCATGCCCGCACCACACTTTTCACCAGACTGTGTCCGGAAAGACATGAAGATGCAAGTATGATTCATTATAGCAGATTGCGCCCCAAAGTCAAATACAAATACATTCCAGCAGCCCCGTCATCCGCTTCACCGAATCAAAGATCAGATGCGGTCTCACCTCAGACTGCTTCACATCTTCCATCCCTGCCTCACCACTCAGGACAAGCACACTCTTTAACCCGTTATTTCTTCCGGCCGCGATATCCGTATAGAGGCGGTCCCCTACCATCGCGATCTTCTCTCTCGGCGTACGGACTCTGGTTGCCAGATACTCTATAATATCTTCGTTGGGCTTACCGATGATCCGGTCGGGATAACGGAACGCCGAAGCATGGATAAAGGCATGGATGGCACCCGCGTCAGGTATAAAACCCGTCTCCGTAGGGCAGTTATAATCCGGATGCGTCGCCAGATAAGGCAGTCCCGCTCTGACATGATCACACACCCGGCACATTTTCTGATAATCGAGAGAAGTGTCAAATGCCGTCACCACCACATCCGGCTGTTCCTCCTCCAGCATAATGCCTGCCTGCATGAACTCTTCCCGCAGAAGCGGATTCCCCAGCAGAAACACCTTTGCCCCCGGAAAATGCCGCTGCAGATAATAGATTGTGGCCTGCCCGGAGGTAACGATCTTATCTTCTCCAACCTCCAGCCCCATCCGGTGCAGCTTATCCACATACACAGCCGCATTTTTAGACGAGTTATTCGTCACAAACACATAACTTCTTCCCGTCTCTTCAATCTTATGTAAAAATTCCAAAGCACCGTCGATCCACTGTTCCCCCAGATAGATCGTCCCATCCATATCCAGTGCAAAGCACTGTACCTCACTCAAAATATGCTCCTGATCCTCATTCACCGCCGGTATCTGTAACTGCATAGTCATCCCATCCTTTTTGTCTCTTTATCTTTACTTCATCGTTTCTTCCGTTCCAAAGCGTTTTTCGCTGAGAACGTGAGCAGAATTCATTCAATCTTTCCTGATTTCCGCCATCGTTACAGAACTTATTATAGCATGCCTTTTCAATCTGTGGTAATCTATTCTTATAAACGTATCATTAACATTTCCATCTCGAAAGAAGGTATCTCATGAAAGAAAAATTATACACCATCCCCTTAAATGATGCCATGAACGCCGGCGACGAATGTCCTTTCTGTTTTATCGAGCGCAATGTAGAGCAGGATCTTCTGGACTTTGTCCTGGGTTCAGGTTCTTCCTATATGGAAAGTGACATCCGTGAGCAGACCGACCAGGCCGGATTCTGCAGGGAACATTTCAGGAAAATGTTTGACTACGGCAATACCCTCGGCAATGCCTGGATCCTGAAAACCCATTATGTGCAGATGAACCGCGAGATGCAGCAGCAGTTTCAGAATTTCAAACCGGGCAAAACTTCCCTGAAGGACAAATTCCGGAAACATACTGAGCGGCAGAATCCGATCGGTATCTGGGCCGCCGAAAAGGATCGTTCCTGCTATATCTGCAAACGCTACGCCGACACCTATGAACGTTATCTTGACACTTTCTTCGTCATGTACAAAAAAGATCAGGAATTCCGCGACAAAGTCAAGAACAGTAAGGGGTTTTGTCTGCATCATTTCGGAGATCTATGTGAAGGCGCCGACAGTCGGCTGAACGATAAGGAAAAGGCCGATTTCTATGCCATGGTCTTCCCGCTTATGGAGCAGAATATGGCAAGACTGGCCGAAGATGTATCCTGGCTGGTAGAGAAATTTGACTACCGCAACAAGGACGCCGACTGGAAGAATTCCAAAGACGCCATTCAGCGTGGTATGCAGAAGTTAAAAGGCGGCTATCCCGCAGATCCGCCCTACAAGATGAACAAATAATATCTGCAGGTCCGCATGGCCATCCATACTGTGAAAGTTGAAGACTTTCATAGTAAACGATATAAAAAACGGGAGAATGCACTGCTTCATGCATTCTCCCCGATCTCACTGACTTACCGGAAACGTTCAATTGTCTACATGGCGTCCATGGAACCATCGCTGTCATCATCGTCAAAGAACTCTTCCACCTTGACTTCCGTCTTCTCAGCCGCTTCCTTGACCTTATCGGTCACTTCCTTCGCCGCACCTACGATCTTATCAGTCGCCTCAGCTTTCGCCGCATCAAGTCCCTCTTTAAAGTCTTCTGCTTTCTCCAGATCCAGATCTACATAATTACGGTCCACATCCTTCGGATTCTCATCTTCATCCAGGTCTTCATCGAAGTCATCAAAGTCATCGTCATCGTCAAAATCATCATCTACAGAAGAGTCTTTATTCTGTAAACAATAGTAAACACCTGCTGCAACGGCTCCGAGAGCAGCTGTTACCATCAAAAACCTACCAAATTTTTTCGCCATGAATGTTCTCCTTTCAGCGTCTCTTATACCATTATATTAATACTATTTTCCCAAAATGAAAAGGGAATATGTATAAAATTTTTTTAAAATGCCATACCACAACATCTTGTGCCTTAAAATTTTCCGGAAACTAGTTTTTTCCATAACATTGAATCCGACGCCTTTTTATGCTATATTGGAGTTCGACTGATGAGGTCAATTTACATACGCCAAAACGGCTTCATACGATAGACAGATAAACGGAGTAAGAAATGAACGAGAAATTTTTTGACTTGAAGAAGGAAAAGCAGGACCGCATGATCAATGCGGCATTGAAGGTGTTTGCCACCAAAGGTTACAAACATGCAAGTACAGATGATATCGTGGTGGAAGCCGGTATCAGCAAAGGGCTCCTCTTTCACTATTTTGGAAGTAAGCTTGGCCTCTACACGTTTCTATATGATTACAGCACCCGCTTTATGAAACTGGAATTGACTACCGGAGTTCTCTCCTCAGCCGACGACTATTTCGAGATCCGTAAGCAGATGGAATTTGCCAAAATGCAGGTACTGCGGAACTACCCCTATATGCAGCGTTTCCTGGAAAGCTGCGCCGCCGAGAATGTAAGTGAAGCATTGATGGCCACCGAGAAGCATCGGAACGTTCTCTCCGACATTTACGCTGTACTGAAGAATCAGGCTGACCGCAGCCGTTTTCTGGCAGATGTCTCCTTTGAAAAGCTTGACGCAATGCTGGATTATACGATCAGCGGGCTGATGAACACCCATTTCCGCGAAGCTTCTTTTCAGCCGGAAATGCTGTATGAGGAACTCGTATCTTATTTCAATATGATGAAGAAGATCTCATACAAAACATAAGTTACAGCCAGACTTTCCGCAGCAAATCAATCCCTTTCCTGATCTCTTCCGGCGACAGCGCGGCATAACCAAGGATCAACATCGCCGCCGTATCGCCGCTTTCTTCCATTCTGAAATCCCGCATCCGATAGACCCTGACACCTGTTTCCTGTGCCGTTCGTGCCAGTTCCTCTTCGCTTCGGCCCATCCTGTCCGTCAGGATCACATGCAGGCCGGCATTGCTCCCGGATATTCTGAACGCCTTCCGGAAAGACTTGAGCTCTGTCAACAGCAGATCATGCTTCATACGGTACTGTTTCCGCATCTTATTCAAATACCGCTCAAAATAACCATCCTGTATAAATTCGTTGAGAATCGTCTGATCGATCCGCGATACGGTAGAGGAATAGAAACCGCATTCCTGCCGATAGCGCGCGAGCAGCGGATAGGGCAGCACCATATAACTGATACGGATCGCCGGTGCAATGGCCTTGGAGAAGGTTCCGATGTAGACCACATTTCCGTTGCGGTCCGATGCCTGGAGGGACGGAAGCGGCTTGCCCTTATAGCGGAATTCACTGTCATAATCATCCTCGATCAGATAGCGTCCCTCCTTCGCCGCCGCCCACTTAAGCAGCTCCAGCCTTCTTCCGATGGGCATGGATATCCCTGTCGGATATTGATGGGATGGCATCACATACGCCACCTGTGCCTCTGTCTGCCTGAGACATTCCACACGGATGCCATTCTCATCCATAGGAACAAAGGTCACCGGCCAGGCACAGGACCGAAAGATCCGATACGCCTTGACATAAGTCGGGTCCTCCATCGCCACCGGTATATGCCGTCCGAGAATTTTTTCCAACAAAAGGAGCAGGTAATCATTCCCTGCTCCTATAATGATCTGTTCCGGTTCACAATTCACGCCCCGCGCCCCATGAAGATAACGACAGATTGTAGTCCGAAGCTCCAGATCGCCCTGAGGCTCCCCCAGTGCAAACATATCGCTGTTGGCATCCACAAGAATATTTCTGGTGATCTTCTTCCATGTCGCATAGGGGAAAAAATGCATGTCAATCGCGGTCGGAGAAAAGTCATACTGCTCCGACACACGACTGCTTTCGCTCCCGCCTCCGTATTTCTCACCGCGCGCAGGCGCATCGATCACACACAGTCCTTCCACTGCACAGACAAAATATCCCTGCCTGGGTCTCGCCTCCAGGTATCCTTCGGAAACAAGCTGTCCATAAGCCATATCCACCGTAGTCCTGGACACCTGCAGATCCTCTGCCAGAAGCCGGGCCGACGGCAGCTTCTCATTCTGCAGCAGGCCGCCTCTCCGTATCTCGTCCCGGATAAACTCATAAATCTGCTCATACAGCGTTTTACCGCTCTCCGGCTGCAGCTGAATGTGGATCGGTAACTCTTTCATCTCCATATCTCCCAGATCACTTCCTGCCCGCACTCTTCTCTTTCATCTTCGCCATCACCATTTCCTTCAGATCCCGCGCCTTATCTTTCATCCGCGGATTGGAGGCTGACTGCAGCACTCCCGCCAGCAGCCTGCTGCTCACATCATACTGCTCAAATCGCATGGCCGTCACGGCGATCAGATAATCGACGGTCGGTTCATCCATACCGCACATGGGGAAGTTCTCCGACTGTCTTGCCGCCAGGAATCCATCCAGCGCATTGTGCAGGAATTCCGTCTCCTCCTCCTCACACAACTTCTTCTGCTCTTCATAATCCGGCAGATTCTTGTCAAGACGCTCCGCCTTACCGCGCAGCAGCCATGCCGTCTTTAAGCAGATATACGCCTTCTCGCTGGCTTTCGTCTGCTTCACGATTGCATTCGCAAGTGCCAGCTTATAGCGTTCCAGCGCTTCGTCATATGTATAGACTTCTCTGGTCTCCTTCTGCGGTTCAAAAGTAGCGGAAATCGTCTTCTTAATATTCTTCGCCTGCGGTGAAGTTACAAATTTAAAGAATCTGCTCAGTGCCGCATACCCGCAGTACGGACACATGATAATGTCATATTTCAACAGATCGATCTGCTCATAGCGCGGCCGAAGATCCAAATCGCTTCCGGATAATTTAGCCTTGCCCACCTTCACCGTTCTGTTCTTGAATTCCTTGTCACAGATCGGGCAGGTACATGACTTATCAAAAAGAAAATCCTGTTCCTGCACCACCGCCGGCGCCGGCTTTCCTTCCGCTCCGGCCTCTTCCTTCTTCGGCGCCTCGTACAACTCCATGTTCTCCAGTTTTCCCAATCCAAAACGTGCTAATCCTGACAAAATTCCTGCCATAGTACATCCTCCTGATCATGAATTATTATAGTTATAGTAAACGAAATTTCTAATGTCGTTTACTATATAACAGTCCAGCCTTCGGCTTCCCTGCCGCAGAATCTGCCCATTCAGGCCGCCTGCTTACGACTGCTTCGGAAGCACATAAGAACTCTTCAAAGATACGATCCTGTTGAATACAGGAGCCTCCGGTTTGGAATCCTTACAGTCCACACAGAAAAATCCCTGTCTGACAAACTGGAAGCTGTCATATGCTTTGGCATCCTTAACGGAAGGTTCTATATAACACTCTTTCAGAACGATCAACGAATTCGGGTTAAGATTCAGGCTGCCGTCATCATTGTAGACACCCTTCTCCTCATCGATGATATTCTCATACAGTCTGACTTCCGCCCGCACTGCGTCTGCCGCAGATACCCAATGGATCGTTCCCTTCACCTTGCGGCCATCCGGACTGTTGCCTCCCCGGGAAGCCGGATCGTAAGTGCAGTGCACCACTGTCACCTTACCGTCGACGTCCTTCTCGAAGCTGACGCATTTCACGAAGTAGGCTCCCATCAGGCGTACTTCATTCCCCGGAAAGAGTCTGAAATACTTCTTCGGCGGTTCTTCCATAAAGTCCTCTCTGTCAATATACAGCTCTCCGGAAAAGGGAACCTTACGCCTGCCAAGCTCCTCATTCTCGGGATTATTCACGATTTCCAGCATCTCCGTCTGTCCCTGCGGGTAATTATCGATCACCAGCTTCACGGGATCCAGCGCCGCCATCACACGCGGTTTTTTCATCTTCAAATCTTCCCGGATACAATATTCCAGCATGGAATACTCCGCCGAAGAGTTCGCCTTGGACACCCCGCACAGATCCACAAAGAGCTTGATCGATTCCGGTGTAAATCCTCTTCTGCGCAGCGCCGCGATGGATACCAGCCTGGGATCATCCCAGCCGTCCACAATGCCATCTTCCACCAGTTTCTTGATATATCTCTTACCAGTGACTACATTGGTCAAATACATTTTTGCAAACTCGATCTGCTTCGGCGGGTGCGGATACTCCAGTTCCTCGACCACCCAGTTATACAGCGGTCTGTGATCCTCAAACTCCAGCGTACAAATTGAATGTGTGATGCCCTCTATGGCATCTTCGATCGGATGCGCGTAATCATACATCGGATAAATGCACCATCTGTCTCCCGTATTCTGATGGGACAGATGCGCCACACGGTACAGGATCGGATCACGCATATTGATATTGGGCGACGCCATATCGATCCTGGCCCGAAGCGTCTTCTCCCCATCAGCATACTTACCCGCCTTCATCTCCTCAAACAGCCGCAGATTTTCTTCTATACTCCTGTCCCTGTTGGGGTCATTGGTTCCCGGCTCTGTCAGGGTGCCACGGTACTCTCTCATCTGCTCCGCGGTCAGATCCGAAACGTAAGCCTTTCCTTTCTTTATCAGCTTTACGGCTCCTTCATACATCTGTTCAAAATAGTCGGATGCAAAGAAAAGCCTGTCTTCAAAATCCGCACCCAGCCACTTCACATCTGCCTTGATGGACTCTACGAACTCACTCTTCTCCTTCGTCGGGTTCGTATCGTCAAAACGGAGATTAAACTTACCGCCGTACTGGCCTGCCAGCCCGGCATTCAGCAGGATGCTCTTCGCATGCCCGATATGCAGATACCCGTTAGGTTCCGGTGGGAATCTGGTATGAACGGTCTCGCAGTTCCCTTCCGCAAGGTCCTTATCGATGATCTGCTCGATAAAATTCCTGGATATCACTTCTTTCTCTTCTCTCTCCATTGCCTGTTCTGTCACATTCTTCTCATTCTCACTCATAGCTGCTCCCTGTGGCTGCCCTCGTCTCACCTGATCCGGTCAGCCGTCTTTCTTTATCTGGCACATCCCTTCAGAACCGCGGAAACAACCACTGTCCTGTCGCTTCCCGCAGTATTCCACAGGTATACGTGCACCAACTATCCGTATTGTATCATAGCCCGCCTCAAATAGGAAGAAAAAAGTGATTCTGATCATTCGAACTGTTACCGGAACCTCTCTCTCATGGCCAGCAGCGCATCTATCTGTTCTCCTGTCAGCAGATTCTGTTTCCCCAATAATTTATCCGTGACCAGCAGGATCCTGGCGTAATGCTCCATGGATTCCAAACGATAGTATGCCGCATAGGGATCCTGTGCCCAGGTCACCGCACCGTGATTTGCCAACAGGATCCCGCTGTGCGTGTGACAGTATGGCGCGATCACCTCCGGCACTTCCTCACTTCCCAATTCCGCATAAGGTGCAACCGGCACCTCTCCCAGCGTAATGACTGCCTCCGCCAGAACCGGTGTGGAAAGCGGTATGCCGGCTACGGCAAAGCAGGTACATACCAGCGGATGGGCATGGCATACGGACCTGAGAGCTTCATTCTCCCGGTAGGCCCGCAGATGCATCTTCAGTTCCGAGGAAGGTTTGTAAGTGCCTTCCAGCAGTGTACCGTCCAGATCCACCTTGACAAGCATTTTTTTCTTCATGTATCCCTTGGAGACACCGGTGGGTGTCGCCCACACTTCATTTTCTCCCGTCCGGACCGAAATATTTCCGTCATTGGCCGCCACAAAACCTCTTACGTACATGCGCTGACCGATATCGATGATAGCCTTTTTAGCCTGTTTCTCTGTTATATATTCCATATCTATCTCCATTCCGAAGCGTCACAAATTCTTTATCTTCCCTCTGCTCCACGTCCTGCGTTTCTGAATATTTCCCGCAGGGATTCCGTATAAGGAGCCCTGGCAATTCCGTATTCCGTGACGATCCCCGCGATCAGGTCGTGGTCCGTCACGTCGAATGCCGGATTATAAACTTTAACCCCGGCCGGAGCCATCGGCTTCTCATACCACATATCCGTCACTTCATGGGCCGGCCGCTGCTCGATCACGATATCCGCTCCGGTGGGCGTATTCATGTCGATGGTGGAAGTCGGCGCACAGATATACACGGGCACGTGATATCGCTGTGCCACAGCTGCCACCACCGAGGTACCGATCTTATTGGCAGTATCGCCGTTGGCCGCCACACGGTCACAGCCCACAAACACCGCATTGACCCAGCCGTTGCGCATGACCGCCGCCGACATGTTATCACAGATCAGCGTCACATCCACACCCGATGCATGCAATTCGTATGCCGTCAGTCTTGCACCCTGCAATAAAGGCCTTGTCTCATCTGCAAATACACGGAAATGGTACCCTCTCTCCTGTCCCAGATAAATGGGTGCCGTCGCCGTACCGTATCTGCATGTCGCCAGCTGGCCTGCATTACAGTGCGTCAATATACCGTCACCCGGTTTCACCAGTGTCAGTCCATATTCTCCGATCGCCCGGCACACACGGATATCCTCTTCTTTCAGTGCTGCGGCCTCTTCTTTCAGCTTTTCCTTGATCCTGGCGACAGGCAGCTCCCTGTCCGCTGTACATACCCGCTCCATTCTGTTCAGCGCCCACGACAGGTTCACTGCTGTCGGCCGCGCAGAATTCAGATATTCTTTCTGTCTGCAGAATTCCTGGTAGAAAACATCGTACGCATCGGTCTGAATCTTCTTCGCCAGCAGATATATACCGAAAGCCGCCGCCACGCCGATCGCCGGCGCACCACGCACTTTCAACAGATAGATGGCCTCCCAGATTTCTTCTCCGGTATGCAGGCTGATCAGCTCGGCACTCCCCGGCAGTTTCGTCTGATCCAGGATCACCAGCGCGTCATTCTCGTCATCCAGCTCCACCGTCTCATAGTCCATGATACTTTTCTTACTCTTTTCCTCATTCATATTCATACTCTTTTCTCCTGCTCTGTACTCGATCGATAAATTTCCACATGCTCCGCACACAGGGATCGGTCACCGCTTCCGGAAATCCCGCTCAAACGGCAGATTATAATGTCACATCAGATAATATGTTACCGGAAACAGCTTCTCCAGCACCGTAAAAACAGGCATATACGTTCCCAGTCTTACGAACACCGGAGCACACACCAGACTGCCCAGCGTCAGGATCGGGATCGCCGCCGCGATCGTCTCCTGTCTTCGCAGCAGCAGTTTGAGTATAACACAATATGCCATGATAATACACTGGTAAACGACCAGATCCATGATCTGTCTGCCCCACATTCCTGCGCTCCACACCCTGAGCATTCCGGCAATGCTAAACCCGGCCCCGCAACAGCGCATTCCGTCATACCCCCACCGGCAGACCAGCACCGCGGCCGAGAGAAATACGGTCGATATCCATATATTAACCAGATAAGTCAATAGATCGGGAGCCATACGGACAAATCTTTTTTCCTTTTTATCTCTCTCATATTCCAGCATCCCGCATAATCCACCGAGGAAAATAAGAACGGCAAGTATGCCTTTAACCGGGAAAACCGGGGCAGTTACATCCTTATTGACATTTATGTCATCAACAACAGGCGTGTCATAACTAAATTGACCTGTAGAGTCATCATAAATATATTGAAAAGAAAATGTACTGTCGTCCACAAGACGCCTCTCATAGGCTTCTCTGGCAAATGCCGCCGCAGTCTCCGAAATCCGTCCCATATACCTGTCATAATATTCTTCCGCATACAGCCTGAAGATCACGCCGGCAAGCCGTTCCTCCGCGATTCCCGTCACACTGCCGGAATCCGTTTCAAACACTGTAATGCTTTTCCGCCACGCACCGTCAAGCACCTTCTTGGCAATGTCCTGTCCGATAACAAACCCACAGGCAGCCTCCCCGGCCGCCACACACCGCTCTACTTCCCTGCTCCCATCAAGATATACAAACTGCAGCACACTGTCCGCTTCCTGTTCTGCCAGCATGTCCATGATCTTTTCCTTCCATACACCGTCTTCCACACAGACTGCCACCGCGACACCGCTTTGTTCACCGCGCTCCATAAAGCCTGCCCCGTATCCCAACAGCGGTATCAGCACAAGCAGAACGATATAAACCGGCTGTCTCCACAGGCGTCCGGCAAGAAGGCTGATCCAGATCCCATATTGTTTTACGCGAAAATTCCTTCCTTCCCGCACAACGACCTCCATTCATCTGCCCCGCACATACTTTTCTCACTCCCTCTCTCCGGTCTCCTGACCGAATTTACAGCCTCTTCACAGCAGGCCCCTGCTTCGACGGACAAAGCATGCCGCCGCAGTGCACAATACGGTGTAACCACAAAGTACCGCCACACCCTCTCCCGATACACCCGCACCGCGGCCTGCAAAAAGACCACTCACCGCCCGCATCAGCCAGGCCGTAGGGAGCCACTCCCCCACTGTCCGTACATGCTGCGGCAGAAACATTGCCGGAACCAGACCCCCGGAAAGAAAGACCATCACCACCGATACCACAAAGACCAGCAGGATTCCTACCGTCCTGCTGCCCGCCAGGCTGTGCACCAGATAAATAAGGGCCGTAACCGTCATTAAGATAACGACCCCTATCCCCACTCCGATATGCGATGGATATCCGCCGCCTGCTGTAAGATACTTCACTGCATCCTGTGGCCCAAACACTGCAAATAACCGGCCTGCCGCCCATAATATACCCGCAAAAAGACTTACGCACAGGAAGCCACAGACCCATTGACAAAAGCTCTGCCATATCTCTCCCGTTCCTTCTCTTGTCAACTGCCTGCAAAATGCCGGTTTTTCTTTGCACACAACAGGATACATTGCCATTCCCGCCAGCAAAAGAAACAGAATCGTGCCGGAAGCCAAATAGAACTGTGCCGCATTCACAGCTCCAAATGCAGATACTTTTTCCTGGTCATATAATGCCAGTCTGTCCAGTGCAAAAGCCAGATTATAGCTGTCGATCTCCGTTTCGATTCTCGACAGCTGCTCTGTCAGCCCGAATTCACGTGCCATATCTCCTGCCCCATAGATCTGCGCCTGCGCTACCCGCAGCAGCCCTTCTCCCGCCTCCGTCATCTCCCTGAAAAACATGGCTTCCAGCCCCGCCTGCTTTGGGAAATAAATCTCAACCGCAGGATTCGTACCGTTCATAATCCCTTCCAGTAACTGCTCCGGCATCAAAACAAGGGCCGTCACCTCACCATGATTCAAAAGTTCAAACCCCTCCTGCTCCGTAGTCTGCCGAAAACGGCAGAAACGGGATACGCTCTCTATGTTCTCCACATAATGAAGCGCTAAACCAGCCAGTTCCTCCCGCACTACCACCGCAATTTCCGCCCTCACTGCCAACGCTTCCCGCCCCATGCTTCTAACGGCTCCAACGACCACCACAGCCAAAAGCCCTAAAAGCAGGAGAATCTGCAGCAGCATGTGAGGAAGCAGCTTAACAGTCTTCTTTATTTCCAAATAGAGATACCGCATTTTCCGTCCCATAGTTTACTCCATGCCTTCCCCCTCTCCTTACAGCTGCCGGTCAGGTTCTCCTGCACTGATATCCGTATACATATCCAGAAGACCGACTGTCTCCGTTGCGGGCCTGCCGTACATATTACAGCACTTATGGGAAACATTCTTCGCTTCCTCCTCTTCCTCATCAAAGCTGACGCTCATCCGATAAACACCCTGTGTAAATTCCGAGTCCAGATGCCGCATCAGTTCTTCGATCATCGCCTCATCTCCCACCCCGCCGTTCTTCTCTCTACTACCATTATCTGTCTCATCACGCTCCGTATAACTCATTCCACCCTCCATAATTTTCTCCATTTCTGCGCTGCTTTTTGCGCATAAACGAGTTTGTGGCAAGCAACGCGCAGACACAAATCTCGCGATTGAAAATTTTAATTTTCAATCTTCCGCTTCGCGGAGTCTCAATGCAGGATAACAGGACTCACGCCATTACCATAAGGACCCTGGCAGGCTGCCATATGTATCCCCTATTTTATACAGAATACCCAGCCAGTCTCTTTCCGTCATCTCGAAAAAGTTCGTCTCCCGCTTTACCGTACTTCTGATCTCTTTCTCCAGCGGCTCCAGCAAAATATCGCCGGTCATCTTAAATATCTCCTCATCCTTCCAATAGCACTGCATATTCTCCAGCTCCAATTCCAGGCTCCTTCCCTGAACGATGTCATCCAGTCTCCCTTCCATCACAAGCTTCAGCTGATCCTCCCTGTCGTTCCACACGGATATGCCTGCCGTAAACGCATCCCGAAGTACGTCGCTTTGTGTGACATACTTCATCGCAAACAAAGAATCCTCTTCTTTCATAAGCTCCGCCTGCACACTCAGACCATAACCCTCATCCGCTCTCGAGCGTATGATCTGCAGATAAAGCGATCTTTCCATACCGTCTTCACCTTTCACCGTTATATCTCCCTGCAGGTTCTGCGTACTCCCCGGTAAATACAGAGCCCCGCTTATTACCGCCTTTCCGTCCAACATACTTACCGGTTCTTCCAGCGTGATAAGCTCGATATGGTTCTGTCTGTCAATAGTAAAGATCATGCAGATATCCGAGACAAGCAGTCTGTCATATTCTTTCCACCACCGCCCGCTTTCCGATATTGCATACATCGGCTCGCAACTGTTCACGACATCCCGCAGCAGACGTTCCATCTCCCCGGACGGAAATATCACACGGTAAACACCCCTCTTTATCCTCTCCAGGACCATACTCTTCCTGCAGGCTTCAAGATCCGCAGCGTAACGCTCCAAATCCCCTTTGACATATTGCCTGTCAGCATCCGGGAAAAGATCGACGGAGAAATCATCCAAAGGGCTGCTTCCGGATAATCCAGCCAGAAAAGACGCATTATACTGGCTCACTATATTTTCATTATCAACATACATATTTTCCAGAAATAATTCCGGTACGGAAAAACAAAACGCCTCTTCATCTGCATAAATATTCAAATGCGCAAACTCATAATTCATCATACTGATACTCGTATCAGCGCTCAGCTCCTTATTCTGCATATCCTTATAGTATTCGGTATCGACACCGATCGTATTCCCGATCAGGCCGTCCGCAGTAAAATTGATCCGCGTGCTCACATGCCCGCCTTCCTCTGCCAGCATCCGGCTCAGATCCCCGATGCCGATCTTCTCTGTCAACGGATTCCCGAACGCTTCCATCTCCCTGACCAGATTCCGGATTCCCTTACCAAGTCTATAAGCAGGCGTACTTTTGATATACAAGGAAACGATCCCTGCGCAGGCAATCAAAATCAACACAGCACAGGCCACCGCAGGCAGAATCAAGGGATTTCGCCGCCCGAATCCCTCTCTGCCCCTGATATCCGGAATCGGTATCTCATACCTCTGTTGCTCCTGATCTCTCTGACTACCCGTATTCACGCCTCTTCCCCCTGTCTCATAATACTTCTGACTCCAATATCACCCTGCCGGCAGAGGAGTCCTTCACCGCACGGGATCTACCTTCCGGACGGCCGCTCTACCGACATTACATTCTGCCGGTCAACGCTTCTCCCCGCAGACAACGGTCAGCCTGATGCAGCCGTCCGTCCTTCATAATATACAATGCGCTGCACAGATCCAGTTCGCTTTCTTCGTGTGTCGCGATCACCACCGTACCTCTGCGTTCCAGATATACTTGAAGATACCGGCGTATATCTTCCTTGCAGATCAGGTCCAACGCAGCACCTGGTTCGTCCATAAGAAGTACCGGTGGCATACCGGCCATCGCTATGCCGATACTGACCCGCTTCTTCATGCCGCCCGACAGTTTACTCACCCGCTTTGCAGAAAATTCATCCAGCCCCAGCAGATTTAAAAATCCCTGCTCCAGCTCGTTTTGAAGCGTTTTCTTATCCGGATACCACAGACGAAGATTGTCATATACACTGAGTTCCGGGATCAGCGGATTTTCCTGGGGCACATAGCCGGTCATCCTGCGGATCACTTCTCTGTTCCCATGCATCCTGCCGCCTCCCGCATCACTCCATGCCGCCCTGCCATAATAAGACACCTGCCCCGACTTCGGCTTCAGCGTCCCCGCCAGAATTGAGAGAAGCGTCGATTTCCCGCAGCCATTCGCACCGACGATCCCTACACAATCTCCTCTCCATGCCGTAAACGACACACCCTGCAGTACCGGTTTCCTCCCGTATGCACTTGTCAACCCCGTTACTGTAATCATATTTTCCATAATTCCATGATAGCACAATTTTTGATCAAAGAAAACGCCTGGGCAAACTTCCCAGGCGTTTTTATCGTTTTTATAAGTTTCCTTTTTCCGAGTTCGCGCAGCGAATCTCACAAAGTTAATTTGCTTCGCAAGTTAACTTTTATTATTTTGCAGCTGCGATCTCAGCCTTCAATGCTTCTGTCAGCTTCGGAACGATCTTGTTCAGGTCGCCCACAACGCCGTAGTCAGCTACGTCGAAGATCGGAGCATCCGCATCCTTGTTGATCGCCACGATGATATCAGACTCTTCCATACCTGCCACGTGCTGGATCGCACCGGAGATACCGATTGCGAAATAAACGTTCGGACGAACGGTCTTACCTGTCTGTCCAACCTGCAGATCCTTCGGCTTCCAGCCGGAATCCACTACCGCACGGGAGCAGCTTACCGTACCGCCGAGCACTGCCGCGAGATCTTCCAGAATCTTGAAGTTCTCCGGGCTTCCTACGCCACGGCCGCCGGATACGAGAATCTTCGCATCCATGATATCAACGGTCTCTACTACGGACTTCACGATGTCGAGAATCTCCACATACTTGTTGTCCGGTGTAAAGCCGGGATTGAACTCTTCCACAACTGCTTTGGCGCCCTTGATCGGCTCGATCTTCTGCATAACGCCTGCACGAACCGTAGCCATCTGCGGACGGTTGTAAGGACATGCGATCGTTGCGATGGTGTTACCGCCGAATGCCGGACGTGTCATCAGCAGCTGGTTATGTAACTGCTCCTGGCCCGGAACTGCCTGTAACGGGAAGTCACCGATCTCCAGAACGGTACAGTCTGCTGTCAGACCGGTAGCCACTCTTGCGGATACTCTGGGACCTAAGTCTCTGCCGATCGCAGTTGCGCCAACCAGCATGATCTCGGGTTTATATTTGTTGATAACGGAAGACAGTGCATGTGCATAAGGCTCTGTTCTGTAGTCCTTCAACTCCGGATCGTCCACAACGATCACCTTGTCCGCACCGTATTCTGCAAGCTGGTCTGCCAGTCCTTTTACGTCGGAACCGATCAACACAGCCGTCACGTCCGTACTTAAATCTTTAGCCAGGTCTTTTGCTTTGCCGAGCAGTTCGAAAGCAATACTGCTGATCTCATTGTCCACCTGCTGCGCAAAGACATATACTCCCTTGTATTCTTCTAAATTCATTTTACATTCCTTTCTCTATACCTGAATATAGTCTTATATTTTATTTAAAACATAAAGCCGCGAAACCTCTGTCAGATCACATGTTTCACTTTCAACTTGTCAACAATGTAGCTTACAGATTCATCAGGATCAAGAGTAACCTTCTCGCCGGCGCCCTTTCTTACCTTATCGGAAGCCTTGGCGATCTTGGTCGGTGAACCCTTAAGACCCAGGTTGGCGTCGTCAACATCCTTCAAGTCTGCTCTGCCCCATACGGTAAGTTCTTTCTTATAAGCATCGAAAATGCCGCCCGGTGTCATGTAACGGGGCTCATTCAGCTCGGAAAGCGCTGTGATCAGACAGGGCATTTTAGCCTTTACAACATGGTATCTGTCTTCGTACTGACGCTCAACGATCACGCTGTCGCCTTCTACTTTAATATCCTGTGCGTAAGAGATAACAGGAATGTCAAGATGCTCGGAGATCTGAGGACCTACCTGTGCGGTATCACCGTCGATCGCCTGACGGCCCGTGATGATCAGGTCATACTCGAGATTTCTGATCGCACCTGCCACTGTGGTGGAAGTAGCCCATGTATCCGCACCGCCGAGTACTCTGTCAGTTACCAGGATACCATTGTCCGCGCCCATAGCCAAAGCCTCACGCAGAACTTCCTCCGCCTTCGGAAGACCCATTGTCACAACCGTTACTTCTGCACCGTACTGATCCTTTAATCTAAGTGCTGCTTCCAGACCTGCTTTGTCATCCGGGTTCATGATCGTAAGCATAGCGCCTCTGTCGAGTGTTCCGTCCGGATTAAACTTAACGCCGCCCTTTGTATCGGGAACCTGTTTAATACAAACAACAATTTTCATTGTATTTCTCTCCTTATTTTATTTATTCTTTCACGTTTACTTCTACATGGATACTGCCGTATATACCTGCAATATCCTCAGCATCCTCTTATTTGAGCAGGGAACCGGAAATAACCATACGCTGAACTTCGCTTGTTCCTTCGTAGATCTCCGTGATCTTCGCGTCACGCATCATGCGCTCTACATCGTACTCTCTGATGTAGCCATAACCGCCGTGGAGCTGAACAGCCTTGGTGGTCACTTCCATTGCCACCTCTGCAGCATACAATTTAGCCATAGCCGCCTCTACGGAGTAAACCTTCTGGGTAGCCTTCGCCATAGCAGCCTTGTAAACAAGCAGCTGTGCAGCCTGTACCTTGGTCGCCATATCTGCCAGCTGGAACTGTGTATTCTGGAATGCGCCGATAGCTCTGCCGAACTGTTTTCTCTCTTTTACATAAGCGATGGTGGTCTCTAATGCGCCTTCTGCCAGACCCAGTGCCTGGGAAGCGATACCGATACGTCCACCGTCCAGTGTATGCATGGCAATACCGAAGCCCTTGCCCTGCTGTCCAAGCAGATTCTCCTTCGGGATACGGCAGTCCGTGAAGATCAGCTCGTATGTAGAAGATCCGCGGATACCCATCTTCTTCTCCTTCGTACCGAAGGTAAAGCCGGGTGTTCCCTTCTCCACGATAAAGGCGGAGATCTCCTTGGTCAGTCTGCCACGCTTCTCAACCGTGCCCGTGATCGCAAAGATAACATATACGTCAGCTTCCTTACCGTTGGTGATAAAGCACTTGGAGCCGTTCAGTACCCACTCGTCGCCGTCCAGCACTGCCTTGGTCTGCTGTCCCTGAGCGTCCGTACCTGCACCGGGCTCTGTCAGGCCGAATGCGCCTAACTTCTCACCTTTTGCAAGAGGGATCAGGTATTTCTGCTTCTGCTCTTCTGTACCGTATGTCATAATAGGGTCGCAGCAAAGAGAAGTGTGTGCGGATACGATAACGCCTGTGGTACCACATACTTTGGACAGTTCCTCAACACACATAGCGTAGGTCAAAGGATCGCAGCCCTGTCCGCCGTACTCCTTCGGAACCGGAATTCCGAGGAATCCCAACTTCGCCATCTTCTCAACAGTCTCTCTCGGGAAAGCTTCTGTCTCGTCTACCTCCTGTGCAAGAGGTTTTACTTCTTTTTCAGCGAACTCTTTGAAAAGAGATCTCGCCATTTCATGTTCTTTGCTTAAAGTAAAATCCATGATCTTTTATTCCTCCATGTTATTTTAATTGCATTTCTTACCTGTTTCATAAGAACCCAGTATAACGTCCTCGAGGTCCTGCCGGATCTCAAGAACGTTACAGCGGTAGTTCTCTTTATAGTCCTGCTATATTATTTCTTGGAATAGTCGAAGAATCCGATACCGGTCTTTCTGCCCAGCTTCTTCTCCTCTACCATCTTCTTCAGAAGCGGCTGCGGCGCATACTTCTCATCCTTGGTCTCATTATACAGTACTTCCATGATCGCAAGGCAGATATCCAGACCGATCAGATCGCCCAGATGCAGCGGTCCCATAGGATGGGATGCACCAAGCTGCATAGCCACGTCGATATCCTCTGCAGATGCTGTGCCGGCATCCAGAACACCGATTGCCTCATTGATCATCGGGATCAGGATTCTGTTTACAACGAAGCCGGGAGCTTCCTTAACCTGTACCGGTGTCTTGCCGATCTCCGTAGCGATGGCCGTGATCTTGTCTACCATCTCCTGCGGCGTATTCTCACCCCTGATCACCTCTACCAGCTTCATTCTGTCAGCAGGATTGAAGAAGTGCATACCGATCATCGGTCTGTCCAGACCTTCTCCGATCTTGGTGATGGAAAGAGAGGAAGTATTGGATGCGAACATGCATTCCTTCTTCACGATGCCCATCAGCTCTTTGAAGATCGCCTGCTTGATCTCCATCTTCTCCAGCGCAACTTCAACGATCAGGTCACAGTCCGTGCAGATGCCGTTCAGACCTGTGGTGATCTTGCCCATGATCTCGTCAGCCTTCTCCTGCGTGATCTTCTCCTTGCTCACCAGGAAATTCATGTTCTTCTGGATCTTGGCTTTGCCGCCCTCAGCGTACTCTTCCTTGATATCGCAGAGACAAACTTCATAGCCGTCTGTCATAGCGAATGCCTGTGCAATACCGGAACCCATGGTTCCCGCACCGATAATACCTACTTTCATCGTGCATATCCTCCTTGATTTGTGTTATGTTTACAGCTCAGCGTCTGTATCTTGTGACCTGAGCCTGTGCTTTAGCAGTTCTTGAACGGCTCCTTCACCTTCTCCTTGTTCTTATCCAGGAAAAATGCCATGCCGTACTTCTGGTCTTCCGTCTCGAAGCAGTCGCCGAACAGCTTCTCTTCGATCACGATCGCCTCGTCCATGCCCACTTCCAGTCCGTCGTTGATCGCTTTCTTGCAGTTGCGGACTGCGATCGGTGCATTCTTCGCGATGCCCGCTGCCATCTTCTCCGCTGCAGCCATCAGCTCTTCCTGCGGATATACTGCGTTCACCAGACCGATCCTGAGCGCCTCGTCAGCCTTGATGTTTCTTGCCGTATAGATCATCTGCTTCGCCATACCGGGGCCTACAATCCTTGCCAGTCTCTGTGTGCCGCCGAAGCCGGGTGTGATGCCAAGGCCCACTTCGGGCTGTCCGAATACCGCGTTATCAGAGCAGATCCTGATATCACAGCTCATGGAGATCTCACAGCCGCCGCCCAGTGCAAACCCGTTCACTGCCGCGATCACAGGGATCGGGAAAGTCTCCAGCTTACGGAATACATCGTTGCCCTTCTTACCGAAGGCTTCGCCTTCTGCCTTGGTCAGGGTGCTCATCTCACCGATATCCGCCCCTGCCACGAAAGATTTCTGGCCGGCACCTGTCAGGATCAGACAGCGAACCGCATCAAGATCCACACCGTCCAGTGTCTTGTCCAGCTCTTCCAGTACCGTGGAATTCAGGGCATTCAGCGCCTTCTCACGGTTGATGGTGATGATACCCACCTGTCCTTTTACTTCATATAATACGAATTCCATATTTTCCTCATTTCTGCGCTGCTTCTGCCTTCCCAGTCATGAAAAGGCGCATGTAACGGGACTGTGATCAGCAACGCGCGATCACAGATCCCATGATCAGAACTTTAGTCTCTCTCAACGATCGTAGCGCATCCCATGCCGCCGCCGATACACAGCGTCGCAAGACCCTTCTTCGCATCCTTCGCTTCCATCTCATGCAGAAGTGTTACCAGGATACGGCATCCGGAAGCTCCTACCGGGTGTCCCAGCGCGATTGCGCCGCCGTTGGGGTTCAGCTGTCTGTCAACATCAATGCCCAGCTCCTTGCCTACTGCTACGGACTGTGCAGCAAATGCCTCATTCGCCTCGATGATATCGAAATCTTCGATCTTGTAACCGGTCCTGGCCATAACCTTCTGAGTAGCCGGAACAGGACCGATACCCATAACTTCCGGTCTGCAGCCTGCCAGAGCGCCGCCGACAAAAGTTGCCATCGGCTTAACGCCCAGCTCCTTCGCCTTCTCTTCGCTCATCACAACGATAGCTGCCGCACCGTCGTTGATGCCGGAAGCGTTACCTGCCGTAACGAATCCGCCCGGATTGATCGCACGCAGCTTCTGGAGTCCTTCGATGGTGGAACCTGCTCTCGGTCCCTCGTCTACCTTGAACTCTACCATTTCTTTCTTCTTCTTGACCATAACAGGTACGATCTCTTTGTCAAAAGCACCGTTCTTCTGTGCTGCTTCTGCCTTCTGCTGGCTCTTAAGTGCGAACTCGTCCAGCTCTTCGCGTGTCAGGCCCCACTCCTCACAGATATTGTCAGCCGTCTTGATCATATGATAGTTATTGAAAGCATCCCACAGTGCATCATTCACCATGGTATCTACCAGTGTACCGTTGTTCATTCTGTAACCGTAACGTCCCTGAGGAACTGCGTAAGGTGCCATGGACATGTTCTCCATACCGCCTGCAACCACGATGTCGGCATCGCCTGCCTGGATCATCTGTGCCGCCATGTTGACACAGTTCAGACCGGATCCGCATACAACGTTGATGGTAACTGCCGGAACCTCATTCGGAAGTCCTGCCTTAATGGAAGCCTGACGTGCAACGTTCTGACCCTGTCCCGCCTGGATTACACAACCCATATATACGTGATCGACCTGATCAGGTGCTACTCCTGCCCTGTTCAATGCTTCTTTGATTACGATTGCGCCAAGCTCTGCTACCGGTGTCGTGCTTAAGCCCCCACCCATAGTGCCGATAGCTGTACGGCAGGCACCCGCCAAAACAACTTTTTTTGCCATCTTCTTCTCCTCCATTTTGGTATTTTGTTAGAAAAAACTTTACATTACAAGATCGACAACGATTGTTATTTTTTTATCATTGTCTGCTTCAATTATTGTATCATAGGGGTATCCTTTTTGCAATGGTTTTCTACCGTCAGACGCCGGCCGGATGCATCCGCTGCTGTTTCACAGCCCTTCCATCATTTCTGTCATCATTACAACTGGTCAAGTATAAACTGCAGCATATAATGAGCACAAAATACCAATCCATCCTATACGGTCTGAATACATCTTCTGCATGATACCGCGAACCTACACAAGCCGTTTTCCATACTGCTTCATATAAGTCATCGCCTCTTCCAGCGACAGACCGATCTTCTCCTGTATTCTCTGCAGGATCGTTGTGTCATCAAGTCCGTCTTCCTGTCCGAGCTCTATCAGCATTTTGGCCTGTCCCTGCTGCACCCCCTGCTGCAGGCCACGTTCCATGCCCTGACGCATCCATTTCTCGGATTCTGTCTCGATTATCGTTCCGCCCATAACATTCACCAGCCTTTCTTCATTCTTGTTTCCATTCGTCATGTGGGTAATGATAGTGTTCACAAATCCCATCAGATCTATCAGCTCTGTATCGGTCAACTCACCGGTCCTGTTCAGTCGCACCATCTGATCCCTGAAATATGCCAGATCCTCCACTGCCTGATCCACCTTGCCCTCCGATACGATTTCCTTTTCATACCTTGCGATATAAAACGGGATATAGGGAAAAAGCCGCCTCTCAACAATGTCTTCCTTTGTAAACTCATCCAGGATCACATTGTCGGATCGATACTCTACACTCTGCCCGTCCGGAAACGTAAATGTGATCGTTGTCGCCGCCGGTGTCCTGTTTGTTCTCTTAATATAGATCACCGAAAACCGCGGCATGGGAATGGTCGCATGACCGATATCCCATACGGCAAACTGTCTCGCGACAATAAAGGCATATTCCGCGATCCGGATCGCCATGGAACCATCATCATAGCTCTGGCATTCCAGAAGGTAAACTTCACTTCCGATCCTGATCAGGAAATCCGAAATCTGTTCCTCGATCTCCTTCCTTCCATCCGCTGTCTCACTCTCAGTCAGATATCCTTCCGACGGCAGCACATCCACCCTTACATCCATCGGATAACATTTCCCGAAAATATCGTTGATCACCGCCACAAATAGTCTTTTGTGTTTGCTCTTCATAGTTTTGAACACATTATCGTAATCATGCGTCTGCTTTTGCATCTTATTTCCTTTCCGTCAAGTCCTCCTGTTTCCTGAGAAATCCCCTGCTTTTATTATATCGTCCGCACCGTATTCTGGCAACCGGAAAAGAAAACCGGCCGCAAACTGTAACGCATCCAGCCCATTCCAAGTGTCTACGTTCCACTC